>NZ_JBBMFP010000004.1:0-331593 GCF_040095955.1 Blautia caccae | reverse complement strand
CAAAAGAATTATACGGTATCGACAACTTCACAGACATGGTTGGTGATGAGACCATCGCAACAGATCCGGAAGAATTAATTACATTCTTAACAGAGAAGGGACATCCGGCTCTGGAGCTTGATCCGATGATGTGATCTTGTAAAATGTTTTAACTGAAAAAGGGCGTGTACCTCCCAAAGAATAGGGGGTATGCGCTTTTTAGCGTGCTGCGCTTTCAAAAGGTGAGGCTGCCGGCAGTCTTTTTCCGGTATTTAGGGCGAGGTAAAGGCGCACCGGGATTTGATTGTAATCATCCACAGAATCCGTTATAATGAGAAAAAGGAAACCGGCAGATTGCCGTCTGCCCCGGAGAAACAGGACAGAAAGGAGAAATAATATGCAGAAGACACAGCAGTCCAATTATGATAAGCTCTGCGAAGACTGGAGAGAAAAATTTCTGCAGATGGACCAGGAGATATTGATGAGAAAGCTGCCGGAAATAAAGGCTGAGGGAGAATATCTGACCATTGTCCATTTCGGAAAAAAGTACGGAATCCACAGAAAAGAAGGATATATCAGAGCAATGGAGGATGACATTCCTCTGCGCAACGGAACGAAAATGAATATTTACAATCTGTTCTGGTATTCCAAAGAGAATGTCAGCCTCCAAGAGCGCTGGGTGCCCTTCAGGGACGTGAGAAACGCGGGACCCTTTGCGCCGGCTTTTGAGAGCAACATACTGAAACCTTTTGCCATGACCTTTGAAGGGAAAACAGAAAAGCTCAGGCGTGCAGCCGAAAAGATGGGCGGACAGCCTGTACGGCAGGGCGATGCAGGATATATCGTCCATGCGTTTTCCTGTATCCCCATGCAGTATCTGTTCTGGGACGGGGATGAGGAGTTTCCGGCCCAGGGAAATATATTATTTGATTACAGTGTGACGGATTTTATCCATGTGGAGTCCACCGTGACGCTGGCGGAGGAGGGGATCATCCGGCTGGCAGAACTGGCAGGCATTGAGTTAAAGAAGAAAATGTTCGGAATGTAAAGCCTGGGGCGCGCAGATTGTCGGAATGAATTTTCAAATATGCTCTAAGCACAGGATGAAAAAAGGAGAACAGATGCAGATAGAGACAGAACGATTGATCATAAGGCCGTTTCGGGCAGAGGATGAACCAGCATTGTACGAATATCTTTCGGATGCGGAAGTAGTGCGTTATGAGCCGTATCACCCCATGAGTATGGAGGAGGTCAGGGCCGAGGCAGTCAGAAGAGCGGAGGATAAAAGCTTTTGGGCGGTCTGCAAAAAGAATGGAACGCTAATTGGAAATTTGTATTTCGACAAAGGTGACCTTAATACCTGGGAGCTGGGGTATGTGTTTAACCGCAGGTACTGGAAACAGGGATATGCGTATGAGAGTGCGTGGGCACTGCTTGACCTGGCCTTCAGGGAATGGGATGTCAGGCGGGTGACAGCCATGTGTGACCCGGAAAATACGGCATCCTGGCGGCTGATGGAGCGCCTTGGCATGCGCAGGGAAGGGGAATTGAAGCAGAATGTATACTTTTTCTGTGATGAGGCGGGAAATCCAATCTGGAAAGATACTTATGAATATGGTCTGCTCAGGGAGGAATGGAAACAGAGATGACGAAAAAGACATATGAACAGCTTGAAGCTTATATGAAATCCTGTATGCAGGACAGTGCCCACGATATGGAGCATATTTACCGGGTCCTGTATACCGCGCTGGATATTGCGGATCATGAAAAAGACGTGGATTACGATGTTTTGATATGTGCCTGTCTCCTGCACGATATTGGCAGGAAAGCGCAGTTTGAAAATAAAAAAGTCTGTCATGCTAAGGCCGGGGCGGCAATGGCCGTAAGATATCTGACGGAACAGGGTTTTGACAAAGATTATACTGCGAAGGTGGAACACTGCATACTGGCACATCGGTTCAGAAAAGGAAAGGGGAATCAGCCGGACAGCACAGAGGCAAAAATCCTGTTTGACGCGGATAAAATAGACGTTACCGGCGCGGTGGGCGTTGCCAGAACGCTTCAGTATGGCGGCCATGCATCCGAACCCATATACACGCGTCTGCCTGACGGACGCATCGCCGATGGGGAGGAGGAGTCAGCTGATTCCTTTTTTCATGAATACAGACATAAACTATGTAATATCCATGAAAAACTCTATACGAAAAGAGGCCGTGAAATTGCCGGGGAGCGAAAAGCCGCGGCAGAGGCATTTTATAAAAGTCTGTACAGAGAAGTCACCGGTGCTTTTCAAACCGGACCGGAATTATTGGAGCGCAGCTTAAAAGCAGGAGGACAATAGAAATGGAGCTTAAAATCATTGACCAGGATTTTTCCGTCTGTAAAATAAAGGAATTTTCGCCGGATCTGCTGAAAGACGGCTTTTGTTTTATCGGCAGGACAGACGAAGAGCTTTCACTTGTATGTGCTGCGAAACATGTGCCAAAAGACGCACTGGAACGCGATGACGGCTGGAGGGCGTTTCGGATCCAGGGGGTTCTTGATTTTTCCCTCATAGGCATCCTGTCCGCAATTTCCGCTGTTCTGGCGGAGAATCATATAGGTATCTTTGCAGTCTCCACTTATAATACGGACTATATCCTCACAAAAGAGGAAAATTTCCAAAAGGCCGTAGAGTGTCTGAAACAGGCCGGTTACCGGTTCGCCGCGTCATAGGAGGAGATATGCATAAGGTAAATGCAAAATCCATTTTGTCTGCCCAGAACGGCATGAATCTGTACCGCGGCTGCAGCCATGGCTGTATTTACTGCGATTCCAGGAGCACATGCTATGGAATGAAGCATCCGTTTGAGGATATAGAGGTGAAAATAAATGCTCCGCAGCTTTTGGAAGCAGCCCTGAGAAGCAGACGGAAGAAATGTATGATCGGCACAGGTGCCATGACCGACCCCTATCTGCCGCTGGAAAAGGAACTCTGCCTGACCAGAAAATGCCTGGAATTGATTGAACACTACGGATTCGGCGCAGTGCTGCAGACGAAATCCGATCTGGTGCTGCGGGATTTGGATCTGCTGAAGAAGATCAATGAGAAGACAAAATGCGTGGTGCAGATGACGCTGACCACAGCAGATGAGGAGCTGTGCCGTATTCTGGAACCCAATGTGTGCACCACAAAACGGCGGGCAGAGGTGCTGGATATCCTTCGGGACGAGGGGATTCCCACGGTTGTCTGGCTTTGCCCGATTCTGCCCTTTATCAATGACACAGAAGAAAACATAAGGGGTGTTATGGATTACGCGGTCAGAGCAAAGGTGTACGGTGTCCTGAATTTTGGCATGGGCGTTACCCTGCGGGATGGGGACAGGCAGTATTTTTATGAGAAGCTGGAGCAGCATTTTCCGGGACTTCGCAGGAAATATATAGAAAACTACGGAAATGCCTATGAGGTGGACAGCCCCAGCGGGAAAAAGCTGATGTCCGTCTTTTACCAGATCTGCAGGGAAAATGGTCTGGAGTGCAGCATAAACAGGATTTTTGCATGGCTGCACACATTTGAAGAGAAAAATACAGCCAGTCAGATAGAGCTTTCAGATTTCATGGAGCTGTAGCGATAAGAAGAGACCGGCCGGACGCTGTTTCGGCCGGTTGGCTGTGTGTTATAAAAGCCCGGAAATGACCGGCAGCCGCGGACAGCAACTAACAATTGCAATCCCGGAGCATGTAGGGTATACTGTATTGAAAGAATTCAGCTATGTTTGTAACAGGACAGAAAGTGGATTCGGACAATAACATAACAGAGGAGATACCACAAATGGACAAGTTTCAGTCAGGCAGCATTGTTATCATGCTTGTATTTTATGGCATCTATTTCGGCAAAATGCTGGGTCAGAAAAAGAAAGGGATCAGGACGAACCAGATTGCTAAGGGGGACAAAGCAGAGGAGCTTCTATACATAGAGTTCATCATGAAAATAGCAACCATCGGCGTACCTGTTTATGAATTGGTATCTATCTTTTGGGGAATTAATCAGGCATCTGAAAATGTGCGGATCGCGGGTCTGATTATTGCCACAGCAGGTGTTATGGTATTTGCACTTTCCGTATATACCATGCGCGACAGCTGGCGTGCAGGCATTCCGGAGCACGGCAGAACAAAAATGGTGTCAGAGGGAATCTATTCTGTCAGCAGAAATCCTGCGTTCTGCGGATTTGATCTGACGTATATCGGCATTTTACTTATGTTTTTCAATATTCCGCTGCTGGCATTTACCTGCTTTGCTATTTTTACCCTGCATCTGCAGATCCGGCAGGAAGAAAAATATCTGGAAAAGGTGTTTGGCAGGGAATACAGGGAATACAGAAGAAAAGTTTTCCGCTATGTGGGCAGAAATTTCCGGGCGGACCGATAGGCGGATAAAGTAAGGCGGGGTACACCCTGCAAAGGGAAAAGGAGCAGTGGAAGGATATGGCATTCGTGATCAGGGAGTTTACCCCCAAAGACATACAGGCGTTAATGGAAATCTGGCTGCAGGCCAACTGCCGGGCGCACAGCTTTATCCCTTCTTCCTATTGGGAAGAAAATTATGAGTATGTGAGCCGGGAGCTTTTGAAGGCGGAAATCCTTGTGTGTGAGGTTGAGGAGCAGATTGCGGGTTTTATCGGCATGCAGGAGGACTTCCTTGCGGGTCTTTTTGTCCGGATAGAGAAGCAGGGACAGGGAATCGGCACAGCGCTTTTAAAGGAAGCATGCAGGCGCCATGAGGAGCTGTCGCTCAGAGTGTATGAAAAGAATGAAAATGCGGTCCGTTTTTATAAAAAATACGGTTTTCTCCTCCGGGAGTCAGACACCGATGCGGAAACCGGGGAAACGGAATATCTTATGCGATATACAGGAAAGAAAGAACTCCTGTTTGAACAGATAACCTTACAGGATGGCAGGCGGGTGGAGGAATTGTCACAACTGGCGTCCTCTGTGGTAAAGGAAGTGTTCGACCCCATGATCGGGGCAGAACAAAATGATTATATGATACATTTATTCCAGACGGTTCCCGCCATAAAAGGACAGCTTGAAAACGGATACACATATTATATGGTAAAGGACGCATCCGGGGATGTGGGATTTCTGGCCTTTTATCCCAGGGACGGAATGCTTTATCTGAGCAAATTCTATCTGAAAAGCAGTGCAAGAGGCAGAGGATATGCGGGCCGGATGTTTGATTTTGTAAAGGAAAAGGCAGTTGAGGCGGGATATGGAAAAATTTTTCTGAATGTAAATAAAAAGAATCCGGCAGCAGCTGTCTACAGGCATATGGGATTTCAGCTTCTGCGGGAAGAGAAAAATGATATCGGCAATAGATTTTATATGGATGATTATGTATTTCTGTATCAAATCTGAGGCGGCAAAGCGGTGCGGTTTAAAAGCCAGGGCGCTGAAGGGGGGAAGCTTTTGTGCTGGAGGTAAAGTTTTACAGTGAGGCCGAGGACCGGCTTTTAAAATTCGCGGTGATCTACGCCGTAGCAGGAGAGAAAATGGTCCTGGTCAAACACAGGGAACGCCGGACTTATGAGATTCCGGGCGGTCACAGGGAGCCGGGAGAGACCATAGAAGAGACTGCGGCAAGGGAGCTTAAGGAGGAGACAGGTGCAGAGACATTTACCTTGAAGCCGGTGTCTGTCTATTCTGTCACAGGCCGAAACCGGGTCAATGATACGGGGGAGGAGACTTACGGAATGCTGTTCTATGCTGAGATCACTTCTTTCGGGAAAATCGAAAGCGAGATTGAACAGATCGGCTTTTTCGACAGTCTGCCGGAGGCTCTGACTTATCCGGAGATACAGCCGAAACTGGCTGAGAGAGTAAGGAAAGAAAAGGAGGCGTATGTATTATGAGATATAAGCTGGAGGGCAGTGTTATGCCGGCAGTGGAAGTGCTGCTGAACAGAGGAGAGAGTATCTATACACAGACCGGAGGTATGTGCTGGATGAGTGACGGCATCAGCATGAGCACCAATGCCAGAGGCGGTTTTATGCGCGGCCTGGGCCGTATGTTTTCCGGGGAATCCTTTTTCATGACAAGTTACCAGGCGGAGATGGACGGTGCCATGGTTGCGTTTTCTTCAACCGTACCCGGAGAGATCGTCCCGGTGGACTTAAGGGAATACAGAGGATTTTACTGCCAGAAAGGATCTTTTCTCTGTGCGGAAAGCGCAGTGGAGACAAAAGTGGCATTTACAAAGAAGGTATCTTCCGGATTCTTTGGCGGTGAGGGATTTATCCTTCAGGAGATGCAGGGGAACGGCATGGTATTTTTGGAAGTGGACGGTAATAAAGTGGAGAAAGAACTTCTTCCGGGAGAAGTGATCAAGGTGGATACCGGAAATGTGGTGGCCTTTGAGGGCAGTGTGCAGTATGAGATCGAGATGGTAAAAGGCGGCATGAACATTTTTCTGGGCGGTGAAGGACTGTTCCTCACAAAGCTGACCGGACCGGGCAAGGTGATTCTGCAGACCCAGAACTTCGGGGAATTCTGCGGCAGGATACGCCAGTATATACCATCCCACGACTGAGTTCCAGTAAGTAAGACAGAAGGGCCGGGAGGATAAGAGGAGGATCGTGTATGAGAGAAGAGGCATCGCCAAAGCAGTGGGAGAAATTGTATGAGGTAACCTGTAATCTGAAGGCCCTGGAGCCGTGGAAATATTTCTGGGATACCCAGCTTGTGGCTATATTTTTAAAGGACAGTGAGGAGCCTGTTTTCGCAAGTATTATGGGATGCGGCGGAAACTGTTACGGAATCAGTGTCTACGAAGGGCTGGAGGGGCTCAGGGATTTTGATATGATCGCTTCCACGGAAGAGACCGGTCTTCCTCCCGATTATGCAATGCTGGAACAGCATTCTCTTACCTGTTATTTCGGAGACCGGGAAGAGGTTCCCCCGGACCAGAAAAAGATGATCAAAGAACTGGGATTCCGGTTTCGGGGACGCGGGGAATGGCCTTTCTTCCAATCCTGTGTGCCCCGGTTCGTGCCCTGTACGCCGGATGCCAGGGAGGTGGAGGTGCTTACGGGAACCTTTCAGAATCTATTCATGGCTGTGCGGGCCGTGATAGAGGAAAAAATCTTTGTAGACTGGGATAAGGGGGAGATACTCTTTCGGGCCTACAATGAGAAAACCGGGATGTGGAATATGTTTGCAGAGTCCATTCCCATGGTGGAGAGGGAATATCCGGTGGTTCAGCTTCAGGACGAGGTACTGAGAAGGCGCCTGAAAAAAAGGCCCAAGGTTGGGACAGAGATATCGGTTGACTTTGCCTACGTCCATGCAGGCATAGAGATGGAAGAATATGAGCGCCCCATCAGCCCTCTTCTGTTTGTTACCCTGGACCATGCATCCGGGATGGTTCTGGATATGAAGATGGTGAATCCGGAGGAATCCGAGATTGATGTTGTTCTTGATTTCTTTGTGGATTATCTGCAGAACAAGGGCAGGATGCTGCGCATCAAAGCCAGAAACCCATGGGTGTTTGCCGCCATTCAGGACATCTGCAGGGAGTGCGGTATCCAATTGGTAAGAGATGAGATGGAGGAGATGGACCAGATCATCAGTGAGATCAGGGAGCATATGTTTGAACATTTTTGACAGAAATCCGCTGCCCCGGGCAGTTGTGGTTTGAAATTTGAGTCCGGTTTACCGGGCTCTTTTTAGTTTCGGCACCGGCTCCGGTTCACTCTGTGCCAAGCAGCATACTTCGCGCATGTGCAGCAAAAGGTATTTTTATACGGAAACAACTTGTGAAGAGAACCATACAAGTTGTACAATGAAAACCATAAGGAGGGGCATATGACAAACGAAAACGGAAAGACAAAATATTATGTGCTCATGGAGGAATTAAAGCAGTCCATACTGAGCGGAGAAATCAAGCCGGGGGAGAAGCTGCCCTCGGAAAATGAACTGTCTGCCCGCTATCAGATCAGCCGCCATACGGTGCGCAAGGCCCTGTCGATTCTCATAAACGAAGGCTATATCGAGGCGGAACACGGCCGCGGAACCTTCTGCTCCCAGCGCATGGGGCATATGAAGAATTCAAGGAATATCGCGGTTGTTACAACCTACATATCCGACTATATTTTTCCCCGCCTGATACAGGGCATGGACAAGGTGATGACAGCCAACGGATACAGCATCATCCTGAAGAACACAGCCAACAGCCGGACCAAGGAAGAGCGTGTCCTGGAGGATATTCTGACCAAGGATATTGAGGGACTGATCATTGAACCCAGCAAGAGCCAGATTTTCTGCAGACACATGAACTTGTATGCAATGCTGGACCAGTATGAGATCCCCTATGTATTTATCCAGGGGGTATACCCCCAGATGATGGACAGGCCCCATATCCTCATGGATGACTGCAGGGGCGGTTATCTTGTCACGAAACATCTGCTGGATCTGGGGCACAGTAGGATACTGGGTATCTTCAAGGCAGACGATTTTCAGGGAAAAGAACGGCACAAGGGGTATGTAAAAGCACTCCAGGAGGCCGGGCTGTCCTATGATCCCGATATGGTGGTGTGGTTTCACACAGAGGACCGGAAAATGAAGCCGGCGCAGATGATAGAGATCCTTCTGAAGCAGCAGGTGGAG
Source organism: Blautia caccae (assembly GCF_040095955.1). Lineage (NCBI taxonomy): Bacteria > Bacillati > Bacillota > Clostridia > Lachnospirales > Lachnospiraceae > Blautia > Blautia caccae. Next base: position 322,974 of record NZ_JBBMFP010000004.1, on the reverse strand, counting down.
ATGGACGCAGTTGTATGCTATAACGACCAGATCGCGCTGGAGGTCATCCGTTCCCTGCAGAAGAACGGGAAACGGGTGCCGGAAGATATTTCTGTGACAGGGTATGACAACTCCGTCATCGCGGAGGGGACCGTAGGGTTGACAACCATTGCGCATCCCCAGGAAAAGCTGGGCGAGATGGCAGCGGAGCTGCTTCTTGAGAAAATCCGTAAGGTGCCGGAGGAAAAAAGCCGGATTCCCCGTCTGATCCAGCCTGAGCTGATCGTGCGGGGCTCTACCAAAGACAGGAATACGGAGAATGAATAGGAGATAAGGCGGATGAACAGAAAATACGCAATCGGTGTGGATTACGGCACACAGTCCGGCAGGGCAGTGCTGGTGGATGTATCTGACGGAACCGTAATTGCACAGAGCACCAAAGCTTACACCCATAAAGTGATGGAGGAATACCTGCCGGACGGAACCAGACTGCCCCCGGACTGGGCTCTTCAGCATCCCCTGGATTATCTAGAGGTGCTGGATATGACCATACCTGCTGTTCTTAGGGAAAGCAGGGTGAAACCTGAGGATATCATAGGTCTGTCCATAGACTTTACCGCTTGTACTGTCATGCCGGTGGACAAGGAGGGCACCCCTCTCTGTATACAGAAGGAGTGGGAGCATGTTCCCCACGCATGGCTGAAACTGTGGAAACACCACGCGGCGCAGGAGGAGGCCAATATCTGCACCCGTATTGCGAAGGAACGGGGCGAGACATTCCTCTCACGATACGGCGGAAAGGTTTCCTCAGAATGGATGATCCCAAAGCTCATGGAAATCCTGAAAGAGGCACCGGAGGTCTATGAAGAGGCAGACCGGTTCGTGGAGGCTGCGGACTGGGTGGTCTTAAGGCTGACCGGGCAGGAAAAGCGCAGCGGATGCGCAGCCGGGTACAAGGCTTTCTGGAATAAAAAGGAGGGGTATCCTTCCCCCGCATTTTTCAAAGCACTGGATGCGCGCCTGGAGCATGTGGCCCAGGAGAAGCTAGGGGCAGAGGTCTATCCCCAGGGGGCAAAAGCGGGTGAGCTGACAAGAGAGATGGCAGAGCGCCTGGGTCTCAAAGAGGGCATGGCAGTGGGGACAGCCAATGTGGATGCCCATGTGTCTCTGCCGGCTGTGGGAATCACAGAGCCGAATAAGCTTCTGATGATCATGGGCACTTCCACCTGCGGCATTATGTGCAGCAGGGAGGAGAAAATGGTTCCCGGAATCTGCGGCGTTGTGGAGGACGGCGTTCTCCCGGGCCTCTATGGATATGAGGCTGGACAGCCCTGTGTGGGGGACCATTTTGAGTGGTTTGTGAAAAACTGTGTGCCCGCGGGATATGTCAGGGAAGCAGAACAAAGGGACATGAATATCCACGAGCTGCTCACTGAGAAGGCATCCCGGCTGAAGGTCGGAGAGAGCGGCCTGATTGCCCTGGACTGGTGGAACGGCAACCGCTCCGTTCTGGTGGACGCGGACCTGACAGGCATGATCCTGGGCCTGACACTGACCACAAAACCGGAGGAAATCTACAGGGCATTGATCGAGGCCACAGCCTACGGCATGCGCACCATTATTGATAATTTTGAGCAGGCAGGTGTACCGGTGGAGGAACTTTACGCCTGCGGAGGCATTTCCAAGAAAAATGCCATGATGATGCAGATTTATGCGGATGTGACTAACCGGGAGATTTTCATCGGTGCCTCTGACCAGTCTCCGGCCCTTGGCTCAGCCATGTTCGGCGCCGTGGCGGCAGGAAGGGAGAAGGGCGGTTATGATACCATCTTTGAAGCAGCCAAAGCCATGGGACGCGTGGAGGAGAGAACCTACAGGCCGGACCAGGAACATGCGGCAGCTTATGAAAAGCTGTATCATGAATTTAAGATCCTGCACGACTATTTCGGGCGGGGCGGCAACGATGTGATGAAGAGACTGAAAAAAATAAAAGCGGAAGCGAGGAGATAAATTATGTTGGAAGAACTGAAAAAAGCGGTATACGAGGCAAATATGCTGCTGCCAAAATACGGACTGGTAACCTTTACCTGGGGAAATGTAAGCCAGATTGACCGCAGTACCGGTTATTTTGCCATCAAACCAAGCGGTGTGGATTATGATAAACTGACACCGGAAGACATGGTGATCATGGATTTAAACGGTAACAAAATTGAGGGGAAATATAATCCATCCTCCGATACACCCACACATGTTGAGCTGTACAAGGCATTTCCAAACATCGGCGGAATCGTACATACACATTCTTCCTGGGCTACAAGCTGGGCACAGGCGGGAAGAGGCATTCCCTGCTACGGCACCACCCATGCAGACTATATGTATGGGGAGATTCCCTGCGTCAGATGCCTGACAAAAGAGGAGATTGACGGGGCGTATGAGAAGAACACGGGCCTTCTCATTGCGGAATATTTCCAGGACAGGGACTATGAAGCGGTTCCTGCAGTCCTGTGCAAGAACCATGGACCCTTTACCTGGGGCAAAGACGGACACGAAGCAGTCCACAATGCAGTCGTTCTGGAGGAAGTTGCCAAGATGGCAGCCCGCTGCGAGACCATCAACCCGCAGGTACAGCCGGCTCCCCAGGAACTGCAGGACAAGCATTATTACAGAAAACACGGTGCAAATGCCTACTACGGACAGAAATAAAAATATATCGGAGGTAAGATTTCATGGGTTTTGATTTGGAAAAGGCAAAAAGTGTAATTGAAAGCGGCAACGCGGTTCTGGGGATTGAATTTGGTTCTACCCGCATCAAGGCAGTGCTGATCGGCGAAGACAACGCCCCCATCGCATCCGGAAGCCATGACTGGGAAAACCGTCTGGAAAATAATATCTGGACCTACACCCTGGAGGACATCTGGAAAGGACTGCAGGACAGCTATGCCAAAATGGCGGAGGATGTAAAGGAAAAATACGGCGCTGTCATCACAAAACTGGGCGCTGTGGGTTTCAGTGCCATGATGCACGGCTATATGGTATTTGACGAGAAGGATGAACTGCTGGTACCGTTCCGTACATGGAGAAACACCATGACGGAGGAAGCTTCGGATAAGCTGACAGAAGTATTTAATTTTAATATTCCCCAGAGGTGGAGTATTGCCCATCTGTACCAGGCTGTCCTGAACCAGGAGGAGCATGTGGCAAAAATCAAATTCCAGACAACACTGGCCGGATACATCCACTGGAAACTGACTGGACAGAAGGTGCTGGGCGTAGGCGAGGCCTCCGGTATGTTCCCTATTGACATGAACACAGGAGATTTTAATGCCCGCATGATAGAGCAGTTTGACGCCCTTGTCGCTGATAAAAAATATCCCTGGAAACTGAGAGAAATCCTTCCGAAAGTATTAAGTGCAGGCCAGGATGCCGGTGCTTTAACAGAGGAGGGCGCAAAACTTCTGGATGTGAGCGGAAATCTGCAGGCAGGTATTCCGGTTTGTCCTCCGGAGGGAGATGCCGGTACCGGTATGACTGCAACGAACAGCATCGCAAAACGTACAGGTAATGTTTCTGCCGGAACATCTGTATTTGCCATGGTCGTTTTGGAAAAGGAGCTTTCCAGGGTATACAAGGAGATTGATATGGTGACAACACCCACCGGCAATCACGTGGCAATGGTGCACTGCAACAACTGCACCTCTGATCTGAATGCCTGGGTATCCCTGTTCAAGGAATTCGCAGAGGCATTCGGGGTGGAAGTGGACATGGATAAGCTGTTCAAAACCCTGTATAACAAAGCTCTTGAGGGAGATGATGACTGCGGCGGCCTGCTGGCTTACAACTATTTCTCAGGGGAGCACATCACCGGATTTGAGGAGGGACGTCCCCTCTTTGCCCGTATGCCGGAGAGCAGATTCAATCTGGCTAACTTTATGAGAGTACACCTGTTCACAGCCCTTGGCGCTTTGAAGACAGGTCTTGATATTCTGTTAAAAGATGAAGGCGTGAAACTGGACAAGATTCTGGGTCACGGCGGTCTGTTCAAGACAAAGGGCGTGGGACAGAAGATCATGGCAGGAGCCATTGACGTTCCGGTGTCTGTTATGGAGACTGCAGGAGAAGGCGGAGCCTGGGGAATTGCCCTGCTGGCTTCCTATATGGTCCACAAAGAGGAGAATGAAACTCTGGATGAGTATCTGACCAATAAAGTATTTGCAGGAGAAACGGGAAGCGAGATGGCTCCCGACCCGGCAGATGTGGCCGGATTTAATAAATTTATCAAACGGTATCAGAAAGGACTGGCTATTGAGAGGGCGGCTGTTGATGCTATGAGATAAGTGATAAGAGGCACACAGAGGCAGTAAGATGCGTTTGTGTGCCTCTTTTATGCGCGTTTTGGCAGGGAAGAAGAAGCTATTTAAAATGTACGGCTCTCCGGAGAAAGAAAATCATAGTGCCTGCAAGATAGAGCATCGATACAGGCAGGAACCACGCCCCTATATCGCGGCAGAATACGGTGCAGTAATTTATATAGAAGAAGATAAAACAGACACCGAACTTTTCGGAGACAAGCATACTTTTTACATTTCCATAGATCCATCCGATGTTCTCAGGCGTCACATGACCGGGCACATTCCAGAGTTCGGGAAATTTTTCCACAAATATCATCAGCAGATAGATTAAAATACTTATGACCGGCAGAAGGATCACAGACCCTTTGGAACCGTAGGCATCCGCCTGTCCACTCAATCCAAAATGGGTGGGAATCTCATCAGGCAAATGATTCCAGCGCAGAATAAGACATAAGATCTGTCCGGCCAGAAGCAGGAAGGACAATATGCTTAAAATACGCTGGTAAAGTGTAACCGGTAATTTGATTTTCATGAAACAGCCCCCTTCACAGCTACTTTTACTGTTACTATAGAGAATCGAAATCAAAGAGTCAAGAGAGACATCATAAGAGACAGAAATGAGAGGATAAAAGAAAAAAGCAGAGAAAGAAATTGATTTTCTTCGGAAAACTGTCTATGATATTTAAGGATACATTGTTTTTACAAAGGGAGGTTACATATGAAACTTACAATGCTGGGCACCGGTCATGCTACGGTGACAAAATGCTACAATACCTGTTTTGCCCTTACTGAGGGAAACCGGCACTTTCTGGTAGATGCAGGAGGCGGTAACGGAATTCTGGAAAGACTGAAAGCGGCAGAGATTCCGGTTACAGATATACATGATATTTTTGTAACCCATGAACACGTGGACCATCTTCTGGGAGTTGTGTGGATGATACGCATGATTGGCACAGCCATAGAGCAGGGAAAGTATGAGGGAGAACTGCGGATCTACTGTCATGAGGACTTGAAGCGGATTCTCACCACCATCACGGAAATGACCATACAGAAGAAAGTAACCAGGCATCTGGGAGAACGCATCCGTTTTGTCACAGTGGAACACGGAAGCCGGGCAGAGATTCTGGGATGCGAGACTGTATTTTTTGATATTTTTTCCACCAAGGCAAAACAATTCGGATTCACTCTGAAAACAAAAGAGGGTATCAGACTGACCTGCGCCGGAGATGAACCTTATAACGAAAAAGATGAGGAATTTATAAAAGGCAGCGACTGGCTCATGCATGAGGCGTTTTGCCTCTACGCACAGAGGGATATTTTCAAACCTTATGAAAAACACCACAGCACGGCAAAAGACGCCTGCATAACCGCCCGGGAACTGGAGGTGCCGAATCTCATCCTGTACCACACGGAGGACAGAAACCTGGCTGACAGAAAACGCCTCTATACAGAGGAGGGCAGGGAATACTACAGCGGAAATCTTTTCGTACCGGAAGATCTGGAGACATTTGAAATTTAGGCGGTTATGCACAGGCGGGCAGTGGCGGATACAAGACGGCAATCTTTTTCACAAATCTTCTTGACACACGCTATGAAACTGTGTATAGTATATGACATAAGTTAGCTGTAGCTAACTAAAAGAAACACCACTCCACATAAACATACACAACCCAATCAGCGGATGTACGCAGTTGCATCCGCTCTAATAAAAACTATGAGTTAGATACAACTAACTGAAAAAAGGAGAATTTGCCCATGAGTATTGTCATTGTAGGCGGAAATGAGAGAATGGTCTGTCAGTATGAAACTATCTGTAAGTGCCATGGCTGTAAGGCCAAGGTTTTTGCCAAGGAAAAAGGCGCCCTGAAGAAAAAACTGGGCTGTCCGGATTTGATGATCCTGTTCACCAACACGGTTTCCCATAAAATGGTGGTGAGCGCTCTTCAGGAGGCAAAGAAGAATCAGATTCCGGTGGCCAGGGTGCACACGAGCAGTGCCGCGGCCCTGCACAATGTCTTAGAAGAATATGCAGGAAAGGAATAAAACCATATGCTGGAACGTTATCTGGTAGAACATTGTTCACCGACGCTGGCATCCATCAAGACGGCAAATCTTTTTAATATGCCTTATGCTTCCTGGAAGGAGCTGGATGGCCAGCTTAAAAGCCTGAAACAACAGTTTGCCGAGAAAGGAATCTCCCTTTCCGTGGTGAGAAAACGGGAAGGGACAGCGCTGATTTACGTCTACAGAAGGCAGAAGCTGAAAGAAGATCTGACAAAACCCGGTGTGGCAGAATTTTTACAAACATACGGATATGAGAATACTGACGTTGACCAGGCAATTGAACGGCTGCACATGCGGCTTGAGAAAGGTGGGAACTTCCCTCACGAGATAGGCCTGTTTTTGGGATATCCCTTAGGCGATGTGAAAGGATTTATTGAAAACGCCGGGAAAAACAGCAAATGTGCAGGCTGCTGGAAAGTGTACTGCAACGAGTGTGAGACCATGAAGCTGTTTGAGAGATTCCGGAAATGCAGGGAAATCTATCTCAGGCTGTGGCAGCAGGGAAAACCTGTCTGGAAACTGGCAGTGGCGGCATAAAAAGCTTCTGCCCAAGATGATGCGATATGGAGGATATTATCATGAGTAAAATAGCAGTTGTATACTGGAGCGGAACCGGAAATACCGAGATGATGGCTGAGGCGGTGACAGAAGGTGCAAAAGAAGCAGGGGCGGAGGCCTTTTCTTTCACTCCTGAAACATTCAGCGCAGAGAAAATGGATGAATTTGACGCAGTGGCCTTCGGATGCCCGTCCATGGGAGATGAGGAGCTTGAGGATACAGAATTTGAACCTTTATTTACGGACTGTGAACCAAAGCTGAAAGGCAGGAAAATCGCTTTGTTTGGCTCTTACGGCTGGGGTGATGGAGAATGGATGCGCACCTGGGAGGAAAAATGCAGAAAGGACGGCGCAGAGCTTGTCTGCGACAGCGTGATCTGCAGCGAGGAACCCGGTGATGATGAAAAAGAAGCCTGCAGAAAACTGGGGAAATCACTGGCTTTATAAGCTAAAGGTTACAGATTTCAAAGGTTACAGACGCAGACCCTGTAAAAGAGAACGGCCGCACAGCTGTTTCTTTACAGGGTCTTTTTCTGTAAAGAATATTCCCCTGTACGGCTGCCCGGGTGTTTCTATGCTTTTGTCCTGAAAACACCTGACGGGACAGCGGCGTGTGAACCGTTAGGAAAGGAATGGAAGCTAACAGAAAACTTAACAAAATTAGTGCAAATTAGTCTGGATTATGCTACAATAATTTTAACATTTGCCGGTATCCTATAAACCGCAGAACAGAGCTGCGTAAACAGACATCGGCAAATCTACGAATAAAAGAAAAGCAGGTGATAAAATATGAATACATTTCTGGGAATCTTAATTCCCTTTGCCGGAACTACACTGGGAGCTGCCTGTGTGTTCTTCCTGAAAAATGAGATCAAACCCCTGGTGCAGAAAATGCTTCTGGGATTTGCGTCAGGTGTTATGATAGCCGCTTCCGTGTGGTCGCTGCTCATTCCCTCCATGGATATGTCGGAGCATATGGGAAAACTGGCTTTCATACCGGCGGCTGTAGGCTTTGGACTCGGAATTTTGTTTCTGCTTGCCATGGACCGCCTGATTCCCCATCTGCATCTGGGATGCAGCGAGCCGGAGGGAAAAAAATGCAGTCTGAAGAAGAATACCATGCTGGTCCTGGCAGTCACCCTTCATAATATACCGGAAGGTATGGCAGTGGGCGTGGTGTTTGCCGGTATGCTGGCGCAGAATTCAGACATCAGTATGATGGGAGCTTTTGCCCTCTCCATCGGTATAGCCATCCAGAATTTCCCGGAGGGAGCCATCATATCCCTTCCGCTGAAAAGTGAGGGAAATACCAGAGCACGGGCCTTTACCATGGGAACCCTCTCCGGAATCGTGGAGCCTATCGGAGCGCTTTTGACAATACTTCTGGCTTCCTATATCACACCGGTTCTTCCGTATCTGCTGTCTTTTGCAGCAGGTGCCATGGTATACGTGGTGGTGGAGGAGCTAATCCCTGAGGCCAGTGAGGGAGATCATTCCAATATTGCGACCATCGGATTTGCCGTTGGATTTGTAGTCATGATGATTCTGGATGTAGCACTGGGATAAAAGGACTGTGTGAAAGGGGGATTTTGTATGCAGAAAAAACTGGAACCCGGGAATCTGCTGGACGAATACGGAAATCTGGCGCAGGCCGGATATGCCCTGTCACTGGTAAAAAAATACGACAGGGATAAGATTCAGGCCAATCCTTTCCGAATTAAGGAATGGGATTACTATCTGATCCATAATTCTCATTTCGGGGTGGCTCTGACTGTGGATGACAACAGTTATATGGGGCTTATGAGCATTTCTTTTCTGGACTTTGATGCCCGGACAGAACGGACCGTGAGCCCTATGACGGTTTTCCCTATGGGAAAGACCAATCTGCCGCCGGATTCGGGATACGGGGAGACAAAATATCACGACAAAAAGTGTTATTTCTCCTTCCGTGTCGAGAAAGGCAGACGTGTTTTGAGGGCCTGGATGAAGAACTTTGAGGACCATGAGCCGATCAGAATGAAAATCATCCTGGATAAGGAGCCGGAGGACAGCATGGTGATCGCCACTCCTTTTGAGAAGGAGAAGGCGTTCTACTACAACCAGAAGATCATCGGCATGCGGGCCAGAGGCGTAGTGGAATACAAAGGCCGCCGCCATTACCTGAACCCGGAGGACAGTTTCGGACTTCTGGACTGGGGACGCGGTGTCTGGACCTACAGCAACACCTGGTACTGGAGTGCCATGCATGGATGGATCGACGGTAAAGTGTTCGGCTTTAATCTGGGGTATGGTTTTGGTGATACCTCCGCAGCGTCTGAAAACATGCTGTTCTATGACGGTCACGCCCATAAGCTAGAACAGGTCAGGTTCCATATTCCGGGGGAGAAGGAGGGCAGGGAGCAGTATCTGAAACCCTGGTACTTTACCTCCTCAGATGACAGGCTGGATCTGACCTTCACGCCGGTCCTGGACCGCAGGGCATATACCTCGGCAGGAATTATCTTAAGTGACCAGCATCAGGTGTTCGGCCATTTCGACGGTACAGCAGTTCTGGATGACGGTACAGAGCTGAAAATCCATCACATGCTGGGATTTGCGGAAAAAGTAAGAAATAAATGGTGACGAGGCAGCAGCGTGGGAACAGTAACATTAAAATAAAATACTGCCGTAGGAAAGAAAATGGAGTAAAAGTGTTGACTTTTGCTCCGTTTTTTGTTATTGTATTTTTGAAAGAGATAACACCCCCCAGGGGTGTAGTGGTAAAATGGAATTCCACATAGGGAAAGGAGCTGTGCAAATGCAGGCAGATAAAGCGAAGATCAGCCGTCTTCTGAAAACAGCCCGGGGGCAGATAGACGGGATTCTGAAGATGGTGGAGGAAGACAGGTACTGTATTGATATTTCCCAGCAGCTCATGGCAACAGAAGCCATTCTGAACAAAGCGAACAAGGAGATCCTCACAGCCCATCTGAAAAACTGTATTCGAAATGCAGACACTGATGAGGAAAGAGAAGAAAAGGTGGATGAACTGGTGACTATGCTGGGTAAAATATTAAAATAACCCATATACCGCTGTGGTTTCCGTGCAGGCCATGGTCTGCCGTGTCGGAATCCGTACAGCAGTGTAACGGGAGCACGCGGAAGGGAGCGAAATATTATGAAACAGAAATTTGACGTGACAGGCATGACCTGTTCCGCCTGCTCGTCCCGGGTAGAGAAATGTGTCAGAAAGCTGCCCGGCACGAAGGATGTCAGCGTAAACCTGCTGACAAACAGCATGCAGGTGGATTTCGATGAGTCCGCCCTGTCTGTGCAGGATATAGAAAATGCGGTGGAACACGCGGGTTACGGCGCCGCTGCCGCAGGAGATCACAAGGCAGCAGAAAAGACCCAAAACGTCTCCGAAACAAAGACATCCCGGGCAGATGCCGCTGAGCCGGGAGAGTCACCGGTGGAAAAACATATGCATGAGATGAAGAACCGGATGATTCTTTCCTTCCTGTTCCTGATCCCGCTTATGTATGTCTCCATGGGGCATATGGCAGGGCTGCCGCTGCCGGGATTCTTAAGCGGGCCTGAGAATGCGGTGGGATTTGCCATGACCCAGTTCCTTTTATGTCTTCCGGTGGCATATGTGAACCGGGCTTATTACACAAAGGGCTTTTCCACCTTAATGCACGGGGCGCCCAATATGGATACCCTGATCGCCATCGGCTCAACCGCGTCTTTGGTTTACGGCATCTTTGCCATATACCGCATAGGCTACGGCCTGGGCGTGCAGGATACCGCTTTGGTGAACCAGTACAGGCATGACCTTTATTTTGAGTCTGCCGTGATGATCCTGGCATTTATCAATGTGGGAAAATACCTGGAGGCCCGTTCCAAAGGAAAGACCAGCGAGGCGATCCGGAAACTGATGGATATGGCACCAAAAACGGCTGTTGTGGAACGTGACGGCCGTCAGATAGAGATTCCGGCTGAGGAGGCTGTGGCCGGCGATATCTTTATCGTAAAACCGGGCAGCAGCATTCCCGCTGACGGCATTATAATCGAGGGCAGCACCAGCGTGGATGAGGCCGCCATCACAGGGGAGAGCATTCCCGTGGAGAAGAACGTGGGAGATACCGTGATCGCAGCGACCATGAACAAGGCGGGATTTATCCGTTTCCGGGGAACAAAGGTAGGGGATGACACCACCTTTTCCCAGATCATCCGCCTGGTGGAGGAGGCCAGTTCCAGTAAAGCACCCATTGCCAAGATCGCGGATAAGATAGCAGGTATTTTTGTGCCGGTGGTCATGGGAATCGCGCTGATCACAGCGGCTGCCTGGATCATTGCGGGGGCCACCTTTGAATTTGCGCTCTCCTGCGCCATTGCCGTGCTGGTCATCTCCTGTCCCTGCGCACTGGGACTGGCGACACCGGTTGCCATCATGGTGGGAACGGGAAAAGGCGCGGAAAACGGAATCCTTATCAAATCCGGGGAGGCACTGGAGATCACCCACAATATAAAGAGCGTGGTGCTGGATAAAACAGGCACCATCACCCAGGGCAAACCCCAGGTGACCGATATCCTTCCAAATAAACGGACAGAAGAGGAGCTCCTTCAAGTGGCGGCTGCCCTGGAAGAAAAAAGTGAACATCCCCTGGCAGAGGCGATCCTTGAAAGAGCCGGAGCACAAGGGATAAAAGCTGCCAGAGCGGAGAATTTCCTTGCCATATCAGGCCGGGGCGTGCAGGCAGAGATAGGCGGAAAACTGTACTTTGCAGGTAATGAAAAGTTCGCCGGGGAAAAGGGACTTGCCACAGAGACGCAGGCGCGTGACATGGAACGCCTGGCAGAGGAGGGCAAGACACCGCTTCTGTTCTTTGACGAAAAGGAGATCCTGGGCATCATCGCCGCCGCCGATGTGGTGAAGGAGACAAGCGCCCAGGCCATCCGGGAGATGAAGAAGCTGGGCATAGAGGTCATCATGCTCACAGGGGACAATAAAAGGACTGCAGAGGCCATCAAACGGCAGCTGGATATAGATACCGTCATTGCCGAGGTACTGCCTCAGGACAAGGAACGGGAAGTGGCAAGGCTTCAGGAGGGCGGAAGGACAGTGGCCATGGTAGGCGACGGAATCAACGATGCCCCCGCGCTTGCCAGAGCTGATGTGGGAATCGCCATCGGCGCAGGTACGGACGTAGCCATTGAGAGCGCAGATATTGTGCTGATGAAGAGTGATCTTCTGGATGTGGTGACCGCCGTGGGCCTTAGTAAAGCGGTGATTCGCAATATTAAACAGAATCTGTTCTGGGCATTTTTCTATAACGCCTGCGGAATCCCGCTGGCGGCAGGACTTCTCTATCCCATGTTTGGGTTAAAGCTAAGTCCCATGTTCGGCGCGGCGGCTATGAGTCTCAGCAGCTTTTTCGTTGTGACCAATGCCCTGCGGCTCCGCTTCTTCCATGTACTGAAGAAACCCGTCAAAAAAGAACAGACAGAAACCGTCAACACAGCAAATAAAGGCAGAACACTGCCGGAAAATAAGGAGGAAACCAATATGATCACCATGAAAATCGAAGGAATGATGTGCCCGCACTGCCAGGCAGCAGTGACAAAAGCCCTGAACGCAGTGGAGGGTGTGACTAAGACAGAGGTAAGCCTGGAGGACAAAGCCGCGTATGTGGAAGCAGGCGAAGGCGTATCCAGGGACGCACTGAAAAAAGCGGTTGCGGATGCAGGCTATGAAGTGACAGGAATAGAGTAGGCGTTCGGAGCATGCACACAGACTACAGAGGGCTGAACAGCAAGAAACAGACATTTCATAGAACAGAATGAGGAAAAGAGGCAGAATATCCAAAAAAGCGGTATTCTGCCTCTTTTTGGCCATGTACAGAACGGCCTTGTCATGCAGACAGCTTATCTGTTATACTTTGCGTATGGCCGAAATCTGCGCAGACAAGCGCAGGGCCGGATAGTTACAAATCGAGCATGCGGGCAGTCTGTCCGCAGAACAGATAAAACGACGGCGGGAAAGGAGAACCACTATGATACGTGTAGGTATGGGATATGATGTACACAAACTGGTAGAGGGAAGGGATTTGATACTTGGAGGCGTGAAGATTCCCTGGGAGAAGGGACTTCTGGGGCATTCCGACGCGGATGTGCTGCTGCATGCCGTTATGGACGCACTTTTGGGCGCTGCGGCCCTTCATGATATCGGCAGGCATTTTCCGGATACGGACCCAAAATACGAGGGGGAATCCAGTATGAAACTTCTGGCGCATGTGGGGAAGCTTCTGGAGGAAAACATGTATGTGATCAATAATATCGATGCCACCATCATTGCGCAGAAGCCCAAGATGCTGCCCCATATAGATAAAATGACAGAGAACATCGCGGAGGTCCTGCATCTGGAGACAAACCAGGTCAATATAAAAGCGACCACAGAGGAGGGACTCGGCTTCACGGGAGCCGGCGAGGGAATTTCCGCCCAGGCCATCTGCGCGCTGACTGACGCAAGGGATTTGATGCCGGATGACCGCACAGGCGGCGGCTGCGGCGGATGCTGCCAGCGGCAGTAATAAACAACAGGAGAGGATCAGGAAACATGAGTATTTTAAACGTAGAACATCTGTCCCACGGCTTCGGTGACAGGGCTATTTTTCAGGACGTATCTTTCCGCCTTTTAAAAGGCGAGCATATTGGCCTTGTGGGTGCCAATGGGGAGGGAAAATCCACTTTCATGAATATCATCACCAACAAACTGATGCCCGATGAGGGTAAGATCGAGTGGGCGAAGAATGTCCGGGTTGGCTATCTGGACCAGCACACAGTGCTGGAAAAAGGCATGACCATCCGTGATGTGCTGAAATCCGCATTTGCCTGGCTTTTTGAGATGGAGGAGAATATGAATTCCATCTGCGACCGTATGGGGGACGCCTCTGAGGAGGAGCTGAACCAAATGATGGAGGAACTGGGCACCATCCAGGATATGCTCACCATGCACGATTTTTATATCATAGATTCCAAGGTGGAGGAAGTGGGAAGGGCACTGGGACTTTCAGACATCGGGCTGGACAAGGATGTGACGGATTTGAGCGGCGGACAGAGGACCAAGGTGCTTCTGGGCAAGCTGCTGCTGGAAAAACCGGACATTCTGCTGTTGGATGAGCCAACCAACTATCTGGACGAGGTGCACATTGAATGGCTGAAACGGTATCTCCAGGAATATGAGAATGCGTTCATCCTCATTTCCCATGACATCCCCTTTTTGAATCAGGTGGTGAACCTTATCTATCATATGGACAATCAGCAGCTTAACCGGTATGTGGGGGATTATGACCACTTCCAGGAGGTCTACGCAGTGAAGAAGGCCCAGCTTGAGGCGGCATACCAAAGGCAGCAGCAGGAGATCAGTGAGCTGAAGGATTTTGTTGCCCGCAATAAAGCCCGTGTGGCTACCAGAAACATGGCCATGTCCAGGCAGAAGAAGCTGGATAAGATGGATGTCATTGAGCTGGCAAAGGAAAAGCCGAAGCCGGAATTTCATTTTCTGACAGCCAGGACACCCAGCCGTTTTGTGGTGGAGACAAAAGAGCTGGTGATCGGCTACGAAGAGCCGCTGTCAAAGCCTTTGACTCTCACGGTGGAGAGGGGAGAGAAGATTGCCCTTGTGGGTGCCAACGGCATCGGCAAGACCACACTTCTTAAGAGCATTCTGGGCCTGATCCCCGCGCTGTCCGGCAAAGTACATCTGGGTGATTATCTGGAGATCGGCTATTTTGAGCAGGAGATGCCCCAGGGAAATAAACGTACCTGCATTGAGGAAATCTGGGAGGAGTTCCCTGCCTATACCCAGTATGAGGTGAGAGCAGCCCTGGCAAAATGCGGTCTGACTACCAAGCATATCGAGAGCCTGGTGCGGGTACTGAGCGGCGGGGAGCAGGCCAAAGTCCGCCTCTGCAAGATTTTGAACAGGGAGACCAACCTGCTGCTTCTGGATGAGCCTACCAACCATCTGGACGCGGATGCCAAGGCAGAATTAAAGCGCGCCCTAAAGGAATATAAAGGGACGATCCTCATGGTATGCCACGAGCCTGAGTTCTATGACGGCCTGGTTTCCAAGGTATGGGACTGCTCAGAGTGGACGACCAGAATCTGACATTTGTTTTGTATTGTCAATACGCTACAAATAAATCACTTTAAATAGAAGAAGTATATGACACTTTCACGAAAGAAAGATTCACTTTTCTTTAGAAAAGTCCGGAAAAAGTAAAATTTATGAAAAAATCTGCAGGAACTAAAAATAAAACTTGCAAAATCTGGCAACAGGTTTTATAATAACCTACATAAGTTTTACACATATCACTATAGGAGGATCGTCATGTCATACGTAGATGAGGTAATTGAATCAGTAGTTAAGAAAAATCCAGGTGAACCGGAATTCCATCAGGCTGTCAGAGAGGTCCTGGAGTCCCTGAAACCTGTTGTTGAAGCAAACGAAGAAAAGTACCGCAGAGAAGCACTGCTGGAGCGTCTGGTTGAGCCGGAGCGCGTGATCATGTTCCGCGTACCGTGGGTAGATGACAACGGCAATGTGCAGGTGAACAAAGGTTACCGCGTACAGTTCAACAGTGCCATCGGACCGTACAAGGGTGGTCTCCGTTTCCATCCGTCCGTATATCTGGGAATCATCAAGTTCCTGGGATTTGAGCAGATTTTCAAAAACTCACTCACCGGACTTCCCATCGGCGGCGGCAAAGGCGGTTCTGATTTTGATCCGAAAGGAAAATCAGACAGAGAGGTTATGGCATTCTGCCAGAGCTTCATGACAGAGCTGTACAGACACATCGGTGCAGACACTGACGTACCTGCAGGTGATATCGGTGTAGGCGCAAGAGAAATCGGCTATATGTTCGGCCAGTATAAGAGAATCCGCAACGCTTACGAAGGCGTTCTCACAGGAAAGGGCCTCACATACGGCGGTTCCCTGGTGAGAACACAGGCTACGGGATACGGTCTGTTATACCTGACAGAAGAGCTGCTGAAATTAAACGGCAAAGAGCTGGCCGGCAAGACCGTTGCCGTATCCGGCGCAGGAAATGTTGCCATTTACGCTATTGAAAAAGCATACCAGTTAGGTGCAAAACCGGTGACCTGCTCCGACTCCGCAGGCTGGATCTATGATCCCGAAGGCATTGACCTGGCAGCGTTAAAAGAGATCAAAGAAGTAAAACGTGCCCGTCTGACGGAGTACAAGAACTACAGACCGAATGCAGAATACCACGAGGGCAAAGGTGTGTGGAGCGTAAAAGTGGATGTTGCCCTTCCTTGCGCGACACAGAACGAGCTGCAGCTTGAGGATGCAAAACAGTTGGCAGCTAACGGATGCTTTGCAGTATGCGAGGGCGCCAACATGCCTACCACACTGGAAGCTACCGAATATCTGCAGGAGAACGGCATTATCTTCGCACCGGGCAAAGCTGCCAATGCAGGCGGTGTTGCCACATCCGCACTTGAGATGTCCCAGAACAGCGAGCGTCTGAGCTGGAGCTTTGAAGAAGTGGATGCAAAATTACAGGGCATCATGGTTAACATCTGCCACAACATGGTAGATGCAGCTAAGAAATACGGCCACGAGGGCAACTATGTAGTCGGTGCCAACGCAGCCGGATTTGAAAAAGTTGCAGAAGCAATGCTCGCTCAGGGCATCTGCTAAGTTTTGTGATTTGAACAGCCTTCCTTGAAAATAAAAATACAAAAATCAGCCTCTTGTAAGAAACGGGTGCAGAATCGCAGGATTTTGTACCCGTTTTTGTCCGGAAAAATCTTGTTTGCAGGCGTACTGTGAGCTATAATAAAAGATAGTGAGGACTGCAGAGAAGATGCAGGATATGATAGAAAGATTCTGCAGGGCACCAAAAGCTTTTGAGAACAGACAGGAGAAAAACGAGGAAGGGTTATAAACAGATGCAGAGAGAAAAGACCATGCTGATTGCAGATGACGTAGAATTGAACAGAGCGCTCTTGGAGAATATCTTTGATGACGAGTACAGCATTCTTCAGGCTGCAGACGGAGTGGAAGCCATGGAGATCCTTCGCAGCCAGCCGGTGGATGTTGTCCTGTTGGATATTGTCATGCCGCGCATGGACGGGTTCGAGGTCCTGAAAACCATGAAGGAGGAGGAGACACTTTCGGGTATTCCGGTCATCATGGCAACCTCAGAGAAGGAAAATTCGGAGGAGCGGGCCCTGCTGCTTGGGGCGGACGATTTTATCAACAAGCCGTACCGGGCCATGGTGGTAAAAAAGCGTGTAGAAAATATTGTGGTTAAGCATATTCTGGAGCGGAAACGGCTGGAAAATGCCCTTTTTGAGACCAGGAATGAATTGAACTCCCTGATCGACTCTGTCCCGGGCGGCATTGGTGTCTGGAAGGTGACGGATAAGGTGCAGGTGGAGTATTTTAATGACGGATTCTGCCGGCAGTTCGGCTATGACAGGGAGGAGTTCCAGGAGAAATTCAGCAGTGATCTGACTGCTCTGTGGGTTGGCGGCGATACAGAATATATTCTTAACCGGCTGCGGGAAAACAAGGACAGTAATGACAGGATCTCCCTGGTCCATCAGGTGAGAAGAAAGGACAAAAGCCTTCGGTGGTTCAGTCTGAATGCCCTGAAATACAAGGTGGAGGACGGGGTACCTGTCTTCCGCATCGTGAATATCGACGTGACGGAGAGCAGGGAGAATGAACTTCTCATTGAGCAGAAGAATGAGGAGCTCAGGTACCTGCTGGATCATGATGCCCTCACAGGCCTTTATAACCGCTCCACTTTCTGTCGGAAGACCGCGGATTTCCTGAGACAGAATCCTGAGGGGACCTACAATATGGTGCAGTTTGATATTGAGCGCTTTAAGGTGATCAACGAGCTTTACGGCAATTTTATGGGAGACAGGATACTGCTTCTGATTGCCGAGGGGCTTCAGAAATGCCTGAAAAGTAAGGGGACCTACGGAAGACTGGAGGCAGACCATTTTGCCGTATGCCTTCCGGCAGGGACAGAGGAGCTGCAGCAGGTGCGGGACCAGATGGAGAAAAGCCTGGCGTCTGTGAAGATAGAGCAGAAGATCAATCTCTATTACGGGGTTTACACCATTGAGGACAGGGGCATGTCCGTGGATCTCATGTGTGACAGGGCAAACCTGGCCCTGCGTACAGTCAAGGGAAATTCAAACCGCGCTTACGCAGTGTACAATGACGAGCTCCATCAGGTCGTTTTAAGTGAGCAGCAGCTTACCAACTCCATGGAGGAGGCACTTCTCCAGAGACAGTTTGAGGTTTATTACCAGCCGGTTGTGGACCTGAACACAGGAGATGTGGTGAGCGCTGAGGCGTTGGTGCGGTGGAACCATCCGGAAAAGGGTATGGTGTCGCCCGGATTTTTCATTCCGTTTTTTGAGCATAATGGCTTTATCATCAAGCTGGACGCCTACATCAGGGAGGAAGTCTGCAGGAATATGATGGAGCTCAGGCGCCGCGGCTTAAGAAACATTCCGGTGTCTGTAAATGTATCCAGGCTGGAGTTCTATGATCCCAATCTCTGCAGAAGCATCATAGACCTGACAGAAAGGTACCGGCTGGAGCCGCAGATGATGCGGCTGGAGATCACGGAGAGTGCCTATACGGACAATCCCCAGCAGCTTCTGGCAGCCATGAAGGAACTGCAGAACTATGGGTTCCAGGTGCTGATGGATGATTTCGGAAGCGGATATTCCTCTCTGAACATGCTGAAGGATGTGCCTGTGGATATCCTGAAAATGGACATGAAATTCTTGGAAGACCAGGGGATCTCCGGCAGAGGCCCTGAGATCCTGGCCTCCCTGGTACGCATGGCAAAAAAACTGGGCATGCGCACCATTGCAGAGGGTATCGAGACGAAGGAACAGGGAGATTTTCTGCGCTCTGTGGGATGTGAATACGGACAGGGCTATTACTATGCAAGACCTATGCCGGCAGATTCCTTTACCAGTCTGCTGATGGCAAGAGAAAACGTAAAGTGAAAAAATCCATTGACAAACAGTCCATTTATGCATAAACTAGAGAAAGATATGGAAAAAGCTGTGAACGGAAAGAGTAACCTGGGAATTTTTACAGAGAAGGACAGTCACCGGCTGAGAGCTGCCCAAAAAGGAAAAGGTGAAAGTGCATCCGGGAGCTGACCTGCCTGTCATACGGGAAGGTCCGTGTACCTGCGTTAAAGGTGTGAGCGGGGGACTGATGTCCTCAAATAGAGTGGAACCGCGGAGTGATTTCTTCGTCTCTATATGGCAGCAACAGCCATATAGAGGCGTTTTTTATTCCATATTTACCATAGAAAGGAAATAAACCATGGGATTTGTCAAACATATAAAAGAAGAATTTCAGGTTATCCGGGAAAGGGACCCGGCCATCAAAACGCCGCTGGAAGTCCTTCTGTATCCCAGTTTCCGGGTCATGATCCAGTATAGAAGGGCGCATAAGCTCTATGAAAAAGGCCACTATTTCCTTGCCAGATGGATTTCCCAGAGGGCAGCCAGAAAAACAGGTATTGAAATCCATCCCGGGGCAAAAATAGGAAAGGGACTGTTTATTGACCACGGCACCGGTGTTATCATCGGTGAGACAACAGTCATAGGCAACAATGTGACGCTTTACCAGGGCGTGACCCTGGGCGGTACCGGCAAAGAGACCGGCAAGCGCCATCCCACCCTGAAGGACAATGTGATGGTAAGTGCCGGGGCGAAAATACTGGGCTCCTTCACCATTGGGGAAAATTCCAAAATCGGTGCGGGAAGCGTAGTGCTGGAGGAGATTCCTCCCAACTGTACCGTAGTCGGTGTTCCGGGCCGTATTGTGAAGCGGGAGAACCAGAAAGTGCCAAGAAGTGATATGGACCAGGTTCATCTGCCTGACCCGGTACTGGAGGATATCAGAAAACTGCAGAGTGAGAATGAACACCTGAAGTCAAAGCTGCAGAAGCTGGAATACGAACTTCAGGAATTAATAGAAGAAAAGGAGTAGAGACATGAAGATTTACAATACCCTGACAAAGAGAAAAGAAGACTTCGTTCCCCTGGAGGAAGGAAAAGTAAAAATGTATGTGTGCGGCCCTACCGTATACAATTTTATCCACATCGGAAATGCCAGACCCATGATCGTCTTTGACACAGTGAGAAGATATATGGAGTACAAGGGATATGAAGTAAACTATGTATCCAATTTCACGGATGTGGATGACAAGATCATTGCAAAAGCCATCGAGGAGGGTGTACCTGCGGAAGAGATCTCCGAGCGCTACATCAAAGAGTGCAAAAAGGATATGGCTGATATGAATGTAAAGCCTGCCACCACACATCCCCTGGCAACCCAGGAGATAGACGGCATGATCGACATGATCCAGACGCTCATTGACAAAGGATTTGCCTATGCGGTGAACGGCACTGTCTACTTCCGGGTAAAGAATTTCAGCGAGTATGGAAAACTCTCCCACAAGAATCTGGATGACCTGCAGTCAGGATTCCGTTCTATCCAGGTATCAGGGGAGGACCAGAAGGAAGATCCCCTTGACTTTGTTCTCTGGAAGCCGAAAAAAGAAGGGGAGCCTTACTGGGTATCACCCTGGAGTGAGGGAAGGCCGGGCTGGCACATTGAGTGCTCTGTCATGTCTAAAAAATATCTGGGCGAGGAGATTGATATCCACGCAGGCGGTGAGGACCTGGTATTCCCGCACCACGAGAATGAAATTGCCCAGTCTGAGTGCTGCAACGGCAAAATCTTTGCAAAATACTGGATGCACAATGCATTTCTGAACATTGATAACAGAAAGATGTCAAAATCTCTGGGCAATTTCTTCACAGTCCGTGAGATCGGCGAGAAATATGACCTGCAGGTACTGCGCTTTTTCATGCTGAATGCCCATTACAGAAGTCCTTTAAACTTCAGCGCCGAGCTGATGGAGGCTTCCAAGAATGCGCTGGACCGTATTGTGACCTGCGTGGACCAGTTAAAGCATCTGCTTGAAAATGCCCGGGATGAAGAGCTTACGGAGGCGGAAAAGGCGCAGCTTCCGGAAATCGAAGGCCTTGTGAAGAAATATGAGGAGTCCATGGAAGATGACTTCAATACAGCAGATGCCATTGCGGCTGTTTTTGAGCTTGTAAAATTCACCAACACCCAGGCGGGAAGCGGCAGCACAAAAGCATTTGTAAAACTTCTCTTTGACAAGATCACAGGCCTGTGCGATGTACTTGGCCTGATCGTGAATAAAAAAGAAGAAGTGCTGGACTCTGTAGTGGAAGGCCTGATCGAGGAGCGCCAGGCAGCCAGAAAAGCAAAAGATTTCGCGCGGGCAGATGAGATTCGTGACCAGCTTGCCTCCATGGGCATCATCCTGAAGGATACAAGAGAAGGTGTACAATGGAAGAGAGCTTAAGAAAGTTAAAAGACATGTTCTGTCTGGAGGATACGGATATCAGAACGTATTCTCCCCTGACCCTGGCTTATATCGGGGACGCTATCTACGAGCTGGTGATCCGCACCATACTGGTGGAAAAGGGCAATACACAGGTGAATAAACTGCACAACCGGGCAAGCAGGCTTGTAAAGGCCTCTGCCCAGTCCTCCATGATCGAGAAGCTGAAACCGCATCTCACAGAGGAGGAGGCAGCCGTATTCAAGCGCGGCAGAAATGCGAAATCTTATACCATGGCGAAAAATGCCAGTATGTCAGATTACAGAAGAGCAACCGGTTTTGAGGCACTGATGGGATATCTGTATCTTACGGAGCAGTGGGACAGAATGCTGGAGCTGATAAAAACAGGTTTGGAAGAAGGAGAAGCAGATGGAAGAGAAATTCCAGGAGAGTAAAGTAGAGGGCCGCAATGCAGTGCTGGAGGCATTCCGTTCAGGCCGCGTGGTGGACAAGCTGTTTGTGCTGGAGCGATGTGAGGACGGTCCTGTCCGCACAATTTTGAGAGAGGCGAAAAAGCACGATACCATGGTGCGGTTCGTGAAAAAGGAGCGTCTGGACCAGATGTCAGAGACCGGAAAACACCAGGGAGTCATTGCCGTGACAGCGGCCTATGACTACGCGGAAGTGGATGATATTCTGAATAAGGCCAGGGAAAAGGGAGAGGCTCCCTTTGTGGTGCTCCTTGACAACATCGAAGATCCCCACAACCTGGGAGCAATCATCCGTACTGCCAATCTGGCAGGCGCCCACGGAGTGATCATACCGAAAAACAGAGCAGTGGGCCTTACCGCCACCGTTGCCCGCACCTCAGCGGGAGCCCTGAATTACACGCCTGTGGCGAGAGTGACCAACATTGCCAGGACCATAGAGGAGCTGAAAAAAGAAGGACTGTGGTTTGTCTGCGCAGATATGGGCGGCACCAGCATGTACCAGCTTGATTTGAAAGGGCCGATCGGTCTTGTGATTGGAAATGAAGGGGAAGGCGTATCCCGCATGGTTAAGGAGAAATGCGACTTTGTGGCATCCATACCCATGAAAGGTGATATTGATTCCCTGAATGCTTCCGTGGCTGCGGGAGTTTTGGCTTATGAAATTGTGAGACAGCGGCTTTTGGGATAAAATATGGATAATTACGAACAGTTTACGGACGAAGAATTGATTGAGCGGCTGAGGGACGGTGAGCAGGAGCTGGAGGACTATCTCATGGAGAAATACAAGGGGATGGTACTGAAAAAGGCCCATGCCATGTTCATTGTGGGCGGCGAGCGGGAGGATCTGATCCAGGAGGGCATGATTGGCCTGTTCAGGGCTTTGAGAGATTACCAGCCGGGGAAAAGCGCCACCTTTGCCACCTTTGCCAACCTGTGTGTGGAGCGGCAGATCTATAAGGCCATAGAAATGTCGGGAAGGCTTAAAAATAAGCCGCTGAACTCCTACATTTCCCTCAGCGAGGAGGAAAGTCCCATTCTTGACAGTCTGGCCTTTGAGCAGCAGGACCCTGAGGCCATTGTCATTGACAGGGAGAACGTAAATGTCATGCAGGAGAAGATCCGGCAGCATCTGAGCCGTTTTGAAACCCGGGTGCTGGACTCTTATCTGGAAGGTATGACCTACACCCAGATTGCGGAGGCTATGGGGAAAAGCCCCAAGTCCATTGACAATGCCCTGCAGAGAATCCGGGGGAAGATCAGGGAATTCTTAGAGTGAACAGTCACAAAAGAACAGCATTGACAGGTGCGCGTTTTAGTGGTATCTTAATACACAATAAGAGGAAAGGATGTGATTGCGCACATGGAGGATAGCGACGATAGTGATAGTGCATTTAGCAGATTAGCTGCCCCATGTCGTATTATGGATAGATAAGGCGTGGTCTGTATACGGAGAGATCCGGATACAGGCTGTGCCTTTTTGTGTTTTTTCATACTTCCCATACAGATGGGGAGAAAGATTCCATAATACGATTTCAGGAGGTATAGGATAATGATAGGAGCTTTACTTTTACAGGTTGTTTTGATATTTTTAAATGCGACTTTTGCCAGTGCGGAGATCGCGGTGATCTCTATGAATGAGACACGGCTGCGCAAGCTGACTGCGGATGGGGATAAGAGGGCTGTGAAGCTGTCTGCCCTGACGGAACAGCCCGCC
Organism: Blautia caccae; assembly: GCF_040095955.1. NCBI lineage: Bacteria > Bacillati > Bacillota > Clostridia > Lachnospirales > Lachnospiraceae > Blautia > Blautia caccae. Next base: position 299,379 of record NZ_JBBMFP010000004.1, on the reverse strand, counting down.
AGGTTTTTAGCCACCATTCAGGTTGCCATCACGCTGGCAGGACTGCTGGGAAGTGCGTTTGCAGCGGAAAACTTTGCCGGACCCCTGGTGGGGTGGCTGACGGCAGCAGGGGTGGCCATTCCGGAATCCGTGCTGAAATCCATTGCCGTATTTTTGATCACACTGATACTGGCTTATTTTAACCTGGTATTCGGAGAGCTGGTTCCAAAGCGTATTGCCATGAAAAAGGCGGATTCCATGGCGCTGTCCATGTCGGGCATGCTTTATGGAGTGTCCAGGGCATTTGCGCCGCTGGTATTTCTCTTGACAGTATCCACGAACCTGATCCTGAAGCTGATGGGTATTAACCCGGAGGAAGAGGAGGAGAAGGTTTCTGAGGAGGAGATCCGTATGCTTCTCATGGAGGGAAATGCCCAGGGAACCATTGATGCCCGGGAAAATGAGATGATACAGAATATATTTGATTTTGACGATATGGATGCGGAACAGATCTGTACCCACCGTATTGATGTGGATGCGCTGTATCTGGAAGATGATATGGCAGAGTGGGAGGATATGATAAGACGTACCCGCCATTCCTTTTATCCTGTGTGCGGTGAGAGCTGTGACGATATTGTGGGTATTTTGGATACCAGAGATTATTTCCGCATGGAGGACAGATCGCGTGAGGCTGTCATGGCGCAGGCTGTGGATAAGGCCTGGTTTGTGCCGGACGGCATGAAGGCGGATGTGCTTTTTTCCAATATGAAGAAGAACAGGACATATTTTGCCGTGCTGGTGGACGAATACGGCGGTGTCTCCGGCATCATCACGCTTCATGACCTGATGGAGGCCCTGGTAGGGGAGCTGTGCGAGGAGGAGGAAGCGCTGCGCCCCAGGGAAATCGAGAAGATCAGTGACAAGGAGTGGAAGGTACAGGGCTGTGCCCCGCTGGACGATGTGGCGGAGGCGCTGGGTGTTCATCTTCCCACAGACACGTATGACACATTCAACGGATTTATCTGCAGCATCATAGGAAGGGTGCCGAAAAACGGCGAGAGATTTGAATGTGAATTTTCAGGCGTGCGGGTCTTGGTCCACTCTGTGGAAAATCACAGAATCGGCACTACCACACTCCATTTGATTGACGAAAATCCTTTGCCCTGTTAAAATAGTAATAATTAAAACATTAAAGTGTTACAGCAGAAAGAACGGGAGGTAGCAACATGAGGGAAAAAACAATTCTGGTAGTGATACCTGTGAGAGAAGAACATAGAGAGCTTCTGGAGGAGGCGGCACCGGGGAATCATTTTGTATATTCCTCGATCAGGGAAGTGAGCAGGGAACAGGTGCAGGAGGCGGATATCATTCTGGGAAATGTCCCGGCAGATAAAATCAGAGCTTCCAAAAAACTACAGTGGCTGCAGTTAAACTCTGCCGGAGCTGACGCTTATACAGGCCAGGGCATTCTGGATGAAAATACAGTTGTCACAACAGCAAACGGAGCCTACGGAAAGACTGTTTCCGAGCATATGTTTGCCATGCTGTTAGCCATGCAGAAGAAACTGCATCTCTACCGTGACAGTCAGAATAAGCATATCTGGGACGAACACGGAACCGTGACTTCCATTGCGGACTCTACAGTGCTGATCTTCGGAATGGGGGATATCGGCCGCCACTTTGCCAAGATGGCCCATGCCCTGGGCGCTTATGTCATTGGTGTGAAGAAAAGTCCGGGAAACTGCCCGGAGTACATTGATGAGCCGCATCTGATGAAGGACTGCAGAGAACTGCTGCCTCATGCCGATGTGGTGGTCTCCTTCCTGCCCAGTACACCGGAGACGAGGGGCCTGTTTGACAAGGAACTGTTCCATCTCATGAAGCCGGGTGCCTTCTTTTTGAACGGCGGCCGCGGCGATGCGGTCTGTACAGAGGACCTCTGCGATGTGCTGGATGAGGGCCGTCTGGCAGGCGTGGCCCTGGATGTGACAAAGCCCGAGCCGCTTCCGGCTGACCACAGACTGTGGGATTATCCCAATGTATTTATCACGCCCCATGTGTCAGGCTTCTATCACCTTCCGGAAACCCTGGATAAGGTGGTAAATATCTGCACGGAGAACCTGAAACGGTACATGCAGGGACAGAAGCTCAGAAACATCATGGATTTCCAGGCAGGCTACTGCAGCGGAAACAAAAAATAAAGCGCTGCATTGATAAACAGCAGTGACAATATGACCTGTGCGGTGCACAAACCGGGCACCGCACAGGGGCATATTACACCGTTCTGGCTGCTGCGACAAAAAAATAAAAAAGTTTTCAAAAATATCTTGACATTTGACACAACTTTTGTTAGAATTCTTAATTGTGATGACGAGTTACACAGCACATCACTAGGAATGCTGCCTTGGCTCAGTTGGTAGAGCGTCGCCTTGGTAAGGCGGAGGTCGGCGGTTCAAATCCGCTAGGCAGCTCGATGAAAACCCTTGAATTTTCAAGGGTTTTTTTGTTATTTACGGAAAATGAAAACCGTCCGGAGTGGGCGGTGTGTTTATACGGAGGTGAGTAATGAAAATCTTTAATAAACTGGTGCGGGATAAAATTCGGGATATCATAAGAGAGGGAGGCGGAATACCCTATACAGAAATTTTGTCCGCGGCCGCATACATAACAGAGCTTGACAAGAAGCTGGATGAGGAGATTGCAGAATACCAGGAGAGCAAGGAGCTGGAAGAGCTCGCCGACGCCCTGGAGGTCATCTATGCCATATGCGAAGCCAGGGGATATACCGTGGAAAAACTGCAGGAAGTCCGGGAAGAAAAACGGCGGCTGCGGGGCGGGTTTGAGAAACGGGTTTTGTTGGTTTCCAGGGATTGAGAGAAAAGCAAAAGAGCCGTCCGCTTTTAAGCCGGATGGCTCTTTTGATCAGGCGTCCTGAAGTTTAAACCAAACCTCCACCGTCCTGTCCACAACTTCATCAATCCTGGTGTGATCCCTTTTCTCAATGACCTCATAAACCGCCATATGGGTATTGTACACATACTCCCCATTCTGATGCTTGTGGGTATTGGTGATAGATGCCTGCATAAAATCCATGACAAAAGCATAAATCCTGGCAGCAATCTGGTTATGGCAGGCAAGTCCTAAGAGGCGGTGAAAATCCAGATCATTTTCTGTTATTTTAGACTGGGGAGCACCGCTGTCGATCAGCGCTTTTAACTCTTCCAGGTTTTCTGCAAGCTTTTTGCGTTCTGCGGCATTCTCGTCATAGTGCTCCAGAATCAATTCAAGAATATCGGTCTCGAATATTTTCCGGAATTCATAGAGATTGGAGATGTCAGGATTGGACACGAAAAAGCTGAACAGAAGAGAGTCAATCAGCTCATTTCCCGGTGTTTCACAGACATAAGTGCCGTTACCCACCCGGATGTCCACCAGCCCGAAGGCTGACAGGATTTTCATGGCTTCCCTTACGGAACCTCGGCTGACACCTAATCCTTCGGAAATTTCCAGTTCATTGGGGAGTTTATCCCCCGGTTTCAGACGCCTTTCCATCAATAACTGCTTGATACTGTTCACTACAATATCTACAGCAGATTCACGCTTGCTGGCCTCAAACAAATTACTCATAATGTATTCCACCCCGATCGTTGTTAATTATAGTTATTCTATCAAAAAAAACATAATACGTCAAACAAATGGCGGAAATCCTTATTCTCCCCATGGATTCAGGGAAGGCTGGAGTATGGACCAGGTATCTACGGATTTTGTGATGGCTTCATCAATTCTGCCCGCGTCTTTTGATTCGATCAAATCCACAATATCGCGATGAATTTCATAGACAATCTCTCCGCTGCGGCCCTTATGGGTGGCAGCAATGGAGGGTTCCATAAAGTCTATGATAAAATTATAAACCCGTTCAGCCAGGAGATTTTTGGATGCCTGGCCTAAAATTCTGTGGAATTCCAGGTCATTTTCTGACAGCTTTTTGTCGGATGCGCTGTTGGCCATCAGGCGCTCTAACTGCTCCAGATTATCACGGAGCGCTTTTCTCTCTTTTCCATTGTCATCGTAGTGTTCCAGAATCATAGTAAGAATATCGTTTTCAAAGATATGTCGGAACTCATAGAGGTCATCAATCTGCGGATTGGAGATAAAGAAACTGAACAGAAGGGAATCCATAGTGGTATTTCCCGGTGTTTCACAGACATAAGTACCGTTGCCCACCCGGATATCCACCAGTCCGAAAGCAGAAAGAATCTTCATCGCCTCCCGGACGGACCCGCGGCTCACCCGCAGTTCTTCGGATATCTCCAACTCACTGGGAAGTTTATCGCCTGGTTTTAAGGTCCTTTCCATTAAGAGCTGTTTAATACTGTTTACAACCAGATCGACAGCGGATTCCCGTTTGCTTGCTTCAAATAAATTACTCAAATATTCACCTCCGAATCTATTATTATTCTCAAAAGTCAAAAATGTTTAGTTGTTGTAACTATCTTATCATGGAGAATCATCATACGTCAAATATTAGATATAAGATATTATGCATAAGATTTCCATGGGTAATTTATTTATATTTAACAAAATACACATATAATAGAAAAAAGTTTGGAAAATTCATTGACAAATCAGTCGATAAATGATATACATAAAACATCAGATGTTTAACGAACGACAAATGAAATGAGAGAAAAGGAGAATGGACATGAAAAACAAGATCTTAGCAGCAATTCTGACTGTAACATTGGCAGGCGTTATGACTGCATGTGGAAATAACGGCGGAGGAGGAACCGCAGATGCCTCTGGGACGCAGTCCTCCAAAAGTACATCCGACAGCGGGACGAAAAGTGAAGACACCATGCTTGGGGCGGACAGCGCCACACTGCGCCTGAAGGTGGGAACCACCACAGCTCCCGAAGGTCATTATGTGAAAGGTCTGCAGGAAATGCAGAAGCTGTTGGAGGAGTACAGCGACGGTGAGATGACACTTGATATCTATCCAAACTCCCAGTTGGGAAATGAAAGAGACATGATGGAAAATGTGGGGATGGGAGTACAGGAGATGTGCCTCATATCCACAGGACCCATACCGAACTTTGTCTCTGACTTTGCGGTGCTGGACCTCCCTTACTTATTTGAAGATGAACAACATGCCTATGAAGTATTGGACGGTGAAATCGGAACTTCCCTTCTGGGTCAGCTGGAGAGCCAGGGAATCAGGGGCGTTGGCTTCTGGGAGAATGGTTTCCGTGAGGTGACCAACGACAAAAAGGAGATCAAAACACCGGAAGACTTAAAAGGAATGAAGATCCGTACCATGGAAAACAGCGTACATATGGCAACCTACCAGACATTGGGTGCCACAGCAACACCAATGGCATGGAGTGAGATCTTCACAGCGCTTCAGCAGGGAACCGTGGACGGACAGGAAAACCCCATTGCCATCATAGAATCCGCCAAGGTGTATGAAGTGCAGAAATACGTTTCCATGATTGATATTTTCTATTCCCCCTGTGTGCTGATGATCGCCCAGAGTACCTACGATGGGTTTACGGATGCACAGAAGGAAGCTTTCGACAAAGCAGCAGAGGAGGCAAAGGATTATCAGAGGGAATACAGCAGCAGCTATAATAAAGAAGCAATTGAAAACATGAAAGAAGCAGGCGTTACGGTGACAGAAGTGGATAAAGAAGTGTGGAAGAGTGCAGCGGATGCGGTCTATGACCAGTTGGACAGCCTGAAGCTGAACAAGGAGCTGGTAGAGAAAATTCAGTCATCTAACTAAACAGAAGGAGTGGACATTTTGGAAAAGCTATTTAACGGACTAAAGAAAGCGGAAGAAATACTTCTGGTAGTGTTAATGGTTATTATGTGCGCAGTTATATTTATTGCCACAGTGGCACGTTTCACCGGTTTGTTTGTGATCCCATGGGCAGAAGAGCTGGCAAGGTACTGTATGATATGGGTGATTTTTCTCGGAATCGGTGTTGCGGCATGCAATGGGGAACATTTCTGCGTGGAGGCCCTGGAGTTGTTCTGCTCCGGGACAGTGCTGAAAATCATTTATGTGCTGGACTCTGTCCTGGTGGTTGCGTTCAGTATCTTCGCTTCCTATTATGGAGTGACCATTCTGCAGAAACAGATGGCAAGCGGGCAGGTGACGCCGAGCCTTCGGTGGCCTATGTGGATCATGTATCTCTCCATTCCTCTGGGATTGATCCTTATGGCTCTCTGCTACGCATGGCATACATTTGAGAAGGTCACGGGAAAAGAAAAACCAGAAGAGATCGGGCAGAAGGAGGAAGAGAAAAAATGATTATAGGAATGTTGTTCGGAGTTTTATTTGTCATGCTGTTTCTGGGAGTCCCCATTGCCATCTGCCTGGGAATAGCCGTGTGCGTGGCGATCGTAGCCAGCGGGAACCTGAATCTGCTCCCTGCAGTTGCCCAGAGAATGTTTACCCAGGCGGATAATTTTACTCTGATGGCTGTTCCCTTCTTTATACTGGCCGGAAACATTATGGAAAAGGGAGGCATTTCCAAACGGCTCATAGATTTTATTGAAATACTGATGAGAAGAATACCCGGGCGTCTGTCCTGTATCACAGTCGTGGCCTCCGCATTCTTTGGTGCCATCTCCGGTTCCAATCCGGCAACAGTCGCTGCCATCGGCGGTATCACAGTTCCGAGGATGAAGCAGAAGGGGTACCCGGAAGATGTGGCTGCAGCCGTTGCAGCATCCGGCGGAACACTGGGAGTTGTCATTCCGCCCAGTATTCCCATGGTAACCTATGCGGTGACAGCATCCGTATCTGTGGGAACCATGTTCATGGCAGGTGTCATTCCGGGGCTTTTGCTTGCGGCAGTGCTGATTGCAACCAATATTGTGATCTGTAAAAAATACGACGCCGCAGAGAATGGCAAGGTTACTTTAAAAGCCTTTGCTCACTCTTTTAAAGAGGCACTCCTCGCCATTTTTATGCCTGTGATCATTCTGGGAGGCATTTACGGCGGTTTATTTACACCTACGGAATCCGCGGCGGTTGCCTGTGTGTATGCTTTTATCATCAGTGTATTTGTATATAAAGAACTGACATTAAAGGATATCTACGAGATTTTCCGTAAATCTACCGTGAGTTCAGCGGTGGTATTGTTTGTGGTCAGCATGTCAGCACCCTTTGCCTGGTTTATGACGAACCAGAATATCCCCACTTTTATCGCGTCCAGCGTACTGGGCCTGTTTACCAATAAGGTGGCACTGCTGCTGATGATCAATGTGATCCTGCTGTTTTTGGGATGTTTCCTGGAGACACAGTCCATCATTCTGCTGGTAACCCCGATTCTGCTGCCCATTGCAGCTTCCCTGGGATTATCACCAGTCGCTTTAGGTATCATCATTATTATCAATACCTCCATCGGTATGATCACACCGCCGATGGCAGTGAACCTGTTTGTCGCTTCGGGTATAGCCAATACCAGTATAGGGAAGATCAGTAAACGGATTATTCCCTACCTGTGCATTGAAGTGGCAACACTGCTGGTAATGACCTTCATTCCGGCAATTATCACCTGGCTTCCGGGTATTATGGGAGTTTGATAGTAACTGATAAAATATATAAAAATTCAAGGAGGTTTTCGTATGAACAGCGCAGAACTGAAACAGGTGGCAGATCATCTTCGGATGACAGCCGTGGATATGGTCTATAAAGGAAAGGACGGACATCCGGGTCCGGCACTGTCAATAGCGGACATTATGGCAGTCCTCTTCTTCGATGAGATGAGAATAGATCCTGCCAACCCCGACTGGGAGGACAGAGACCGTTTTATCCTGTCAAAAGGCCATGCATGCCCTATTTACTATGCGGCATTATCTGAGAGAGGTTATTTCGGAGAGAAAATTGAGGACTTTAAGCTGAGAGCACTGGGAAGTAAATTCCAGGGGCATCCGGTCATGAACAAGACAAAAGGTGTGGATATGACATCCGGCTCCCTGGGGAACGGTATTTCCATCGCCGGAGGTATGGCACTGGCGGGAAAATACAGAAGGAAAGACTACAATGTGTATGTGATTGCCGGGGACGGTGAGCTTCAGGAGGGTGTGTGCTGGGAGGGAATCAATTCCGCAGCGGCCCACAAGCTTGATAACCTGATCGTATTCGTGGACAAGAACGGATGGCAGAGCGGTGCTTCTGTACAGGAGACCATTGGCTCCAACAATATAAAAGAGCGTTTTGAGGCGTTCCAGTGGGATGCCCAGGAGATTGACGGCCACGACGCGGACGCGATCAAAGCGGCCATTGCAAAAGCAAAAGAGACAAAGGGAAAACCAAGTGTCATTGTATGCGACTGTGTGAAGGGAAAAGGACTCTCCTTTATGGAAAATGATAACGCATGGCACAAGGGCGTTCCCACAGAGGAACAGTATCAGCAGGCAGTAAAAGAATTAGGAGGTGCAGAATAATGGCAGAATTCAAGGGAACGCGGGAGGCCTTTGCTGCGGCGCTTATAGATCTGGCAGCAAATGACGATAAGATCATGTTTGTTTCACCCGACTCATTAAAAGCGATGCGTGCAACAAAATTTGCAGAGCTGTATCCTGAGCAGTATGTGGAAGTGGGAATATCAGAGCAGAATGCAGTGGACACCGCAGCAGGTCTGGCGGCGGCAGGATTGACCCCTTTTGTAGGTACATATGCAGGGTTTATGACCATGCGTGCCTGTGAGCAGATGCGCACCTTTGTTGCGTATCCGAATCTGAACGTAAAGTTTGTGGGCATCAATTCCGGCCTTTTGGGAGGCGAGAGAGAGGGGGTTACCCATCAGTTCTATGAAGACCTGGGGATCCTTTCCAACATTCCCAATTACACGATCCTGACTCCGGCAGACGGTTACCAGACATACAAAGCAGTACAGATGGCAGCTAAGATCAATGGACCTGTATATGTAAGGGCAGGCAGCGGAAGAGAGGCAAATGTGTATGAAAAAGACGCACCCTTCTCTTCGGACGGCATTACTGTCTTAAGAGAATACGGAAATGACACACTTCTGTTATCCAGCGGATTTGTTCTGGACCGTGTCCTGGCAGCAGCGGATCTGTTAAAAGAGCAGGGTGTAAATGTAACGGTTGGGGATATTAACATCTTATATGGAAAGAATCCGGAGAAGATCATTGAGGCTATCAGGAAAGCGGAGAAGATCGTGACAGTGGAGGACCACAATATTAACGGCGGTCTGGGTGCATACATAAGCAGGCTTTCAGCAGAGAACGCGCCGAAATTCGTAAAACGCATAGGTCTAACCACTTTCGGGGAATCCGGCCCTGCAAAAGAGCTGGCTGATGCCTATGGATTCTCTCCCGAGAACATTGCAAAGACAGTAAAAGAAAATCTGTAACAGGCAGGATCGTTCCGGACAGGAATGAAAGACAGAATATAGGAATTGGAAAAGAGGAAAATAAAATGAGTAAAATCGTAGTTAGTGTAATCGGTGCAGGCGGTAAAATGGGAACAAGGACAAGCAACAATCTGGCAAAGAAACCGGAAGAATTTGAGCTGCTTCTGGTGGAAGCCACGGACGCGGGAATTAAGAGCATCAAAGAAAGGGGATTTGAGCCTGTTCCTGTGGAGGAGGCCCTGGCAAAGGCTGATGTGGTGGTATTTGCTGTGCCGGATACTCTGATCGGCAAACTCTCCGCTGTTTATGTGCCACAGTTAAAACCGGGAACCGGATTCATTATCCTGGACCCTGCAGCAGCGGTTGCAAGAGAACTGACCCTGAGAGAAGACTGCACCTTTGGTGTGGCTCATCCCTGCCACCCGTCCTATTTCCTGGATCAGGATACCTTTGAGGCGCGCCAGGACCGCTTTGGCGGAATGGGCGGAAAACAGGACATTGTCATGTCAAAGATCCAGGGCGATGATGACCGTTTTGCCCAGTGTGTAGAGGTGGCAAAACAGATGTATGCCCCTGTGGAGCATGCATATGTCATGTCCTCAGAGCAGATCGCATTTTTGGAGCCAACCCTTGTGGAGCTTTTGGGAGCCACCTGTCTGTATGCCATGGCGGAGACCGTGGAGGAAGCAGTGAAGAGGGGAATACCCAAGGAGGCAGCAGTCTCCTTCCTGACAGGCCATATTTATAATCTGTCCGCAAACTTCCTGGGATATATTCCCGGAAATCCGCCGGTTTCAGATGCCTGCAAAGTGGCGATCGGACTGGGGAACCGTCTGGTCATGAGGGAAAACTGGAAAGATATCTGGAAAGATGAAGTGCTGGATAAGGTCATTGCCACCATGCTGCATCCGGAGAATCCACAGATCTGACACAAAGAAGCTTTTTTGGAAAGGAAGAAATGAGTATGAAAATTGTTGTTTTGGACGGTTATACGGAAAATCCGGGAGATTTATCCTGGAAAGATATGGAGGCACTGGGGGAACTGACGGTTTATGACCGCACATCCCTTACGGATATGCAGGAGGTCATAGACAGGATCGGTGATGCGGAGGCTGTTATAACCAATAAAACACCGCTTCCCAGGGAAGTGTTTGATGCCTGCAGAAATATCAGGTATGTGGGAGTCCTTGCCACAGGATACAATGTGGTAGATGTGGAAACGGCAAAGGAGAGAGGCATTCCGGTGTGCAACATTCCAACCTATGGTACAGCGGCTGTGGGACAGTTTGCCATTGCCCTGCTGCTGGAAATCTGCCATCACATCGGTCATCATGACAAAGCTGTCCATGAGGGCAGATGGGAAAATAATCCTGACTGGTGCTTCTGGGATTATCCGCTGATCGAGTTGGCTGACAAGACCATGGGTATCGTGGGATTCGGAAGAATCGGACAGGCAACAGGGCGTATTGCCAAGGCTCTTGGAATGAAGGTCATTGCCAATGATGAATACCCGAATGACAGCGGGAGAGAGATCGCGGAATATGTGACCAGGGACGAGTTATTTGCCAGGTCGGACGTGATCGCCCTGCACTGCCCTCTGTTTCCCTCCACACAGGGGCTGGTGAACAAGGAGAGTATCGCAAGGATGAAAGACGGCGTGATCATTATCAATAATTCCAGAGGGCCGCTGATCGTGGAAGAGGATCTAAAAGATGCGCTGAACAGCGGTAAAGTTGCCGGTGCCGGTTTGGATGTGGTATCCACTGAACCCATCAGAGGGGACAACCCGCTGCTTAAGGCAAAGAATTGTATCATTACACCGCATATTTCCTGGGCGCCGAGAGAATCCAGACAGAGGCTCATGGATATTGCAGTGGAGGACCTGAAAGCATTTGTGGAGGGTCATCCCATAAATGTGGTAAATAAGTAAAATTCAGAAATATCAACCTAATAAAGTGATTCCGATAACATCCCCGGGTACTGCCATGTCCGGGGATGTCTGTAAAAAAACACCCGGCAGGCACAAAGCGGAGAAATGAGCCTTCCGGGTGTTTTTATCTGCAGTCACAGTCTGTCGCAGATGACAGTTCCTGTTCTGCCTTCAATTCCGTCTTTTGCTTTCTGAAGCAGAGTGATCAGAGCTTTTCTCCCCGGCTTCGAGGAAGCGAAGTCAATGGCTGCTTCCACCTTGGGAAGCATGGAGCCGGGGGCAAACTGTCCCTCCCGGGCATATTTCCTGGCCTCAGAGGTGGAGACAGCGGACAGCCAGGTCTCATCCTCTTTGCCGAAATTGATGGCTACTTTTTCCACGGCTGTAAGGATGATGAGATAGTCAGCATCCAGTTCTTTAGCCAGCAGGCAGCTTGCAAAGTCCTTGTCGATCACTGCACTGGCGCCTTTTAAGTGGTTTCCCTTCAGCGTCACGGGGATTCCGCCGCCGCCGCAGGCTATGACAACTTCACCGGAGTCCACCAGGGAGCGGATCGCGCCGATCTCCACAATCTCCTGAGGTTTCGGGGAGGCGACGAAGCGGCGCCAGCCTCTGCCTGCATCCTCACGCATGATGTGGCCGTATTTTTCGGCAATGACCTTTGCCTCCTCCTCGCCCAAAAACTTTCCGATCGGCTTGGAAGGAGAGGAAAATGCCGGATCATCTTCATTGACGCGTACCTGTGTGACCATGGTGGATACGGGAATGTTGTCAATACCGCGGTTCAGCAGTTCTTCCCGGAGCGCATTCTGCAGATCATATCCGATATAAGCCTGGCTCATGGCAACACAGACCGAAAGCGGAGTGTTGGGCTGTGCTGCATCTTCCCTTGAAAGGGCAGCCATGGCATTGTTGATCATACCCACCTGAGGGCCGTTGCCGTGTGTGATAATGACCTGGTGGCCCTCCTCGATCAGGTCTACAATGGCTTTGGCTGTCACTTTCACAGCCGCCATCTGTTCCGGAAGGGTATTGCCCAGGGCATTGCCGCCCAGAGCGATAACGATTTTTTGTTTCTGCATAGTAAAAACCCCCTGTTCTTACAATTGACATTTTGAAAAGAGAAAGGGACAGGGTAATGGTGTCCTGACCCCGTCCCGGTTTCTTTCAGAGTGACCTGTTTTATTTGAATTTACGCGGCTGGTCGCGTTCTTCCAGTTTCTTTAAAACTTCTGCCGGGTCATCAAATTTGCTGAGCATGATCATGGCTGCAATGATGTATGGCTTGAAGCTGGCTTCCTTGTAAAGCGGTGTACGGTAGCGGTCAAATACAGAGGCATCCACCTCACCGGATTCACAGCTTAAGCCTGTGATATCAGCAGGCAGGCAGTGCAGATAGAGGGCCTTGCCGTCCTTTGTGGTCTTCATCAGTTCCTCTGTGCATGCCCAGTCTTTGTGCTGTGCATTCTGTGCCAGAAGTTCTTTTTCCAATTTATCAATTCCTTCAAAGTCACCTTTTCCGTATAAGTCGGTTCTCTCTTCCATAGCTGCAAATGGTGCCCAGCTCTTGGGATATACGATGTCTGCGTCTTTGAATGCTTCTTCCATGCTGTTGGTGCGCTTGAAGCTGCCGCCTGTCTTTTCTGCGTTCTTCTTAGCCACTTCCTCAACTTCCGGCATAACCTCGTATCCTTCCGGATGAGCCAGAACCACGTCCATGCCGAAACGTGTCATCAGGCCGATCACACCCTGGGGAACAGACAGGGGTTTGCCGTAGGACGGAGAATAAGCCCATGTCATGGCAAGCTTTTTGCCTTTTAAGTTCTCCACTCCGCCGAACTCGTGGATGATGTGGAGCATATCAGCCATACACTGGGTAGGATGGTCAATATCGCACTGCAGGTTTACAAGTGTGGGGCGCTGCTCCAGAATGCCGTCCTCGTAGCCCTCTTTGACAGAATCGGAAACCTGATGCATGTAAGCATTTCCTTTTCCGATATACATATCATCACGGATACCGATCACATCAGCCATAAAGGAGATCATGTTGGCTGTCTCGCGGACCGTTTCCCCGTGTGCGATCTGGGATTTGCCCTCGTCCAGGTCCTGTACTTCCAGGCCCAGCAGGTTGCAGGCGGAAGCAAAGGAGAAACGTGTACGGGTGGAGTTGTCACGGAACAGGGAGATGCCGAGGCCGCTCTCGAATACTTTTGTGGAGATGTTGTTCTGGCGCATGAAACGAAGGGCGTCTGCCAGGGTAAATACAGCTTCCAGCTCATCATCTGTCTTCTCCCAGGTGAGGAAGAAGTCGTTTTCGTACATTTCTTTGAAGTTCAGTTTGTTTAATTTATCAATATAATCCTGTAATGTTTTCATGGTATGGATATCCTTTCTTTATATAAATTCAAATGATTCGGCAGCAGTTATCTGCAGTATTCAGAGGGGAGTGCAGCGTACACGGCAGCACATCTTACAAGGTCTTCTTTCCAGGTCTTCTCATTGGGTGCGTGCGCCTGCGCTTCCTTGCCCGGGCCAAAGCCGATGCATGGGATGCCGAAACGGCCCATAATGGAAACACCGTTGGTGGAGAAGGTCCATTTGTCAATGCGCGGCTCTCCGTACAGCTCAGTGTAAGCGGCTGCCATAGCCTCTGTCACTTTGTGGTCCTGGGGAATGACCCATGTGGGGAAGTAGCACTCGGTAGGATAGGAAAGTCCGGTCCAGGACGGGCGCTCATAGTTGTACATGGATACCTTTGCGCCGTATTTTTTCACGGACGGAAGGGCACGGATCTCATCCAGGCAGCTTTCCCAGGTCTCACCTGCAGTCATGCGGCGGTCAAGAGAGACAGCACAGGAGTCTGCAACTGCACAGCGGCTTGGGGAGGTGAAGAAGATTTCGGATGTGGTCACTGTGCCGCGGCCGAGGAAACGGGCTTCTTTCCACTCTTTGTTGTATTTTTCGTCCAGCATTTTTACAAGACCTTTGATCTCTGTGGAGTCCTCAGCGTCGTTTTCATTGAGGGCGCGCACTTCCTGGAGGATGTCAGCCATTTTGTAGATGGCATTGTCACCGCGCTCCGGAGCGGAACCGTGGCAGGAAACACCGGTCACATCTATGCGGATCTCCATACGGCCCCTCTGGCCTCTGTAGATGCCGCCGTCTGTAGGCTCTGTGGAAACTACGAATTCAGGTCTTACTTTGTCTTCGTTTACAATATACTGCCAGCACAGACCGTCACAGTCCTCCTCCTGAACAGTTCCTGTTACCAGAACGGTATAGCGGTCATCCAACAGTCCCTGATCCTTCATGATCTTGGCGCCGTACACAGCGGAGACAATGCCGCCGAGCTGGTCAGAGGTACCGCGGCCGCCAATCTCCGTGTCGGATTCGAAACCTTCATAGGGATCAAAATCCCAGTTGTCACGGTTGCCGATGCCAACGGTATCAATGTGGGCGTCAAAGCCGATGAGTGTTTTGCCGCTTCCCATATATCCTAAAATGTTTCCCATGGGGTCAATGACAACTTTGTCAAATCCCAGGGCGTTCATTTCCTGCTCGATTCGTTTTACATGGCCTTCCTCGCCGACACTTTCGCCGGGAATCCTTACCAGGTCCCTTAAAAATTTTGTCATAGCCTGCTCGTAACCCTGTGCTGCTTCTTTGATTTTACCGTAATCCATAATCATATCCTCCCAATACATTTATTCTTAATTATAAAATGGTTTCTTATATTAATTATACTGTTTTCCGTCCCACACGATTTCTTTATAACGCTGGGGGTCTGTGTCTCCCTCTGTTGAGAAGAGAAGCACCTTTGCGTTCTCATCCAGTTTCAGGAAGTCCCGCAGTTCCCTGTATTCTTCCTGCTCCATGATGGCGCTGAGAAGTCCCATACCCACAGCACCGGATTCCCCGCTTGTCACCTGGGGGTCTCCTTTTACGGGAGCTGCCAGCATGCGCATGCCTCTGGCGGATACCCAGTCAGGACAGGATGTAAATACAGATACATGGTTCTTTAAGATATCCCATGAAATGGTGTTCGGCTCTCCGCATGCAAGACCTGCCATAATGGTTGGCATATCGCCGTCCACAATACGGATCCGGCCGTCAGCAGCCTTGGCGCCTTTGTAGAGGCAGGCGGCTGAATCCGCTTCCATGACTACGACTACAGGCGGATTGTCGGGATAGCGGTTTGCGAAATATCCCTGTACGGCTCCGGCCAGGGAACCTACGCCTGCCTGGATGAAGATGTGGGTGGGGCGGTCACAGCCGTATTCGCCGAGCTGTTCGTCGGCCTCGGAAGCCATGGTTCCGTAACCCTGCATGATCCAGGATGGAATCTCCTCATAGCCGTCCCATGCAGTATCCTGCACCATGACACCGTTTGGTGTCTGCTCTGCCATGGCGTTTGCCCGGCGGACACATTCGTCATAGTTCACATCTGTGATGGTGGCATCTGCGCCTTCTTTTAAGATATTTTCAAGACGTGTCTGGGTGGAGCCTTTTGGCATGAGGACTACAGATTTCTGTCCCAGCCTGTTTGCCGCCCAGGCAACGCCGCGTCCGTGATTGCCGTCCGTTGCGGTGAAGAATGTGGCCTGCCCGAATTCTTTTCTGAGCTCCTCAGAGGTGAGGACTGCGTAGGGCAGTTCGCTTACATCCCTGTGGGTCTGTTTGGCAATGTAGTTTGCCATGGCGAAGGACCCGCCCAGCACCTTGAAGGCATTCAGGCCGAAGCGGTAGGATTCATCCTTTACGAAGAGTCCTCCAAGGCCCAGATATTCGGCCATGTGGTCAAGCTTTGCAAGCGGTGTTTTGCTGTACTGCGGAAAGCTCTGGTGGAAAGCTCTGGCTTTTGCTACATTTTCCAGTGACATGATCGGAAGAGAGGTGTCTGCCGTCTTCGGCATACGGTTCTCTGCCCATTGGATTTCTTTCATTTTTTTAGTTCCCCCTTTTCTTTGTTCACATCGGTATAGCTATATAAAGTATATTTGGAAATGCCGAAATAATTTGCCACCTTGTCGCCTGACTTGGTGATGAGGAAGGCGCCGGAGTCATTCAGAAACTGGATGGCTTTTACCTTGTCTTCCTTGGTCATCAGTGCCACCGGTTTGCCTACCAGGTTTACGGACTCCTCAATGAGGTGGTCTAAAAGATCATTTACATTGTGGGTGATCTCCGGGGCGGCTTCTTTTTCTTTCTCCTCATCCGTGTCCGTCAGGTTGTGGATGGCGGCTTCTAAGGTGAGAAGCTTGGTAATATCATAATTAATACCGAGAATGTAGTGAAGCTCCTCCGCTTCGTCTTTTATGTAGAAAGTGGAAGATTTTAAAACTCTTCCGTCTGCCGTCCGGGTCAGATAACCGGCCCTGTCCGTCAGATTTTCCGGATGTGTTTCCTTTAACGCTTTCAGCACCACATTCGACGGGCCGTCCCCAAGTTGTCTGCCGGAGACATGACCGTTTTCCAGATAGACGATGGAGTGTTCCAGGTCTTTGGTCTTTAAGTCATGTATGACGATTTCGCAGTCCGGTCCGAACTGTCTGGCAAGACCGGCTGCCACCTGTTTCAGTAATTTCAATCTGCCCATAAGAAAGCTCCTTTCTGACAGGGTTCATTTTTTCTTGTTAATTCCATCATAGCATACTTTTTGGAGATTGCAAGAAGTTTTTACAAAAATTTTTAGGTTAACTAAAATATTTTTTAAAAAGTGTCCCGAATCCCTTGTAATAAGGGTCTGCAGGTGTTATAGTTAGACTATCAAAGCCAGCGTATGCAGCGAAAGGAAGGCAGAATTATGAGAGAGAGAACACTGAAGCTGGTGGTCACGTTCGGAACCACAACCAGGGCTATGGCAATGGAGAAAATGTGCAGGGAACAGGGGCTTCCCGGAAGGCTGATCCCTCTGCCGAGAGCAGTGTCAGCCGGATGCGGCCTGTCCTGGTGCACAGAGGTTCAGGAAAGAGAAAGAACGGAGAAAATGATGCAGGAGCAGGGTCTCCTGTATGAGGGTGTTTACGAAGTATTGGTGTAGGAAATGGGAACCATATGGGAGGTTCCGGATGGGAGGTTTTTATGTATACGTTCTATGTAAATGGAAAAGAGTGCAGAACCGAGAAGGAGGGCAGGCTTCTGGATTATCTCAGGGATGAGCTGGGCCTTACCGCGGTCAAGGAAGGATGCAGCGAGGGTGCCTGCGGAACCTGTACCGTGCTGGTGGACGGGAAGAAGATGAAAGCCTGTGTGGTCAAGCTTTCCAAGGCGGACGGCAGGCATGTGACGACTGTGGAGGGAATCCCGGAAGAGGAGATGAAGGTGTATGTGCACTGCTTTGCGGAAGCAGGAGCTGTACAGTGTGGTTTCTGTATACCGGGCATGATCATCTCCGCCAAGTCTCTGCTGGATGTGAACTTAAACCCCTCAAGACAAGATGTAAAAAAGGCCATCCACGGCAATATCTGCCGCTGTACAGGATATAAGAAGATAGAGGATGCCATTCTCATGGCAGCAGATTTTTTCCGGGAAAAACGTGAAGTACCTGGGGCGGAGGAAGATGGCGGCATAACCCGCAGATTCAAGCGTGTGGACGCAGAGGAAAAGGTCCGGGGCACGGGAAAATATGTGGATGACATCGTACTTCCGGATATGGCCTATGCAAAGGCTCTCCGTTCCCCATACCCCAGGTGCAGGATTAACGGCATTCATATAGAAAAAGCGCTGGCCCATCCGGACTGTGTGGCTGTCTATACGGCAGAGGATGTGCCGGAAAATATCTGCGGTCATATTAAGAAGGATTGGGATGTGATGATCCCCGTAGGCGGGATCACAAGATACGTGGGGGATGCCCTGGCGCTTGCCGTTGTGAACCATAAGGAAAATCTGGATGAAGTGTTAAGCCTCATAGAACTGGATGCGGAGGAACTGCAGCCAGTGACAGATCCCAGAAAGGCTCTGGAGGAAGATGCACCCAGGGTGCATGAGGAAGGCAATCTGCTGGCAAAGAAACAGTGTATCCGCGGGGATGCGGACACTGCCATCAAAAATTCTAAATATGTTGTGACACGCCACTACAGTCTTCCTTTTACAGACCACGCGTTTATGGAACCGGAATGTGCCATTGCTTTCCCTGAAGGGGAGGACGGTGTGCATCTGTATACCTCAGGACAGTCTGTGTATGATGAACAGAGGGAGATATCCGGGATCCTGCAGATTCCCCAGGAGAAGGTGGTTGTGGAATCCATGCTGGTAGGCGGCGGCTTCGGCGGCAAGGAGGATATGAGCGTGCAGCATCACGCAGCCCTCTGTGCCTGGCTCTTAAAGCGGCCGGTGAAAGTACGTTTTTCAAGGGCGGAGAGCCTGATGTGCCATGTGAAGCGTCATGCCATGGAAATGGACTTCACCACTGCCTGCGATGAAAACGGGTATCTGACCGGTATGAAAGCAGTGCTCTATGCGGATACGGGAGCTTACGCTTCTTTGGGAAGCCCGGTACTGGAGCGCGCCTGTACCCATGCAGCAGGACCTTATAATTATCAGGATGTGGAGATCATCGGATATGGTGTATACACCAACAACATTCCTGCAGGCGCATACCGGGGGTTTGGCGTGACCCAGAGCTGCTTTGCCACAGAGTTCAATCTGGACCTGCTGGCAGAGCAGGTTGGCATTACCCCCTGGGAGATCCGTTACAGAAATGCCATTCGTCCGGGACAGACGCTTCCCAACGGACAGATCGCCACACCGGACTGTGCCCTGGCGCAGACCCTGGAGGCGGTAAAGGAAGTCTATGATTCCCATCCCTATGCGGGAATCGCCTCCTGTATGAAGAACAGCGGAATCGGTGTGGGGAACCCCGATGTGGGGCGCTGTAACCTGAGGATACGGGACGGAAAAGTCCAGGTGCTCACCTCCGCTGCCTGTATGGGCCAAGGTGTCGGCACAGTGGCGATCCAGATCGTCTGTGAGACCACGGGACTGAAAGCAGACCAGGTGACACATAAGAAGGCAAACACCATTGACACTCCGGATTCCGGCACCAGCACAGCATCCCGCCAGACTCTTTTTACCGGGGAGGCCACCCGGAGAGCTGCGCTTCAATTAAAGGATGCCCTGCAGGATAAGGGTTCCCTGGAAGCGCTGGAGGGAGAGGAGTTCTATGCAGAATATACAGGTGAGACGGATGCCATGGGTTCACCGAAAGAGCATCCTGTCAGCCACATAGCGTATGGATATGCGACCCAGGTGGTGATTCTGGATGAGAGCGGAAAAGTGACAGAGGTTGTGGCAGCACACGATGTGGGCACTGTGATCAATGTACAGTCCTGTGAGGGACAGGTGGAAGGCGGCGTAGTCATGGGACTCGGTTATGCCTTCACGGAGGATTTCCCCATGGTGGACGGAAGGCCTGTGCTGAGCTACGGAAAGCTGGGACTTTTCAGGGCAACCGCTGCGCCGGATATCAAAACCATTCTGGTCACCTCCCCGGAAGTGCTCACAGAGGCATACGGGGCGAAGGGGGTGGGAGAGATCTCCACTGTTCCCACGGCTCCTGCATGTGCCCATGCCTATTACAGACTGGATGGGGCGGAGCGGAGAAAACTGCCCCTGGAGAATACATTTTACAGGAAAGAAAAGAAGAAAGGGTGAGGTCATATGAAGCTGCTTTTACAGAACGGAACGGTTGTAAGCGGACAGGAAAGCGGAAAAAAAGATATCCTTCTTGACGGGGAGATTATCTGCAGGGTGGATACGGAGATATCTCCTGAGGAAGCGGATGAAGTGGTGGATCTGGAAGGAAAGCTGGTGTTTCCGGGATTCATAGACGCTCATACCCATTTTGACCTGGAGGTGTCCGGCACCGTAACGGCGGATGATTTTGAAAGCGGAACCCTTGCCGCCATAGCCGGAGGGACCACCACCATCGTTGACTTTGCCACACAGAATAAGGGGGAGACGCTGCGGGAGGCCCTTGCAAACTGGCATAAAAAGGCAGACGGAAGATCTTCCTGTGATTACGGATTCCACATGGCTATTTCTGACTGGAATGAGGAGACATCGGCCCAGATAAAGGATATGATCGAGGCGGGGGTAACCACCTTTAAGCTGTATATGACATATCCTGCCATGAAGCTGAATGACGGTGAGATCTACGAGGTTCTGAAACGGCTGCACGATATGGGCGGAATCGCCGGAGTGCACTGTGAAAATGCGGATATCATTGACGCTCTGATCCGGGAAGCGAGATCACAGGGCAGGCTGGATGCCGACACACATCCCAGGGTGCGCCCTGCCCAGCTTGAAGCTGAGGCTGTGCACCGCCTGCTTGTGACAGCGCGAACTGCGGGAACACCCATTATTGTGGTGCATCTCACCTGTGAGGAGGCGTACCGGGAGATCGAGCAGGCCAGAGCCGGCGGGCAGGAAGTATACGCGGAGACCTGTCCTCAGTATCTGCTCATGGATGACAGCCTCTATGTGCAGGGCGGCGCGGAGGCGGCAAAATACGTCATCTCTCCGCCCCTCCGAAAGAAAAAGGATCAGGAATGCCTCTGGAAAGCATTAAAGGAGGACCGTATCCAGACCGTATCCACGGACCACTGCAGTTTTACCACCGGGCAGAAAGCCATGGGAAAAGAGGACTTTACAAAGATACCAAACGGCATGCCGGGTGTGGAGACAAGGGGAACTTTACTCTACACATACGGGGTGAGGGAAGGAAGGATATCCCCGGAACAGATGTGCCGCGTTCTGTCTGAAAACCCGGCTAAACTCTATGGCATGTACCCGCAGAAAGGATGCATCGCCGCGGGAAGCACAGCGGATCTGGTCATACTGGACCCGGAAAAGGAAGCTGTGATCTCCGCGGATACCCAGCACTATGCCATGGATTATGCCCCCTTTGAGGGAACAAAAATAAAAGGATGTATTGACAAAGTTTATTTGCATGGTACTCTTGTAGTAGACGAAGGTACCGTACAGGTGAAAAAAGCGGGCAGATATGTGCCCAGACAGAAGTATACGGCGCCTCAGTAAAATAGAAAAAGGTGTAACAGCTCAGGTATCTGAACGGTTACGAAAGGGTGACATATGGAACAGAGAATAGACGCAAAAGGACTTGCCTGCCCGAAGCCGGTGATATTAGCAAAAAAGGCCATGGACGCCTGCGGCCGGAATGATGTAGTCCTCATCACAGTGGACAATGAGATGGCAGTGGAAAATCTGCGAAAACTGGCGGCATCACAAGGTGCGGAATATGCCTCCGAAAAGCTGGGGGAAAAAGAATACAGCGTGAGAATAACCGTGACCGGAGAAAATGAAAATAAGACGCAGACAGAAATCCCGGTGACCTGTTCGATTCCCGCCGCGGACAATACCGTTGTGGTCATCTCCTCGAGAGAGATGGGAAACGGGGATGAGGTTCTGGGGAAAATACTGATGAAAGGATTTATCTATGCCCTGACACAGCTTCCGAAACTTCCGAAAACGGTACTGTTATACAATGGCGGTGCCTATCTGTCCTGTGAGGATTCTGAGTCTCTGGAAGATTTGAAAAAGCTGGACGGGGAAGGCGTGGAGATCCTCACCTGCGGAACCTGTCTGAACCATTACGGAATCACGGAAAAACTGGCAGTGGGCAGAGTGACTAATATGTATGAGATTGTGGAAAAACAGGCAGATGCCGGTAAGATCATACGTCCATAGAGCAGCATAAGGCTGGTTAGGAGAACGGATTATGAGACCAATTGTAGTAAGAGGAGGCGGCGATCTGGCAACAGGGACCATTCATCGTCTCAGCAGAAGCGGATATCCTGTCGTCATTCTGGAGACTGACAGGCCATCCGCGATCCGCAGGCTGGTGGCTTTTTCCCAGGCTGTTTATGACGGGGAGACAGAAGTGGAGGGTATGGTGTGCAGAAGGGTGGAGAGTGCTGAGGCGGCTCTCGCTTTGGCGGCGCCTCTGGCCCCTGTCCTTTTGGTGGACCCTGCGTGCAGCTCTCTTGATACATTGCGGCCGGAGGTTCTTGTGGACGGGATTCTGGCAAAACGGAATCTGGGTACCACAAGGGATATGGCAGAACTGACCATTGCCCTTGGGCCGGGATTTGAGGCCGGGCGTGATGTGGATTATGTGGTTGAGACAAAGCGGGGGCATTATCTGGGCAGAATACTGAATAAGGGCTTTGCCATACCAAATACAGGGGTTCCGGGAATGATCGGCGGCTGCGGAAAAGAGAGGGTGATCCACTCGGACCGGGCCGGTGTATTTTGGGCAGAGGCATCCATCGGTGACTGGGTGGAGGCAGGAACCCCGGTAGGATATGTGGAGACTTCGGATGGACAGCGTTATCCGCAGAGAACCGTGATCTCCGGTGTGCTCCGGGGTATACTGCCGGACGGCTACCGGGTGACAGAGCATTTCAAGTCCGCGGATGTGGATCCCAGGGAGGAATCCGGGGCGCACTGTACCCTGATCTCAGATAAAGCCAGATGTATTGCGGGCAGTGTACTGGAACTGGTCAGTGCCTTTGAAAAGGGTGTATTGAAATGAAGAAAATGCTGTTGGATATGCTGAAAAGTACAGGGAGATGGCCGGAAAAACCGGTGATCTCCCTTGTGGGCGCAGGAGGGAAGACCACCTGCGCCTATCTGTTGGCGGAGGAACTGGCAGGAGAAGGGAAAAAGGTTCTGGTCACTACCACCACCCATATGGAGCATCCGAACTTTTTGGGGAGAAACAGCGCCATTGACCAATCCCCGGAAGAGATAGCGGCAGCTCTGGAGAGATCCCCCATCGTGACAGCCGGCACGTCCGGCCCGGGAGGCATGAAGATGCGGGCACTGCCGGAGGAGGTTTTTGGCGCAGTGCTGACTTATTTTGACGCGGCTGTCATAGAGGCGGACGGCTCAAAGCGCCATCCCTTTAAAGTTCCGGCCTCCCATGAACCGGTGATCAGAAAGGAGACAACGCATATTATGATCCTGGCGGGTATGCCTGCGATGGGCAGGCCTCTTTGCCGGGTCTGCTTCCGAATGGAGGAGGCAGAAAAACTGCTCTTGGAGACAGAAAACAGAGGTCCGGCAGAAGACAGCAGGGACGGTTCTTTGGCAGAACGGATACTGACACCGGGACTTGCCGGGCGGCTTTTGGAGGCGGGATATGTACAGCCCCTGAAAAGGCAGTTTCCGGATGCGGCGCAGATGATCCTGCTGAACCAGACAGAGGACGCGGCGGCTGTGGAGGAACTGCAGAAAAATACCAGTGTACCTGTGTTTGGAAGGCCTTCTGACCCTGTGCGGGCCAATGGGAGAATCCATCTGATCCTTCTGGCCGCAGGCTTTTCCAGGCGGTTTGGGGAGAATAAACTGCTCTTTGAACTGGATGGCAGGCCCATGTATCAGTATCCCATGGAAATCTTCAGGACACTGAAGGCGGTCAGAAGGGATATTGCCTCTGTCTGCGTGGTGAGCCAGTATGCCCGGATTCTGGAGACAGCCGGAGAATACGGATTTTGTCCCGCGGAAAACCGGGAGAGTGCGGAGGGTATTTCCTCCTCTTTGAAGCTGGGCATTAAAAAAAGCAGGGAGGCGGACAAAACTGACGGGACAGAGGAACATTTTTACTGCTTTTTTGTGGCTGACCAGCCCCATCTGAGGGCAGATACCGTGAACCGTTTTCTGGATGGATTTTTAAGGAGCGGAAAGAAGATCGGATGTCTTGCAAGCGGAGACACGACGGGAAATCCGGTTATTTTTCATGAGAGTTATGTACCGGAGCTGATGGGTCTAAAGGGAGATACAGGAGGGAAGAAAGTGCTGAAAAGGCATCCGGAGGAAGTATTTCTCTGTGATGTGGGCGAAGAACTGCAGCTCCATGACTATGACAGCAGACAGTCATTGGAAGACAGAAGAATAAAAGGAAATGCAGAATGAGATTATGGGCAGAAAGTGTGCACAGCATACTTTCTGCTCATTTTTGTGCGAGAAGCTTTGCCAGATTGAGAAGTACCCCTGCCTGTTCTTTGTTTAACTGGCGATAGAGACGAACCAGTTCCGCTTCACAGGGTGAGGGGTAAAGAATATTGGATTTTTCAGATTCCTCATTGAAAAATTCCGAGAGACGCATTCCAAGGGGAGACAGCAGTGCGGTTAGAATTTCTATGCTGGGTACACTCTCGCCCTTTTCCACTCTCCTGATATAGTTAATGGAGACATCGCTTAATTGAGAGAGCTTATAGACACTTATCTGTTTATCTTTGCGCAGCCGGGCCAGATTTTCACCAATGTTCATAAGAAACCTCCCTTTTCTATGAGATACATATACAGCATTGCATAAAATATGGTAAATATGGCACATGCCATTTATGACACTGTTCGGATCATTCATATACCAGTATATGCACTATATTATGCCCCAATGGGTATAAAATTATAAGCCAACAATTGTTGTTTACAATAGTGTTATATTGTTGTATTATAATAGATATTCGGTGATTGTCCGGACAGGCCGGCACAACACATGCGCCGGCCGTGCATAAGAGCAGTTACGAGATATGTTGATTTGAAAGGTGGTGACAGGATTGGTCTATACCGTGATTTTTGAGGTGGACATAAAGAATAACCAGATATTATTTTTTCATACAGGCTCCCTGTCGGTAAAGCTGAAAGCGGGAATCCTGTACGATTACGAGAAATTCCTGGAACAGTTTATTCTGGATAATGTCTATGAAGAGGAGAAGATAGACCTCTACCAGAATTTTAATATCGAGGCGCTCAGAAGCGCTTCCGTAAATAAGAGAGAGAATATCACATGTGATTTCCGCCTCAGGCCGGAAGGAAACCGGGAATACCGCTGGTTTACCATGAGCCTCATGCTGCCACACGGGGCAGGCGGCGCGGTGGGAGCGATTCTGGATATCCACGATAAAAAAATGCATGAACTGGAGATGCAGCATCAGGCGTCTCATGATGCCATGACAAATCTGCTGAACCGCCAGGCGTTTGAGCGGGCAGTGTTTTCCTATTTTATGCAGGGCGGAAAATGCGGCGCGTACTGCCTGATGGATGTGGATGATTTTAAACGGATCAATGACACAAGAGGCCATGCTTATGGGGATATCGCTCTGATGAAGATAGCCAAAATACTCACGGAATCTGTTCCGGAAGGAACCATCACCGCCAGATACGGAGGCGATGAATTCTGCATGTTTCTGCCGGGGATGGACAGGGAAGAACAACTGGAACCCATTCTGAAAGAGATTCTGGCGCATGTAAAGAAGGAAGAGTACGGGGGAATGCAGCTTTCCTTGTCCGTGGGGGTGGCTTTTTATCCAAAGCACCGCACAGGGGATAAGAATTCCATAGGAAAATATGCAGATGTGGCCCTCTATAAGGCTAAGGAATCCGGTAAGGACAGCTATTGCTTTTACTGTGACGAGATGGGGGAGTTTTGAAAACATCGCGAAGCGTGCTGCCGGGTACACAGTGAAAACAGCAGCCCTTCCGGTCAGGTGAGACACCGTGGCCGGAAGGGTTAGAATGTGGAGTCCGATGCGGACTCTTATTTAATTGGGATATACAAGACGGTCAGGGCCGATATGGTCCAGCACCTCATCCAGATATTTTTTCGCCAGATAATTGGCCATACCCAGATTCATATCCAGATAATTGCCGCAGTCTTTTGGGGACGCTCCGGGAACCTCATCTTTAAAATCGCGGATAAATGCAAACATTTCTTTTAAAAGCTCCACAATATCAGAAGACTCATAATATCCTGCCAGCAGCAGATAAAAACCTGTGCGGCAGCCCATAGGACCGAAATAGATGATCTTGCTTCCGAATTCCCCGTGATTTCTCAGGAAGGTGGCGGCCAGGTGTTCGATCGTGTGGACTTCCGCTGTGTTCATGACAGGCTCCTCATTGGGGGAGGTCATGCGGATGTCAAAGGTGGTGATGACTTCCTGTCCCACGTAATCTTTCCGGGAAACATAGATGCCCGGCTGCAGTTTTATATGGTCAATGGTAAAGCTTGCGATTTTTTCCATTTGTTTTCTCCTTTTATTTATCTCATTCTTTTTCCGGTAAAATAATTATAATCCGTATGCCGGCAGGATGCAAGCAGAATCAGGATGGTGCTGTCCTTAAAATAATGGTAAAGGTGGCCCCTCCGCCCGGTGTATCGGACAGGATCAGCCGTCCTCTGTGAATCTTTATGATCTCCCTGGCAATGCTTAAGCCAAGTCCGAAATGTTCTTTGCTGGTGTGGGCCTTGTCCTGGCGGAAAAAACGCTGGAACACCTGCTTTTTAAACGAGTCCGGAATACCGGGGCCGTCATCGGCAACAGACAGGGAGACATGATTGGCAGTAAAGGACAGTGTAAGGGTGATATGGCCGGACGCAGGTGTGTAACTGAGGGCATTGTCCATGAGGATGGAGAGTACCTGGGAGATCCGTTCTTCGTCGCAGAGAACAGGCGGGCATTCCTCCTCAGGCAGACGGATACTTAGGCAGAGTCCCTTTTCTCTGGCAAGATACTCATATTTTTCATATGTCTCCAGGAGCAGGGTGTCGGGCGGTACCGGAGCCGGCTCCAGATTCCAGGAGCAGGCATCCGCACCGGCAAGCTGCAGCATGTCATCAATCAGGCGTGACATACGCTTTCCCTCAAGCTGGATAGTCTCTGTAAAGCGGGCGGCCTCCTCAGGTGCAGCTTTCTGGGAGGCAGTCAGGCAGGAGAGTATAACTGCCAGGGGGGAGCGGAGTTCATGGGAGGCAGAGGCTATGAACTGTGCCTGCTGTCTGCGGTTTTCTTCCAGAGGAGCCAGGGTCCTTCCTGTGAAGAACCAGAAAAAGACGGCGAGGAGGAGAAGCGCAGCGCTGTCTGCCCCCAGAAAGACAAGGCGCTGTCCGTAAATCTGGGTTTTCTGTGCCTCCAGAGACTGCAGGATGACAGCGCTTAAATGGCCGTTTGTCCTGGGAAGCAGTATGACGGAGGCGTAATACTCCTGCCCGCCCTTTGGTTTTAACCGGAATTCCACATGTTTGGACAAAAGGGAGGAGGCATTCGCGGCATCCAGATCCAGCCCGTAGTCCCGGGAGGCGGTTTCTTTTGCAAGGGATATGACATCCTTTTCCTCCCGGGTTCTGCGCAGCTCCTGGTAAAAGAGGGGCTGGCCGTTGTCGAACAGGGAGAGAATGGTATTGTGGTTCTTCTCGATACCGGCGATCCACTGAAGGGTAATGGTGTTCTGGCTTTCCAACTGGGTGAGCATGGAATTCAGGCTGTTGGTAAAGGAAGTGCTGCCGTTTTTCGCAATGCCTGACTCGGAGAAATAGAGACACAGACAGGTGGCGGCAGCCAGAATAACGCCTGTGACCGCAAGGCAGAGAAGGGTGAGGCGTATCCGCATTTTGCGGAACAGCAGGGGATGGGGGGGACGGTCTTCTTTTTTATTCATGGGTTACCTCCAGGCAGTAGCCGATGCCCCGGACTGTGCGCAGAGTGAGTGCGCTTCCGACTGTCCGGAGACGGCGGCGGATAAAGTGGATATAGTTATCCAGATTGCCCTCCTCCACCTCCGCGTTGGGGCCCCAGACGCGGGACAGGATGGTGAGCCTGGGAAGCGTCTGTCCCGGATTACGGAGCAGAAACTCAAGAAGCGCGCCCTCACGTTTTGACAGTACCAGAACCTTGGAACCGCAGAGGAGCTGTTTTGGAGCAGGGCGGTATGTCACATCCCCAAAGGTGATCTCATCGGACAGCTCCAGGTTGACCGGACGGCGGGCAATACAGCGGATGCGCGCCAGAAGTTCCTGGAAATCATAGGGTTTTACCAGATAATCATCTGCCCCTTGGTTGAGTCCCGTGATCTTATCGGAGAGTTCTCCCAGTGCGGTGACAAGGATGACAGGAGTGGAAATACCCTCCGCGCGTATTTTTTCCAGGACAGTAAGGCCGTCCATAGAGGGGAGCATTCGGTCCAGAAGGACCAGATCATGGGTGCGCTGCCTGATATAATCCAGGCCATCTTCCCCGTCGTAACACAGATCCGTCAGTATCCCCTCCTTTTCCAACTGGAATTTCAGGGAGTCACAGAGCTTGCGGTCGTCTTCTATTATCAATATTCTCATGAGAAAAATATCCTCCGGTCTTTCATTTTATTTAGAAGTATAACACAGGAATCTTTAAGTTATCTCTAAAAATGAAAGAAAAATTAGAGGGAATCTTAGAGAATGTTTAGAGAATGGAATGATAAGATAAACGCAAATGAAAGACAGGAGGAGAAACATGAACCGATATATCAAAAAAGCAGTCTGTCTGACAGCAGCTCTTGCCATTGCCGTGGCAGGGCTTGCAGGGTGCGGAAAACAAACAGAGGATGAGAGCGGGAAAGGCGCCATGGGCCGTTATCTGGAGGAGGAGGTATCCCTTCCGGGAAATACAGGCAGGGTCCTGGCAATGGAGAGACTGAATGACAACAGCCTGTCACTTTTGACAGAGGATAAGGAGACGGGTGAGCGCTGTCTGTGGAAGTCAGCGGATTTGGGCAAAAGCTGGGAGGAGGATATGCTGCCGGAAGGACTGGGACTTGCCGACTGTGCTTACATAGACTGGGCCTGCATCAGTAAAGAGGGAGATATAGCCGTATCTGCCATGCCTGAGGCGTCTGAGGTAATGGTATCCCAGAGCTTTTCCCTTCTGTATGCAAAGAAGGGGGAATCCCTGAAAGCCCTGAACCTTGATGGGGAAAAGACAGATGACATGAAAGTCATCACCGGGATCGCATTTTCTGACAGCGGAAAGCTGATCGCCACATATACATACGGAACGGTGTGCGTGATCGACCCGGAAAGCGGACATGTGGAGCAGAACATCCAGCCGGGTGAGACAATCCAACAGGTTACCAATACAGAAGATACGCTGCTGCTGCTCACAGACAAGGGGCTGAAAGCCTATGATATGAACACCGGGGAATCCGCGGAGGCAGATCAGGCGCTTTCTGATGAGCTTTTAAAAGAGATGGAGACCGAACAGAAAAAGTTGAGAAACAGCATGGTCTTTGGGTATGGGAAAGAGGAAGATAAGCTGTTCTACTGTGCAGGGAGCGGCATTTACCGGCACATTTTGGGCGGCACGGTGGTAGAGCAGGCAGTGAACGGAAGCCTGACATCCATCGGAAATCCAAAGACCATGCTCATTTCCCTGGCCGTTATGGATGATGACAGCTTCCTTGTGGCCTGCTCCGTGGACGCGGAGTACAAGATTTACCGCTATTCTTACTCCGCTGACACGTCTTCTGTGCCGGAAAAGGAGATCAAGGTGTATTCTCTGGAAGACTGCTCTGTGCTGAGACAGGCAATCTCCGTATACCAGAAGCAAAATCCGGATGTGTATGTGGACCTGGAGATTGGTATGAGCGGCGAGGATTCCGTCACCGCTTCCGATGCCCTGCGCTCCCTGAATACCGATATCATGGCAGGAAAGGGACCGGATATCCTGATCCTGGACGGCATGCCTGTGGAGAATTATATTCAGAAGGGGCTTCTGGAGGATATTACAGGCACTGTGGAAGCAGTCAGCCGGGAAGACGGACTGTTTGAAAATATCATGAGGACCTTTGAGAAGGATGACAAGATCTACGCAGTGCCGCTGGGCTTCTTACTCCCTGTTGTCCAGGGTGACGAAGCCGTTGTAAATGCAGCCGAAAGCATGAACACACTGGCAGAGCAGATCGCAGAGATAAGGGAAGAAAATCCCCATACAGGGCGCATTATGATTCCCACAGATTCCTCTGATTTTCTGGAGATATTCTACAACCTGGAGAACGCGGCTATGAGAAATGAGGACGGCACTCTGAATGAAGAGGCGCTGAAAGCTTTTCTGGAAAACATGAAAAAACTATATGGGGAACCCATCACCCAGGAAGAACAGGAAAATACCATAGGGTACTTCAGTGCAGCAGAAGGGGTCGCGTCAAACCTGGACGGACTGCGCCTGCAGTCTATGGTGCTGCTCTCCCAGCAGTCCAAGGCGGGCGCGGGGTGGATCGGCTCCGTGTCACAGCTTGTGGAGATCCTGGGGGTAAATCAAGCCTGTGGTCTGGACTACACAGAACTGAAATCAGAGGGTAAAAGTGTATTTCTTCCCTACCAGAGTGTGGGAATCAGCAGCAAGAGCAAGGAGAAAGAGCTTGCCTCCGATTTCCTGAAAGCCCTGCTGGGCGTGGAGGTACAGGGCACCTTAAACGCAGCCTTCCCCATCAATCAGAAGGGGTATGAGAAGGCAATGGAATTTGCGAAAACCACCTACGGCGGCGGAGGGGATGACGCAGCAGGAGGTGCGTCCATCACGATGTCTGACAGTTCAGGCAGTATGTCATCCGTAAACTTAGGATGGCCCGGCGAAGAAGAACTGGACGGGCTGAAAGCGCTTCTTGAACAGGCGGAGGTACCGGCTTCCACGGATGATACCATATGGAACGCGGTCAAAGAGCAGGGGGAAAAATACCTGAATGAAGGCCTGGGCCTGGACGAGGCATGCAGCAATATCATACAGAAGGTCAATCTCTATCTGGCTGAGTAAAGGGGAGAAGGCAATGAGGCGTCACGGCAGAAAGAAAGCGGGAATAAGGAAAAAGAACAGGGCGGCAGCAGTCTTTCTGCTGCCAAGCCTCGGCGGTGTGGCGCTGTTTGTCCTGATACCCTTTGCGGATGTGATCAGGCGGTCCTTTCTGGATGCCATGGGGATGGAGTTTAAAGGAATCGGCAATTATCTGGAGCTGTTTCACAATTCAGCCTTTCTGCTGGCAGTGAAGAATACCATGCGGTTTGCGTTTATCTGTATTCCGGTTCTGCTGCTTTTCTCCCTGGGAATCGCGGTGCTGCTCACAGGCGCAGGGAAAAGGGGGAAGCTTTTGAAAAACTTTTATCTGATTCCCATGGCGGTCCCGGTGGCGTCCATAGTACTTTTATGGAAGTTTTTATTTCACAGCCAGGGGTTTTTGAGTGCTTTCTGCAGTATGGTGCACCTGCCGTCACTGGACTGGATGAACAGCAGCGCAGCGTTCTGGGTGCTGGTTGTCAGTTATCTGTGGAAGAATATGGGGTATGACATTATACTGTGGAGCGCAGGTCTGGCTGCTATACCGGACAATCTGTATGAGGCGGCAAGGGTGGATGGTGCCGGCAGTCTGGACTGCTTTTTCAGGATCACACTGCCGAATCTTCTGCCTGTATTCTATACCATCACGGTGCTCTCTTTCCTGAATTCCTTCAAGGTGTTCCGGGAGGCATATCTGGTGGCCGGGGATTATCCCCATGACAGTATGTATCTGCTGCAGCATGTGTTTAACAACTGGTTCAGGGAGCTTTCGCTTGATAAGATGGCAGCCGGGGCAGTGCTTACGTTTCTGGCTGTTCTGATACTTATCCTGCTTCTGCAGAGAGCTTGGGGGAGAGAGGGTTGATGGAGGAATGAAGAAAGTTATTTTGGTTATTCTGGGATTCTTTGCACTGCTGGCAGCGTATCCGGTGTTGTTTCTTGCGGCAGGTTCCCTGATGGGAAAGCAGGAGCTGGCCGGATATCTGGCGCCGGTTCTGGCAAAAGGGGGCGGGTACGCGGCATTTCGTCTCTTTCCCATGTATCCCACCCTGCGGGCATATGTGGAGCTTTTGCTGGATTCTCCCGGATATTTTATAATGTTCTGGAATTCCGTTCGTATTACAGCGGGAATCCTTTTGGGGCAGCTCCTGGCAGGTGTGCCTGCGGCATGGGGATTTGCCAGATTTGAATTTCCGTTTAAGAGAGCAGTGTTCACCGTGTATGTGACACTGATGATGATGCCCTTCCAGGTGACCATGCTCTCCAATTATCTGGTGCTGGATCAGATGGGGCTTATGGATACCCTCTGGGCAGTGATCCTTCCGGGGGCGTTCTCCACATTTCCGGTGTTTATCATGTACCGGTTCTTTACGGGCATACCGGAGGCTGTGGTGGAATCTGCAAGGATAGACGGTGCAGGAGAGTGGAAGATATTCCTGCATCTGGGGCTTCCCCTGGGATCCGGGGGTATCTGTTCCGCCATGGTACTGGGATTTCTGGAGTGCTGGAATCTCATTGAACAGCCCCTTACATTTTTGAAAAATAAAGAATTATGGCCCCTTTCCCTGTATCTGCCGGATATCGGGCTTTTGGAAGCGCCGGCAGCGTTTGCGGCTTCCGTGGTGGTTCTTCTGCCGGCTCTTTTCATTTTTCTGGGCGGGCAGGATTATCTGGAACAGGGGATCGTGGCAGCGGCAGTGAAGGAATAGAGGTGGAGAGATGATACGAGGAAAAGGGAGAAAAAGCCTGAGACAGAAAGCATTTTTTATGCTTGCCGTTTTTCTGGTCATGATGATGGCATTTACGGTCATATCAAGAGCTGCCGACAGTGTGACCATAGCGCAGGTGGATGTGGAGAATATGTCCTCAAAGGCGATTGAGCACCCTGTGGTGGGTGAGGGGACGGTAAAAGAGAATCTGGAGAAGGCCATAAGCACAGAGCCAAATATCATGGTGGAGACGCTGTATGCGGCACAGGGCAGCCAGGTGGAAGAAGGGGAGCTTCTCATGCAGCTTAGGATGGCAGATATTGAGGAACAGATTGAGAATCTGAATACGGAGATAAAGAAGCTGGAGCTGAACAACCGGGATCTCGGAAGCAGGAAGCAATCCGAACAGCAGAAAAAATCCGTACAGGCCCAGAGGGCCAGAGAGGATTACGACAGGGCCGAGACGGAAGGCGGAAACCGCGTGGCCCAGGCACAGGCAGCGCTTGCCCGGGCGGAGGCAGAGCTGGAGGAATTTTATCAGGCCGGGCAGGAAGAGAGCGGCGGTGAGGAGCTGACGGTTTCCACTCTGCAGGAGCTGTGTAAGGAGAGGGAGGAAGCACTCTCCGTCCTTGAAGCCAAAGCAGACGCCCTGTGGGAGAAAATTGAGGAAGAGATCTTAAAAGAGATTGGCGCCGCGGAGGAAGAAAACGGTTCTCTGACTGAGGCACAGAAAGAAGAGATCAGGACACGCATAGAAGAGGAGAATGCCCGGGAGCTTGCAGCGGCAAGAGAGGACGCGGAGGCAGCAAAGCAGGCTCTTGAGGAGGCACGAAGTGCCCTTGCAGAGGCCGAAAGTCTGGGGCAGACTGCCGGGGAACAGAGTGCCAAAGCCCGGGAAGAGCAGCTTCTGGCTGACATCGAGGCGAAAAGACAGGCCTGCCAGGAGGCGGAAAAGGCAAAAGAGGACAGCCAGACACAGGCCCAGAGAGCGCTGGAGGATGCGGAGGCTTCGGATGGCAGTGACAGTACGGAGAAGATCAATGCGCTGGATCTGGACGCTAAGAAAAAGAGTCTTGAGAAGCTGGAGAAGCTGAAAGAGGATCAGGGGCAGATTCTGTCACCGGTGAAGGGGGTTGTGACGGAAGTGCAAGTGGGGGCAGGTGACAATACACCGGATACGGCGCTTATGACACTGGCGGATGTAAGCTCCGGATGCAGGTTTGTGGCGCAGATCGACAAGAGTCTGGAAAAATATATAGCCAGAAAAGATCCTGTTAAGCTGTCCGCGGAGGGCAGTAAAAAGGACATAGAAAATCTGGAGGTGGAGAGCATTACACCGGATGCGGAGGACAAGACAAAACTCAATGTGACGGTTCTGCTCCCCGCAGATTCCATGGAGATTGGCACGGCAGCCACCATGACCTGTATGCGCAGAACAAAGGTACAGGATAACTGTATTCCCGTGGAGGCTCTGCATGTGGAAAATTCAAAATATTATGTTCTGGTGGCGGAGGAAAAAAAGACGGTCCTGGGAACAGAGCTGACAGCCGTGAGAAAGGATGTGGCGGTGAAGGACAAAAACAGTTCCTATGCTGCCCTGGAAAGCGGCAGTCTTCTGCCGGATGACCGGGTGATCACAGAATCTGACAGGACTATAGATGCGGGCAGCAGAGTGCGCCTGCGGGAACCATGAGAGGGGGAAGGAAGGCTGTCTGCAGACTTGGGGTTTTAGGGCTGCTGCTTTTATGCTGTTTTTTGGCAAAAGCCGCTGCAGCCGGTACAGAAAAATACAGCGAAGGGGTTTCAGTAAGAAAGACGAAGGGTACCTGGTCCCCGGCGGAGGCGGATTCCATCCGGCAGGAGGAGTCAGAGCAGGAGTTCCCCGATTCCTGTATATTTTGGGGAGAGCGGGGAGAGGAGGTTCTGGAAAATGAGAAACTGGACAGAATGGAGCAGGCTTCTGTCATAGAGGTTCTGGGAGATACACAGGGGCTTCTTGCGGCCACGGCACCTCTGTATGAGGAGGATGAGGATGGCTGTCTTTTGTCCGAGGATTTGGCCTGCAGACTTTTCGGAAGCAAATATGTGATGGGGGAAGAGATTTCCTATCGGGGAAGGACCCTGACGGTCCGTGGGATCTTGAGAGGGATGGAGGGGACTGCCGCCGTACAGGCAGAAAAGGAGGGGGACAGCGTTCTGGACACCATAGCGTATGAGGCGAACACGGAGGGCGATTCCCTGGAAAGTCCGGTGCAGGCATTTCTGATGCGCCATGGGATACAGGGAAAAGTCCAGCCGTGGAGGTATTTTGCAGTGTGCGCAGAGCTTCTGGTATTTCTTCTTCCTCTGGTCATATTTTTGAGAATGGCCGGCAGGACGGCAGATGCATGCCGGAAAATGCATTCCCGCAGTCTGCGGACACGCGCCGGGAAAGACGGGAGGCAGAGAAACACCAGAATACGGACAGCAGGCATGTATGCAGTACCCGTTCTTATGGCAGTTCTGTTTTACTGGCTTTTTCGGCCCTCTCTTGGAGTGACCAGGGATATGATGCCTACAAAATGGTCGGATTTTAACTTTTGGAGACAGACCATACAGCAGATACAGAATAATCTGGAACTGCTGCTTCAGACGAAAAAGACAAGTCTGGATCTGCTTGTACTCCGCCCGTTCTTTTCCTGCCTGAAATACTGTGTTATGGCCTGGCTGCTATATGCTGTGGGGTACAGATGGGAAAAAAATGCAGGTACAGCGGAAGTTTTGGCGGGGATATTATTGTCCTGGATCTTACTGCTGGGGGTCATCTGCTTTTTGGGGGACAGCGGCCTTTACCTGGCGGGGGAGAAACGTATCTGGTTCTGGGCATGCTTCTGGCTGACCGGCGGGTACGCGGCGGACAGGATGCATGCCTTTTGAGGGCAGCATCCTTTTGCCGCTGTGAAGCAGAAAGACTGAATTGTAACCCGCTTTTTTACTTCATTGAAATAAACAATTGAAATGAGAAAGTATTTATGCTAAACTTTATCTATAAATTCTGTTTTTCTTATATTCTTAACATTCTTTTGCTATTCATCTTATCTGAATCAATGAAACCCTGAAATTAAGTATGAAATGAATGCATTTGCGTAAAGTCACAGAGAGCCGCACGCGCATAATATTTATTAGAAAAGAGGTGAATGGATGACAAAATTAAAAGAGAAGATCAATGAGGCATTATCCTCTGTACTGCCTATCACCTGCATTGTATTTTTGTTAAGTATCACGATCACGCCCATGCCCATAGGGACCATTCTGCTGTTTGTGCTGGGGGCGGTTCTGCTTGTGGTGGGTATGGGATTTTTTTCACTGGGAGCGGATATGTCCATGATGCCTATGGGGGACGGTATTGGTAATGCTCTTGTGTCATCAAAGAAAAAGCTGGTTATGTTTCTTGTTACCTTTGCAATCGGATTTATAGTTACCATTGCAGAGCCTGACCTGACAGTTCTGGCACATCAGGTTCCCGGCATACCGGATCAGATACTTATCTGGACTGTGGCCTGCGGTGTGGGACTCTTTCTGATGTTTTCATGGATACGTATTACCTTTGGCGTGGATTTGAAGTATATGCTGATCTTCTTTTACATAGTTGTCTTTATCCTGGCGTTTTTTTCTATGGACAGCTTTATGGCAGTGGCTTTTGACAGCGGGGGCGTTACCACCGGACCTATTACCGTTCCGTTCATCATGGCGCTGGGGATCGGCATGGCTCATATGAGGAACAGCCACGCGGAGGAGGACAGTTTTGGTCTGGTTGCTCTGGGCAGTATCGGTCCTATTCTTGCAGTTCTGCTTTTGGGAATTCTGTATCACCCTAAAGGGGCTTCCTATACGCCTTTTCAGATGGTGCATATTGAGACCACAAAGGACGTGGCTAAGACATTCCTGGCAGAGATGCCCCGGTATGTCAGGGAGGTGAGTAAGGCATTGTTTCCCATTCTCTGCTTTTTCTTTTTCTTCCAGATGATAACCAGGTACTTTAAAAAGAAATCGGTCATTAAAATACTGGTGGGAACTCTGTATACTTATATGGGGCTGATCCTGTTTTTGTGCGGTGTCAATGTGGGATTTATGCCGGCGGGATATTTTATCGGTTCCGAGCTGGCGGCCCTGTCCTATAACTGGGTTTTGGTGCCTGTGGGCATGGTTATAGGGTTTTACATTGTAAAGGCAGAGCCTGCGGTACATGTGCTGAACCGCCAGGTGGAGGAGGTGTCATCCGGTGCTATTTCCTCTAAGGGGATGCTCTATTCCCTCTCTGTGGGTGTGGGGATTTCACTGGGAATCGCCATGCTTCGTGTGCTGACGGGAATCAGCATCATGTATTTTCTTATTCCGGGCTATTTCACTGCTTTGCTGCTGAGCTTTTTTGTGCCGAAGGTGTTTACCGGCATCGCCTTTGATTCCGGCGGAGTGGCCAGCGGGCCCATGACGGCAACCTTTCTGCTGCCTCTGGCAATGGGGGCGTGTGAAAGCCTGGGCGGGGATGTGATGATGGATGCCTTTGGAATCGTGGCAATGGTTGCCATGACACCGCTTGTTACCATTCAAATTCTGGGATTGATGATGAGGAGAAAGAAAAGGGCAGTATCTTCAGCTCAGGAAGAGGATGGGATTCTTGCCTTTGAGGAGGTTTCAGATGAGTAAACAGAAAGTAAAATGTTTGGTCGCTATTGTTAACCGTGGAAAGGGCAGGCTGGTAGCTGATATCTGCAGAAGCCGTCAGATCTGCTTTACATGCGGGACACTGGCGCTTGGAACTGCGGGAAGTGAGCTTCTGGATTATCTGGGAATCGGGGAGACAGACAAGGAATTGCTGTTCAGCTTCCTGCCGGCCTGTCTGGAACGTGATGTCATGAATGAAATAGCCGCGAAAATCAATATCAAGAAACCTGGGCATGGTATTATGTTCACAATTCCATTGAGCGGTATCAGTACATTATTCCAGCAGAAAGTTTTGTGCCGGGGCGCGGAAAAGGAGGAGTATATGGAGCAGGCGGAAAGAAAATATGAACTGGTGGTTGCAGTGGTGGACCACGGCTTTCAGGATCAGGTGATGGTTGCCGCAAAAGCGGCGGATGCCACAGGGGGCACGGTATTTCATGCCCGTTCCCTGCACGATGAGGATGCCTCTTCCTTTCTGGGGATAAGACTGCAGGGAGAGAAGGATGTGGTCATGATTTTGTCCGGTATTGACGCGTATACCAGGATCATGCAGGCTGTCAACACAGCATGCGGTCTGAAGACAGAGGCAAAAGGACTGATATTCTCCCTCCCAGTGGACCATTTTATAGGGATTTGATTATAAAGATTTGACTTTGTACGGGCAGAATGATACAATTTATCGTAGTAAATTTCTGGAGGACATTAAAATGATTAACGATAAAAAAGTATTATTCAGCGGTATGCAGGCAACCGGAAACCTGACACTTGGAAATTATCTGGGAGCGCTGAAAAATTGGGTGACATTGAGTGATGAATATGAGTGCTTTTACAGTGTAGTGGACATGCATTCCATCACAGTGCGCCAGGACCCGGCTACTCTTCGCAAGAGAGCCCGCGCGCTTCTGACTTTATATATTGCGGCAGGATTGGACCCGAAGAAAAACTGTATTTATTACCAGTCCCATGTATCAGGACATGCAGAGCTTTCATGGATCTTAAACTGCTTTACCTATATGGGTGAGCTGAGCCGTATGACACAGTTTAAGGACAAATCCGCCAAACATGCGGACAATATCAACGCAGGACTTTTCACCTACCCGGTACTGATGGCGGCTGATATCCTGCTGTATCAGGCAGATGTGGTTCCGGTGGGAATTGATCAGATGCAGCATCTGGAACTGACACGTGACATTGCCATCCGATTTAACAACATTTACGGGGATGTGTTCACAGTTCCGGAGGCATATATCGGCAAAGTGGGGGCCAAGATCATGAGCCTTCAGGAGCCATCCAAGAAGATGTCCAAGTCAGATGAGAATCCAAACGGAAGCATCTACCTCATGGATGACCCGGACACCATCATGCGCAAATGCAAACGTGCCGTGACAGATTCTGAGGCATGTATCGCCTACAGGGATGAGCAGCCGGGGCTGAAAAACCTGCTGGATATCTACTGCGCATGTACAGAAAAGACCACCGATGAAGCGCTGCGCGAGTTTGAAGGAAAAGGATACGGTGACCTGAAAATGGCTGTGGGTGAGGCTGTGGTAAGTGTTCTGAAACCTCTGCAGGATGAGGTTGCAAGACTGGAAAAAGATAAGTCATACATTGATTCCATTATCAAGGAAAATGCTGAGAAAGCCAGCTACTTTGCCAATAAAACCCTGCGCAAGGTACAGAGAAAAGTGGGATTTCCGGATAGGATCCGTTAAGCCGCGCCGGGGACACACGGCGGCATATAATTGAAAATTGTACAGGAGGGAATGTATATGACAATGGATGAAGTGATCACCGTACTCAGTATGCAGGAGGAGATACTCCAGTTTTCACATTTTACCAACGAGGACGCATGGGAATTGGGGCTGATGCTTGTGGCAGAGAGCAGACGAAGAGGTCTGGACTGTGCTGTATCCATCCGCAGGAATAACGGATACACTGTATTCAAATACGCGGGGAATACAACCAATCTGAACAATGACCGCTGGATGGACAGAACGTTCAACACGGTCCGCACACTGGAGAAGAGCAGTCTTCTGGTGTACACTGAACTGCAGAAAAGCGAGGAGACCATGGTTGACATTGCTCTGGACCCGAAAGAATTTTCCTGCATGGGCGGAGGCTTCCCGGTACGCGTGGAGGAAGTGGGTGTTGTGGGTGCTGTTATGGTGACCAACCAGAACCACTATATCAATCATGATATCATTGTGAAGACTCTGGGAAGATATCTTCATATTGATGAGGTGCCGAGAATCAGAATGCTGTAAAGAGACAGGGGCAACAGGCCGTTATCGTGTAAAAGCCGGGCGGAATATTGTGTTCCGCCCGGCTTTTGTGCGCCATAGGATATCTATGTGCGGTATCCTATTTGGTATCCATTGGCGCCAGGAGATTTCCTTTTATTCGTTGTCCAGGAACTTGATGGAGGCATCTGCCTTCAATGCAAGATTGGCCTCAGCCTCAATGCATTTGGTGATTCCCGCAATAATCGGGCATCCCGAGTGTACCGGAAAGTTTTTGTTGGCATACTCGAAGAAGGGTCCGGATCCTGGTTTTACAAGACAGACTTCGTAGGCATCAAAGGTACTTCCCAGTTCTTCCATCATTTTCTTCACGCTGGGACAGCCGCTTGCGACTTTGATGGTGACTTCCGTCTCTTCATCCTCTGATGCAGTGGCAGTGACGAGAGTGGAAAATTTACAGATTCCCGGTTCAATCTTAACTTTAGTCATTTGAATTCCTCCCTTGATAGATGCCGGTGAGACTGTTCAGGCTTTTGACGGAAGAACAGTTTACCGTTATAAATACATGATATAGTTTATAATTCTCATTATAGCACTTCTGGAAGAGAATGAAACAGAAAGTTACATGTCGGGAACGGTTTTTCAGATGCTGCCATATCCGGTTTGATAAAATGCTTCTGCCATGTCCTTGGGCAGCGGTACACGAAACTGCATGGGTTCCCGGGTAATGGGATGGGTAAACGCAAGCGCGGAGGAGT
This sequence comes from Blautia caccae, assembly GCF_040095955.1. Lineage (NCBI taxonomy): Bacteria > Bacillati > Bacillota > Clostridia > Lachnospirales > Lachnospiraceae > Blautia > Blautia caccae. Next base: position 259,066 of record NZ_JBBMFP010000004.1, on the reverse strand, counting down.
GCAGGGCAACCCTGGATATGCAGGTGAAATCCGGATGATAGAGATAATCCCCAAGCAGCGGGGAGCCCAGATACTGCATGTGCACCCGGATCTGGTGGGTGCGCCCTGTCTCCAGATGAAGCTCGGCCAGCGTCACATGGCGGCGTGTTTCCAGCACTTTGTAGTGTGTGACTGCCCGTTCTCCTCTTTCAAGATCCACACACCGCTCAATGGCAGAACCTTCCTTTCTGGCAATGGGAGCGTCTATGGTCCCCTGAGACGACGGGAGGATACCGTCGCAGAGTGCCAGATAAGTCCTGTGGATCTGCCGCTTTTTCATCTGCGAGGACAATACGGAGGCGCTCAGAGCATTTTTAGCCACGATCAATAGGCCGGTGGTATCCCGGTCCAGGCGGTTGATGCAGCGAAAGATAAATTCTTCTCCGGCCGACCGGTAATAATGCGCTACTGCATTGGCGAGGGTATTGTCATAATTGTTGACGGAGGGATGTACCGGCATATCGGCGGGCTTGTTGAGCACCAGAATATCCTCATCCTCCCAGACAATCGCTAAGGGCAGCAAAACCGGCCGGATATGCTCTGAGGACTGCGTTTCCTCCAGAAAGATCTTCAGCTCATCCCCGGTGCGGAGCATGGTCTTGACATAGGCCCATCTGCCGTTTACCGTTATGCCGTCATCGTTTTTTTTCAATTGAATGATAATCTGCCGGGAATATCCCCTGGCTTTTAAAAAGGATTCCACCGTGCAGGGGGAATCCTTTTCTTCTATCTTGTAGATCAATGTCCGATTCATAAAAACTCCTGTTTGGCTGCAGAAAAGGTTCCGCATAAGCCGTACGGCAATGCCTTCCCGGTTACTTGGATTTTACCTTGTTCCACAGTTCATTGTAGTATGAGTCTGCTTCATCGCCCAGGAACTGGAAGGTCTCGCTTCCCTTCAGATCTTCTGCTTCGGGGAAGAGCACTCTGCTGTTTCGGATGCTGTCATCCTCGATCAGATCTCTGGCAGCTTTGTTTGGTGTTGCGTAGGTGATGTACTCAAAGTTCATCAGCGCAATATCCGGGCGGCAGAGGAAATTGATGAATTTTTCCGCGTTTTCCTTATTCTGCGCATTGGATGGGATCACCCAGGAATCAATCCATACGTTAGTCCCCTCTTTGGGAATCACATATTCCAGATTTGGGTTCTCCCTTTGGGTATAGAGGGCTTCACCGGAATAGATAACGCCCAGCGCAGCCTCATTTCCGATCATCTTATCCCTGACCTGGTCCACCACATAGGCCTGGACCAGAGGTTTCTGCGCGATCAGATCATCCGTGGCCTGGATCAGCTCGTCCACGACTACGGAGTTCAGGGAATATCCCCTGCGCTTCAGGGCAACCGCGAAGGCATCCCGGACGGAATCCTGCATGAGGATACTGTCCCTGTATTTTTCATCCCAGAGGATATCCCAGCTATCCACCTTTTCTTTGACCATGGTCTTGTTGTAGAGAATGCCCACAGTGCCGACACAGTAGGGCACTGAGTATTCGTTTTCCGGGTCAAAGCTCCTGGACTGTTCCATATAGGTGGGGTCAATGTTCTTGATGTTGGGCACATTGTCCCAGTTGATCTTGGCCAGCAGATCGTTCTCCCGCATACGCTGGATCATATAATCAGAGGGGCAGACCACATCGTAGGCAATGGCCTTTGACATGATTTTCGGATACATGATCTCATTGGTCTCGTACTCCTCATAGGTGACGGTTATACCGGTCTCCTCCTCGAAGATATCTATGACCTCAGGGTCCAGATATTCCCCCCAGTTATACACGATCAGCTTTTCATCGGACACGCTTCCTTTGCTGCCCAGATGGAAAAGAAATCCTGCGCCTGCCACAAGGATGACAAGTGCTGCCGGAATGACCTGGCGCAGAGGGAGCTTCTTCTTTTCATTTTCAAGCTCTAAGCTGAGCTTTTTATCCGGCTCTTTGGGGGCTGAATTTACCAGGATCATAATGACCATGACAGATAAAAAGAGCAGAGTAGAGAGCGCGTACATCTCCGGCCGGATGCCCTTCCGTACCTCGGAATATATCTTGGTGGACAGGGTGTCCACCCCGGGTCCCTTGGTAAAATGCGTGATGATAAAATCATCCAGGGACATGGTAAAAGCCATGAGAAATCCTGACAGCACACCGGGAAGGATATCCGGGAACACTACCTTCATAAATGCCTGGAAAGGGCCTGCGCCCAGGTCTCTGGCGGCCTCATAAGTGCTCTTGTTGGTCTGCTTCAGCTTCGGCATAACGCTCAGGATCACATAGGGGATATTGAACGTTATGTGTGCCATTAAAATGGTGGAAAAGCCCAGGGTAAATCTGCATGCAATAAACAGAAGCATGAGGGAAATACCGGTCACAATGTCAGAATTCAGTATGGGAATATTGGTGACTCCCATAAATACCGTACGCCATCTGCTCTTCATGGAATTAATGCCGATGGAAGCACAGGTTCCGATGAGAGTCGCCAGTATTGCCGATAAAAATGCAATGACAAGGGTGTTGTAAAGGGCACTCATAATGGCATCATCCCGGAACAGGGAGCTATACCACTGCATGGTAAATCCGCCCCATTTGGAGCGTGATTTGGAGGCATTGAAGGAGAGGATCATAAGTGTCACGATCGGCGCGTACATGAGGATCAGAATAAGCGCCAAATATATATTTCTGGCTGTCTTCTTCATCAGAACATACCTCCTTGTCCGTCTTTGTCATACTTGGTGGTGACCACCATGCTGATCAGGATAAAGACCATCAGCACCAGAGAAAGTCCGCTTCCCACATGCCAGTTGCTGCCCTGTTTGAACTTCTGTTCAATGACATTTCCGATGAGCAGGATCTTGCTTCCGCCCAACAGATCGGAGATGACAAATGTGGTGAGAGCAGGCACAAATACCATGATGACACCGCTCACCACGCCGGGAAGGCTGAGAGGGAAGATGATCTTCCGGAAGGTATACAGTTCCGTGGCCCCCAGATCTCTGGCTGCGAAGATGACGTCCTTGTCAATCTTGGACAGCACATTGTAGAGGGGCAGCACCATGAAAGGCAGGAAGTTGTACACCATACCCAGGATGATGGCATAGGGCGTGTTGATGAGCTGAATGGAGGGCAGGTGCAGAAAGCCCAGAAGCTGGTTGATGACGCCGTTTTTCTCCAGCAGGGTCTGCCAGGCCATGGTGCGCAGCAGAAAATTCATCCACATGGGCAGGATGAAGATCAACACAATAAAACTGGTCTGATTTACCTTCATGCCGGATAAAATCATGGCAAGAGGGTAGGCTAACAACAGACAGATGGCTGTACTGACAATGGAGAGCAGCAGGGAGAGGCACAGGGCCTTGAAATTCTCCACTGTTCCGATGGCCAGAAGATTTTCATAAGTCAGATGGCCGTCCACATCTGTCAGACCATAATATAAGACCATGGCGAGGGGAATCAGAATAAAGGCCACGGCCCAGAAAAAATAAGGTCCGGTCAGTAATTTTTTTCTATTCATTCACTCCTATGGCCTCCTCGTCCTCCGATACCGGCTTGTGCATGATCTGGATGTCGAAGGGGTCCACATGGATACCGACTTTCTGGCCTACCGGGAACATGTCTGTGCTGTGTACCAGCCATTCAAACCCGTTTGCCTGGACTTCCATTTCATAGTGGACGCCTTTGAAGATCAGATGGGAGACAACGCCCTGGATCGTGCCCTCCTCAGGCTTCACCAGGTCCACATCCTCGGGCCGGATGACAACGTCAACGGGTCTGTTGCGGCCAAAGCCTTCGTCCACACAGGGGAACTTGGCACCCAGGATCTTCACCAGCCTGTCCTCAAGCATAGTACCTTCTATAATATTACTCTCGCCGATAAAGTCGGCTACAAATGCGTTCTGCGGCTCATTGTAGATATCCTCAGGGGACCCCATCTGCTGGATATATCCCTGGTTCATGACCACGATGGTGTCTGACATGGTAAGTGCTTCTTCCTGATCGTGGGTCACGTAGATAAAGGTAATGCCCAGCTCATTTTTCAGGCGGATCAGCTCATACTGCATGTCCTGGCGCAGCTTCAGATCCAGAGCGCCCAGAGGCTCATCCAATAGCAGAAGACGCGGCTCATTTACAATGGCACGGGCTATGGCTACACGCTGCTGCTGGCCGCCGCTTAAAGAGTCAGGCAGACGGTTTTCAAAGCCCTCAAGATTTACCAGTTTCAGTGCGTATTTGATCTTGTCTTTGATATAAGCGTTGCTCTTTCCGGCAATTTTTAAACCAAAAGCAATATTTTCTTCTATATTCATGTGGGAGAACAGGGCGTATTTCTGGAATACGGTGTTCAGATTTCGCTTATTGGGCGGAAGATTGGTAATATCCTCTCCGTCAAAAATAACCTGTCCGAAATCCGGCGTTTCAAAACCGCCCAGGATACGGAGAGTGGTTGTCTTACCGCAGCCGCTGGGGCCTAAAAGGGTAAGAAATTCATTTTCCCGGATGGAGAGATTCAGCTTGTCCAGAACAATCTGATCGCCAAATCCTTTGGAAATGTCAATTAAATCCACCAGTGTATGGTTCATTCGCGTTCTCCTTTACGTGATATGAAATAAATGCAGAATCTGTCCCGTAAAACCGGCCTGACCGTGGAAAGACTCTGAATTTCATTATACTAAACACACAAACCTTGTCAACATAAATGTTGCGAATTTAGCGGGAATTGCATTGTATAAAGAAAAAGTTTGTGGTAGAATGTCGTTAGACCACGGATAGCGGCTGAAAATTCCGCCAACCGGGGAGAATCAGAATAAAACAGGAGGGTATTGCATAAATGAAAGAGAAGTATGTTGCATATGTTGGAACGTATACCCATGGAAGCAGTATCGGAATCCATTTATATGATGTAAATGTAGAAGAGGGGACACTTACAGAGCGAAAAGTCATTCCTGTAAATAATTCCTCCCACCTGGCCATATCATTAAATGGGAAATATCTCTATTCCATTGCCGACGAAGGAGTTGCCGTATTTTCAATTGATCCGGACGGAGATCTTACCTTTATTAATAAAGTAGACATTGACGGAATGAGAGGCTGCCACCTGTCCACCGACAAGGAAGGAAAATATCTCTATGTGGCAGGTTATCACGACGGTAAGGTTACCGTGGTACATACCCACAGGGACGGACGCCTGGGAAGCGTCATGGACGGGGTATTCCACAGAGGACTGGGAAGCGTGGCGGAGAGAAACTTCCGTCCCCATGTAAGCTGTGTGCGTCCTACACCGGACGGAAAATATCTCTGTGCAGTGGACAACGGAATTGACCAGATGAAGATCTACCGTGTCAATAACAGGACCAGCAAGCTGGAGCTTGTGGATGTACTGCGCTGTGTGAGGGAGTCCGGACCGAGACTGATCAAATTCAGTCCCAACGGCAAATATGCATTCCTGAATTTTGAGCTGAGCAATGAGGTGCAGGTATACCGCTACGACGGAAGCGGCAAGAATCCTGTTTTCGAGCTGATTCAGACAGAGAGCACGCTGGTATCCCACGATGATGAGACGCACGATGCCACATCCGGCATGTGCCTGTCACCGGACGGTGAGTATCTCTTCTGCTCCACAGCAGGTGAAGATACGGTTTCCATGTACAAAGTGGATGAGGAGACCGGCAGTCTGGAAAAACAGTTTATACTGCCCATCAGCGGCGAGTATCCAAAGGATCTGGATGTATTCCCGGACGGGAAACATCTGGCAGTGGTGAACCATGAGTCCAACTCTATCACCACATTTACCATTGATTATGAAAACAAGCTGTTGGTTATGAAGGGGAAACCTTTGAAGGTGGAGACACCAAACAGTATTATCTTCCACAAATGTGAGGAAGAATAGGAGAAAGGAAGTGTTATCATGGAAGGTGGGCCTTGTCCCGGGAATACGAATCAAGAAAGCAAAATAAAGAGTAGAAACCCCATAGGCAGGCGCATCTGATATCTTTGCGCCCGTTTATGGGGCGTGAAGGGAGATAACATGATCAGAATTTTTAAAACGATAGACGGAAAAATGCATCAGGTGGAGGAAGCCAGCGAGGGATGCTGGATCGCTCTCACAGATCCGACAGCAACAGAGATTTTTGAGATTTCCAACAAGTACCAGATAGAGGTGGACGATCTGCGTGCACCTCTGGATGAGGAAGAGCGCTCCCGTATAGAGGTGGAGGACAATTACACACTCATCCTGGTTGACACCCCCATCATTGAGGAGAGGGGCGAAAAGGACTGGTACGGAACCATCCCTCTGTCCATCATTGTGACCAATGAAATGATCTTCACTGTGTGTCTGGAGGATATCTCAGTGCTGGGTAAATTTATGGACGGCCGCGTGCGGAACTTTTATACTTATATGAAGACCAGATTTATCCTGCAGATCTTATATAACAATGCCAGTATGTTCCTGCATTATCTGCGCATCATAGATAAAAAGAGCGAGGAAGTGGAAGGGAAGCTTCACGCTTCTACCAGGAATCAGGAGCTGATCGAGCTTCTGGAGCTGGAAAAGTCCCTGGTGTACTTTACCACATCCCTGCGTTCCAATGAGGTGGTGCTGGAGAAGCTTTTGAAAGTGGAACGGATCAAACAGTATCCCGATGACACGGACCTTTTGGAGGACGTCATTGTGGAGAATAAGCAGGCCATTGAGATGGCCAATATTTACAGCGGTATTCTTTCCGGAATGATGGATGCCTTTGCCTCTGTTATTTCCAACAATCTGAATATTGTCATGAAGTTTCTGGCAACCGTAACCATTGTCATGTCGATTCCGACCATGATATTCAGTGCATACGGTATGAATGTGAACACATCGGGGATGCCTTTTGCGGGGAGCCCTTATGGGTTCGTGATCGTCATTGTGCTGTCCCTGGTTCTGAGCTTACTGGTTGCATTGATCTTCTCCAAGAAAAACCTTTTCTAATTGGAAGAGTTTCCCTGAGGGGGGAATACTGATATCAGAAACGAGGAGAATATATGAATTTTTTGAACAAAATGGAAAGGAAATGCGGTCGTTTTGCTATCAGAAATCTGACAAAGTACATCATCCTGCTTTATGTGATCGGATATGTACTTTCTTTTCTGGGCACAGTTACCGGAATTCCTTTCAGCGCTTATCTGATGCTGAGCCCCGGCCACATTTTGCACGGACAGATATGGAGACTTGTGAGTTGGCTTTTGATTCCGCCCTCCGGGCTTAATATTTTTACCATCATCATGCTTGCACTTTACTATTCCCTGGGAACTTCACTGGAGAAGACATGGGGGGATTTCAGGTACAATGTCTATATCTTAGGAGGTATTTTAAGCACTATCATCGGTGCATTTCTGCTCTATTTTATTCAGGGACCCATGAATTCCCTTTACGGAATGGCAGCGATCTCCACATATTATATCAACCTGTCCATTTTCCTGGCTTTTGCAGCCAGTTACCCGGATATGCAGCTTCTTCTGTACTTTGTGATTCCGGTGAAGATCAAATGGCTGGCGTATCTGGATGTTGCATACCTGGTCTATAATTTTATACAGACACCGATCTGGTCCATCAGGATGATGATCATCGCGTCCCTGCTGAACTTTATCGTGTTCTTTTTTGCCACCAGGAATTACAGCCATATCAATCCGAAAGAAGTACACAGGCGGCAGCAGTTCCAAAAGGCAGTCCATCCCAAAATGGCACCGGGTGTGACAAAGCATAAATGCGCCATATGCGGCAGGACGGAGAAGGACGGGGACAACCTGGAGTTCCGCTTCTGTTCCAAATGCAACGGCAATTACGAATACTGTCAGGATCATCTTTTTACTCATGAACATATAAAATAGGAGGAATTTATGCGCAAGACGAAGATTGTATGTACCATGGGTCCGAATACGGACAAAAAAGCCACAATGAAAGCCCTGGTAAGACACGGCATGGATGTGGCCCGTTTCAACTTTTCACACGGGGATTACGAGGAGCAGAGAAACCGTATGAACCTGCTGAAAAATGTCAGGGAGGAGCTGGATAAACCGGTTGCTATTCTTCTGGATACCAAAGGCCCGGAAATTCGTACCGGGGTTCTGGAGGACGGAAAGAAAGTCACTCTGACAGAGGGCGCAGATTTTACTCTCTATATGGAAGAGACGGTGGGTAATGAAAAAGGATGTTCCATCACTTATCCCGGGCTGGCAAGAGAAGTCAAACCGGGCAACAAGATCCTCATTGATGACGGCCTTATCGAGCTGGATGTAAAGACCGTAAAAAAAGATCACATTGTCTGCACCGTTGCAAACGGCGGTGAGCTGGGCGAGAAAAAGGGCGTCAATGTACCGAATGTAAGAGTGAAGCTTCCGGCTATCACAGAGAAAGACAAGGCAGATATTATCTTCGGCATTCAGCAGGATATTGACTTTATTGCAGCCTCTTTCATCCGGAATGCAGCGGGCATCAAGGAAATCCGCAAGATCCTCCACGAGCACCATGCGGAGCAGATCGCCATCATCGCCAAGATTGAGAATGCAGAAGGTGTTGAGAATATTGACGAGATCATCGGGGCAGCCGATGGCATTATGGTAGCCAGAGGTGACCTGGGCGTGGAGATCCCGGCACAGGAAGTTCCCTATATCCAGAAGATGATCATCAAGAAATGCAATGAAAATTATATTCCGGTTATCACAGCAACACAGATGCTGGATTCCATGATCCGTAACCCGCGTCCCACACGTGCAGAGGTGGCGGACGTGGCAAACGCCATCTACGACGGCACCGACGCAGTCATGCTCTCCGGGGAGACTGCAGCGGGAAAATATCCTGTGGAAGCGCTGACCATGATGGGCGAGATCGCAGAGGATACAGAGAAGCATGTGGATTATGACAAATACATTCAGCACAGGACCATGTACAAACAGACTCTGGTTTCCAGTGCCATCGGTATTGCGTCTGTCCGCACGGCCAGAAACATTGATGCAGACTGCATCATCACCCCCACCATGTCAGGCAAGACCGCAAGACTGGTATCCAGTTTCCGTCCGACCATGCCCATCTATGCCATCACGCCAAACGAGTTTGTACAGCATAAGATGCAGCTCTACTGGGGCGTAAGACCGCTGAAAGGCAACACAAAAGACACCACAGAAAATATCCTGACAAGTGCCATGGAGACTGTAAAACGCAAACGCCTTGTAAAAAAAGGCCAGCTTGCCGTCTTCACCGCAGGCGACCCGGCTACCAACAGCCGCAGGGATGAGCAGAATGTGACCAACATGCTGCATGTGATCGAAGTGAAATAAATAAAAAGCTGTTCCGCCGTGGTCATGGACCGCCGGCGGGATAGCTTTTTTCATTTGTCCAACAGGCTCATCCACAGACAGGATATATTTTTTTTGTTGCAAAACAGAGAAAAAACCGTTATGATAGTATCCGTACAAAAAGGAGCAGAAATATGGAGAAAAGAGATATCCACGGCGTCGTCTTCGATATGGACGGCCTTATGTTTGACAGTGAGAGGATCGTGAAATATTCCTGGGACGTGGCGGGAGAACGGATGGGGTACGGTAAGCTGGGAGATAATATTTTTTATACCCTTGGTTTTAACGTAGATAAAAGAAAACGCCATTTCCAGGATACCTACGGGGAAGATTTCCCCTTTGAACAGTTCCGGGAGGAGTACAGAAAGGCATTCTGGGAATACGAGGAGAAGAACGGCCTGCCTGCAAAGAAAGGTCTGCATGAGCTGCTGGATGTGCTGGCAAAAAAGAATATCCCTATGGCAGTGGCGACCTCCTCCAGCCATGAGTATGCGAAGAACAATCTGCAGCGGGAGGGGATAGAGGCTTACTTTTCCGCTGTGATCACAGGGAGCATGGTTTCCGAGGCAAAGCCCTCCCCTGAGATCTATAAAAAGGCGTGCCAAGCGCTGAAGGTCAGTCCCGCCCACGCCCTTGCACTGGAGGACTCCTACAACGGCATACGCTCTGCGCACGGTGCGGGTATGATAACTGTCATGATACCTGACCTGCTCACAGATTCCTCACCGGTGGACGAACTGCTGGACGGCAAAATGGAATCCCTGCTTGCTGTTGCCAGGTGGATAGAATCCTGCTGATATAAAAAATTTACCAAAGGAGAAAATTTCAATGGAGAAAAAGACATTTGTCACCAAAGAACAACTGGACGAGATCATAAAAAAGTATCCAACCCCTTTTCATTTATATGATGAGAAGGGAATCCGGGATAATGTCAGGGCAGTGAACGAGGCATTTTCCTGGAACAAAGGCTTCAGGGAGTATTTTGCAGTGAAAGCCAATCCCAATCCGTTTCTGATCGATATTTTAAGGGAGTATGGCTGCGGCTGCGACTGTTCCTCCTATACAGAGCTGATGCTCTCCGAGGCCATGGGCTGCAGAGGTGATGACATTATGTTTTCCTCCAATGACACCCCGGCGGAGGATTACGTGTACGCGGAGAAACTGGGGGCTACCATTAACCTGGACGATTTTACGCATATTGAATTTCTGGAGAAGGCCATAGGATATATTCCAAAACGCATCAGCTGCCGTTATAACCCGGGCGGTGTGTTTGAGATGGGCAACGGCATCATGGACAATCCCGGAGACGCCAAGTACGGAATGACCACAGAGCAGATGTTTGAGGCCTTCCGCGTGCTGAAGGAAAAAGGTGCGCAGGAGTTCGGTATCCATGCGTTTCTTGCAAGCAATACGGTGACGAATGACTACTATCCGGTTCTGGCTAAAGAACTCTTTGAGCTGGCAGTTAAACTGGAAAAAGAGACCGGGGCTGATATTACGTTTATCAACCTGTCAGGCGGTGTGGGAATCCCATATACCCCGGACATGGAGGCAAATGACATCCGTGCCATCGGAGCCGGTGTCAAGAAGGTTTATGAGGAAGTGCTGGTACCGGCAGGCATGTCAGATGTGGCGATCTATTGTGAAATGGGGCGCTATATGATGGGACCTTACGGCTGCCTTGTCACCAAAGCGATCCATGAGAAACATACCCACAAAGAGTATGTTGGCGTGGACGCCTGCGCAGTAGATCTCATGCGCCCTGCCATGTATGGCGCATACCATCATATCACTGTGATGGGAAAAGAGAACAGCCCCTGTGACCACAAATACGATATCGCAGGTTCCCTGTGCGAAAATAACGATAAATTCGCAGTTGACCGCATGCTTCCCGAAATCGAAAAAGGAGACCTTCTGGTCATCCATGACACCGGTGCACACGGTTATGCCATGGGATACAATTACAATGGCAAATTAAAATCCGCTGAGATACTCCTGAAGGAGGACGGCAGTACAGCGCTCATCCGCCGCGCGGAAACGCCTAAGGATTATTTTGCCACACTGGACTGCTTTGCTGTTTATAACAAATTGAATCTGTAAACAGGAGATACCGCCCCGGACTGGGAAAGATACAGTCCCCGGGCGGTATTTTTCTTTTATCCAAATATATTTCAAAAAATGCTAAAGATTGCCTATTGTTCCTGCTTTTTTCAAAAGATATACTAAGTATATGTATATGAGAAAATACGCATATTCTGCGGAAAAATAAGGAGAACGATATGGCAGATACACTTCACTTGCTCATAAAGCCGGCATCCGGGAACTGCAATATGAGATGCGCCTACTGCTTCTATGCGGATGAAGCAGCGAACAGGGAAACGCCGTCCTTTGGTGTGATGGACAGAGAGACCGCGCGCATTCTGATTGAAAAGTCCATGGACTATGCCAAAAAGCAATGTATCTTTACTTTCCAGGGCGGGGAGCCGACACTTGCCGGGCTTGATTATTTTAAATATTTTACGGAGACTGTCCGAAAATCCAACAAAAGAAATATCCCGGTCAGCTATAATATCCAGACCAACGGATACCATCTTCAGGAGGACTGGTTTCCTTTTTTGAAGGAAAATAAATTCCTGGCAGGCGTGTCACTGGACGGAGATGCTGCCTGCCATGACTATCTGCGCCGTGATGCAAAAGGAAAGGGTACCTATAAACAGGTGATGAAAACCATTGCATTATTTAAAAAGTATGGGATTGACTTTAATGTTCTGACTGTAGTGACCGGTTACTCAGCAGGCCATGCCCGGCAGCTTTACAATTTTTTCAAAAAGCAGGGCCTGTATTATCAGCAGTACATCGAATGTCTGGATCCCATAGGAGAAGCACAGGGTACAAGCCCTTACTCCCTGACACCGGAGAAATACGGAAGATTCCTGAAAAATCTGTTCGACTGCTGGTATCAGGATATGACCGGACCGTCTGCGAAAGGCATAAAAAGCCGTGTGATCTACAACCGCTATTTTGAAAACCTGGCAGCCATACTCACAGGACAGGAGCCGGAGCTGTGCAGTATGCGTGGAATCTGCGGACTTCAATGGGTGGTGGAGGCGGACGGCAGTCTGTATCCCTGTGATTTCTATGCGCTGGACGAATGGAAACTGGGAAATATAAAAGACGATTCCTTTGAGCAGATAGATCAAAAAAGAGAAGAGCTGGGATTTATCAGCCGTTCCCGCACTCTTCCAAAGGAATGCCGGATATGTCCATACCTGGCTCTCTGCCGGAATGGATGCTGCCGCCTGTGCAGTATGGAAAAACAGGAGGATGGCACGTACATAAGAGGAAAGAACTACTATTGCGGGGCATACAGGGAATTTTTCGCATATGCCCTTCCGAGGCTTGAGGAGCTGGTGCGCTTATGGGGAAAATAAAGAAAAAATTTCAGAATCTGCGTCTTGGACAGAAAATCCTCCTATCCAATCTGGTTCTGTTTGTGTTACCCTGTATGGTCCTCATGCTGCTCCTTTTTCATCTTGTGCAGACAGGAGCCAATGAGCGCCTGAACAGTTCCAAGTTGGTCATTTTAAATCAGATAGACAGAAATATGGAGGATATGTTTCAGGACATTGTATCCTACACTAATTATTTTTACTGCAACAGGGAGCTGAATCGTCTCATATCCCTGCGTGAATTCCGGAGCCCTTATGAGGAGCTTGTGGCGAAGAAAAATATATGCAGTTATTTTAAAGAGAGCCGGGCAATCTACAGTAATATGGACTATAATCTGCGTCTTCTCTGTGACAGCGGAAGGAATTACTCCGTGGAGGATGACGGAAGTGAGTACGTTGACTATCCTGTGCTCAAAGAACTTGAGCAGGAGCCATGGTATCAAAAACTGGGGGAGAACACCAGCAGTATCAAATACATTCCTGCATATGTAAGCAGTGAATTTCAGAAGACAGAGGATAACAGTGCTATGCGGGCTGTCCGTCTTCTTAAAAATCTGAACAGCGGCAGAGTACTGGGAATCATGGAGGTCAATATTCCACGGAAGCAGGTAGAAGACATTTTCCGGGGCGGTGTGGAAAAAGAGAGCCAGCAGGTGTTTCTGATGGACAAAACAGGGAAAATACTGTGCAGTACAGAGGAAAGCCTTGTAGAGCAGAGTGTGGAGAACGGGGAATATCTGAAGAAATTGACAGGATTTGACCACGGCTATTTTAAAGCGAAGATGAATGGCAGGCCGGCACAGATATCCTTTGTCACAAATGAGACCACCGGCTGGAAACTGGTCATGTATGAAGAGGAAAAAGAAGCTGTGTGGGCCGGCAACCGTATCTTTGTCATGATTCTTTTGGTGGCGTCAGTCTATGTACTGCTTGCTGTGATCATGTCTGTGTACAATTCCAGGTATATCAGCAGGCCGGTGCAGAAATTAAAGGCTGACATGAAAAATGTATACAGAGGTGACCTGACTGTGCGCACACCTGTGGAGACAAACGATGAGTTCGGACAGCTCAGCATGCAGTTTAACCAGATGATTGGCAGGATAGAGGAGCTGATCGTAAGACTGGAACAGGAGGAAGAGGAGAAGCGGGGGCTGGAGATGCAGGCTCTGCAGGCTCAGATCAATCCCCACTTTTTGTATAATACCCTTGCTTCCATACGTTTTCTGGTGGAGATGGATATGGCAGAACAGGCGGACCAGTGTCTGCTGGCACTGGCAAAACTGCTGAGAAGGACCTATTCCGATAAAAGAGAATGCATACCTGTGACAGAAGAGATGGAATCCCTGAAAAACTATCTTGTTCTTATGGAAAACAGATATCAGGATACCTTTGTGTGGAACATAGAAGTGTCCGGGAAAGTGAAAGACTGGCTCATACCGAAGATTTCCGTCCAGCCCCTTGTGGAAAATGCCATCGCCCACGGCTTCTGCCAGAAGGAGGACACCGGACATATCCTGATCAGGGCTGAAGCGGAGGGGGAGAATCTGCTGCTTCGTGTGGAGGATGATGGGAGCGGCGGAGATCTGGAATATATCCGCAGAGTACTGGACGGCAGGGAGGAAGCCAGGTCTAACGAGCAGTTCAGTGGAATCGGAATCCGGAATGTACAGAAACGCCTGCAGATCATTTACGGAGAGGAATATGGAATCTCTGCGGAGCATACCCACAAAGGCGGCATGCGTTTTGATATCAGGATCCCATGCAGAACAGAGAAGGAGATGTGAAAATGCGGATTATAATCGTGGAAGACGAGGCAGTAACCCGTAGATGGGTGAGAAAAAAAATAGAAGAGCTGGATATCAACTACCATGTGACAGGGGAGTTTGTAAACGGAAAACAGGCATTGGAATACTGCAGGGAACATGAGGTGGAGGTTGTGTTTACTGATATCCGGATGGCTGTCATGGACGGTCTGGAATTTTTGGACAGGCTGAAAAATGAAAGGATTGCCCAGCCTTACAAGGTGATCCTCAGCGCTTACGATGAATTTCATTATGCCAGACAGGCCATAAAAGCCGGGGCCAATGAGTTTATCTTAAAGCCTGAGATCACAAAGGAGGGGATGAAGACTACACTGGAGGAAGCAAAGCGTTTTCTGGAGAAAAGCAGGACAAAGGACAGCAAAGCGGCGTGTGGTTCCGAACCGGAGAGGCGGAGGATCACCATGGAAAAACTGCTGGAAACCGGGACCACAGAGCAGCAGAGGGAAGAAGTTCTTCGTGGATTGGAGAACCGGGGCATCGCTTTGAAAGAGGAAGGTATAGTTCTTCTGTCCATATCCCTGTCCGGAGAAGAAAAGGGGGATGCAGCTTTGGAGGTGGCGGAGCTTTTTATGCAGGAGGAACATATATCCGGCATCTGTGCGTCCATAGAAGAGGGGGAGTATCTTCTCCTCTATAATCCCAGCCTTCATATGGACCGGGAGGTGTTTTCTGGAAAGCTGGAGGCACTTTTGCGGCATAATCTGGGGACGGAGGTATATATCGGAATAAGTGTGAAAAAGGATGGCTTCCATCATTTGAGGGACATGCTGCGGCAGGCCAGAATGGCCAGGGAAAACCGTACTTTTTTCAGGCTTCCGGGGATTTGGAGATATGATGCCATGACGGTAAATTCTGGTTCGGGACATGGAGATTTATATTACGCAGTGGAGATGAGAGAGATTCTGGCTGCGGTGGAAAAAAATGATTTTGAAAGTGCAGAGGAGAAGATGAAGGGGATTCTGGAGGACATAGAAGGAAGAATTGTGCTGCCTCCTGCCTATGTGAAGGCCCTGTGTATTGAGATTCTTTCTTCCTGTATCCGGAAGGCCAGAACGTATGCCCTGACAGCCGCGGAGGTGGAGGAAGTCAGAAGGACAGAGATGATGTTCTGCGAGAGATTTAGGACGCTTCAGGATTTGAAAAACTGGACGTATGCAGGGATGGCAGAGCTTCGCAGAATCTGTGAGATAAAGAGCAGTCTGAATCAGTATTCCGGCCCGGTACGGGACATTATAGGCTATGTGAAGCAGAATTATACACAGAAGATATCCCTGGAGCAGGTGTCTTCTCTGGTTCATCTGAATAAAAGCTATGTCTCTGTACTTTTTAAAAAAGAGACAGGGGAAAAATTCAGCGACTTTCTTCTCCGCGTTCGTCTGGAGGAGTCCCGCAGACTGTTGGGAGCCACCAGAAAAAGTATCCAGGAGATAGCCGGAATGGCAGGCTTTCCGGACGCGGCGTATTTCAGCAGAGCTTTTAAGGAGCGGTATGGAAAGTCACCTATGGAATATCGGAAAGGAATCTAAAACCAGTCAAATAAATCAAAAGATAATCCATATTTTCCGGATACAGCTGGATAAAAAAGAAAAAAGGAGAAAAAACGCAGAAACTGCATAACAAAGTACAAAAAGAGATGGACAGGGTGCATAGATGTATCGTCCCATTTTTCTTATACTGGATACATAATAAAAAACAGGAGGACTTGAGATATGAAAAGAAAAATGGCGTTGCTTCTGGCAGGTCTCATGGGGACATCGGCAGTGCTCGGAATGGGCGGATGCGGAAATAAGGGGACAGAAGAACTAGTGAAAAAAGAGGAACAGACATCAGCTGATACCGAGCAAATATCAGGGGAGAAGACAAAACTGGTATTTTTAAGAGGCGGAACAGAGCCTGAGAGAAAGGCTTACTGGGAAAAGATGATTGCCGGTTTCGAGGAGGAAAATCCGAATATTGAGATTGAATTTCAGGAATGTCCTTACGGTGACGATTTTGAAACAAAGCTGAACACCGGATTTGCTTCCGGCACAGCCCCGGACATCATTAATTTTACCATGGCTTCCATGGGAACCAGAGTACCTCTTGGGCAGTACGCAGCACTGGATGAATATGTGGACAACTGGGAGGGAAAGGATGATTTTATGGAGAATGCCCTGAATCTTGGAAGTATAAATGACAAGATATATGGAATCGCTGTTTTTCCGGACCCCAGAATGCTGGCATACAACAAGGAACTTTTTAAGGAGGCCGGTCTTGATCCTGATACCCCGCCCACAACCTGGGAGGAAATGCTGGAGGACCATAAAAAGCTCGTAAAAAAAGACGATAGCGGCACTGTAGTACAGACAGGATTTGCCATGCCCAGTTCAGGAACATCTATGCAGCATTATATGTCTATTTTTATAGAGGAGAACGGTGTTAAGAATCTGGTGGATGAGGATAATAATGAGATACTCTGTAATACGGACAAGGCTGTTGAGGCAGTGGAATTTATGAAAGAGGTTGCGGACGTGGGTGTGATTCCCTTTGACTGTTCCAATTCTGAACAGGACCCTTTCGGTATGGGAACGGCGGCCATGGGAATCGTGACTGACCAGACATTTAAGCAGTTGAATGAAGGAGCACTGAAAGGAAAGATTGCACTTGCAAACCCGCTGAAAAATACACAGCAGGCAACCTTCTGCGGCATGAGTTTCATGTTTATGAGTGGAGAAACCCAGCATAAGGATGAGGTATGGAAATTTATTGAGTATGTATCCAGTGCAGAGAGTATGTGGACACGGTATGAAGATCTGGGCACCACACCAATTAGGGAATCCCTGAAAGAAAAGTTCATCGAACAGGACCCTGAGACAAATCAGGTGATCTATGATTCTATCAACTGCGGAACTGGTTCACCAAAAGTGCCATACGCCAATTCCGTCTATAATATTATCAATGAGGCCATGGAAAAAGTGATGTATGATGTGGAGACACCAAAAGATGCCATGGATACGGCAGCAGAAAAGATACAGGAAGAAATCAACAATCAGTAAATTCTAAAAGATTTTATCGGTATAGGGGATGTCTCCCGAGGCATCCCCTGAAATATGACTGTAGGTATCTGATAACATTGAAAAAACTGATAAAAAGGAGAAATTTACATGGCTAAAACAAGCAATACAGTGCCAAAAGTGAGGAAAAATGATAATTGCGCGTATATCATGATTTTACCTGCTTACCTTGTATTCACCATATTTATTCTGGTCCCTATTGGAATCGTCATCTATTACAGTGTGACGAATTTTAACCTTTATTCCGCTCCTGAATTTGTGGGGATGAAGAATTATCTTACGATGTTCAGGGATGCAGATTTCCTGATCTCTGTCAAAAACACACTGCTTTATACCTTGTGTACCCTGTTCCCTCAATTGTTTCTGGGACTTATGCTGGCAGTGATGCTGTACAGAAAATCAAAGCTGATTCCCATATTCAGGACAGCTTTTTATCTACCTAATGTAATGTCTATGGTGTGCATGTCCATGGTGTGGCTGTGGATCTATGACCCAACCTTTGGCCTTCTGAACAGTGTATTGAAATATTTTGGCTTTTCCGTCAAACAGTGGCTGCAGGACCCTAAAATGGCTATGTTTTGTGTGGTGTTCATGAGCATCTGGAAGAGCTGTGGATACAGTATGGTCATCTTTTTGTCAGGTCTTACTTCCATACCGGACTCCCTGTACGAAGCCGCCAGTCTGGACGGAGCAGGGGGCTTGAAAAAGTTTCTTTACATTACCTGGCCCATGCTCAGGCCAACCACATTTTTCCTTCTTGTAACGGGAATCGTAAATAGTTTTTCCGTGTTTGAACAGATTAATATTATGACTGCAGGCGGACCGCTGAACAAGACAACCACCATTGTACACCAGATTTACCGCAGAGGTTTTCTGGAATTCAAGATGGGCTATGCCAGTGCGCTTTCGGTTATGCTGCTGTTGTTTTCCATACTCATCACTGTACTGGTATTCCGGTTCGGAAGCCGCGGACAGGATGTGGATGTATCATAAGGAGGATAAATATGAAAAAGAAGAAAGTAAACCACATTTTATGGATCATCTTTATGAGTGCACTGACTGTTTTCATGCTGATACCGATTATCATGATGATCACAACGGCAGTCAAGCCCATAGAGGAAATACGTTCCGCGGTGTTTCACCTTTTGCCTCAGAACTTTACCTTGAATAATTTTACTGACGCCATGCGTGCAGGTACCTGGAATATATTTTTCAGGAACTCCCTGTTTATCACCCTGGCTGCCGTTGTGTTTTCTCTTCTGTTTAATTCCATAGCAGGATATGCCTTTGCCAGACTGACGTTCAGGGGATCTAAGGTACTTTTTATGTTTCTTTTGATTGGCCTGATGATGCCGCCCCAGGTGACAATGCTCCCCACGTTTCTCATCATGGCAAAATTCCCCATGATGGGAGGCAACAGTCTGTTCGGAGCCGGCGGAACGGGCATGATCAATACATATGCAGGTCTGGTGATTCCTCTTGTGGCAGGGTCCTTCGGTGTGTTTTTGTGTAAACAGTTTTATGAGAATTTCCCCCGGTCTTTGGATGAGGCGGCGGAAATTGACGGGACGAACAAGTGGCAGACGTATTTCATAATATACCTGCCAAATTCCAAGGCCATACTGGCTACACTGGGACTGTTAAAGGGTGTCTCTGTATGGAATGATTACCTTTGGCCTCTGGTCATGACAAACTCAGAGGATATGAAAACCGTGCAGCTTGCACTCACCATGTTCAAAACAGACGGCTATATCCAGTGGGGGCAGATGATGGCAGCCTCTGTTCTGGTAGTGATGCCTATGATCTTGTTATTCCTCTGTGCACAGAAATATTTTGTACAGGGAATTGTCACTTCAGGACTGAAGTAGGAGGAGAAAAGGATGGGAAAACCAAATATTATATTTTATTTTACAGACCAGCAGAGACACGACACGCTGGGATGCTATGGTCAGAAGCTGGATATCAGCCCTAACCTGGATGCGCTGGCAAAGGAGGGCATTCTTTTTGAGGAGGCCTATACAGCCCAGCCGGTGTGCGGGCCATGCAGGGCACTTTTTCAGACAGGACAGTATCCCACAGCAATCAACTGTTTTCGCAATGCGCAGCCTCTTCCCCTGCATGTGAAAACATTGGCAGATTATCTGAATGAGGCGGGATATGAGACTGCCTATGTGGGCAAATGGCATCTGGCAAGCGAGAGGAAGGATTACAGCACACCGCCAATTGTGGACTATGAGACAAAGGCGATTCCTCCCGAGAGAAGGGGTGGCTATCGTGGATACTGGAGGGCAGCAGACCTCCTGGAATTTACCTCCCACGGGTATGGCGGGTATGTCTTTGATGAAAATATGCAGAAGTGTGAGTTTGACGGATACAGGGCAGACTGTATCACAGATTTTGCACTGGATTTTTTGGAACAGTATAAGGGAGAAAAGCCGTTTTTTATGACCATTTCCCACATAGAACCCCATCACCAGAATGACAGAGGATGCTATGAAGGCCCTGAGGGTTCAAAGGAGAGGTTCAAAGATTTTGAACTGCCGGGAGATCTGGCGGCACTGCATGGCGATGCCAGAGAGATGTATCCGGATTATCTGGGATGCTGCAGAAGCCTGGACGACAATCTGGGCAGACTTATAGAAAAATTGAAGGAAAAAGGAATTTATAAGGACACTATCATAATTTACAGCTCTGACCATGGTTCCCATTTCCGTACGAGAAACAGAGATGAACATCTGTGCGGAGGGGATGACTACAAAAGGTCATGCCATTCTGCCTGCCTGCATGTGCCCCTGGTAATCGCCGGGCCGGGATTTGAGGGAGGAAAAAGAGTTCGGGAGCTGGTGAGCACTGCGGGTCTTCCAAAGACGATTCTGGCTGCTGCCGGTGTGGATGTGGGGGATGCCATGGCAGGTGAAAATCTGAAGGAGAT
The DNA here is from genome assembly GCF_040095955.1 of Blautia caccae. Lineage (NCBI taxonomy): Bacteria > Bacillati > Bacillota > Clostridia > Lachnospirales > Lachnospiraceae > Blautia > Blautia caccae. The sequence goes on along the minus strand of NZ_JBBMFP010000004.1, from coordinate 238,452 downwards.
CGCGGAAGGAAATCTCCGGAATCATACAGACAGGGTATTTGCTCAGATCAGTGAAAGCAGGGTGGGCCGCTGCATCCACACAAGGGATTGGCTCTACAGCATACATGCTCCGGGACTTGACGGCAACTTGTACCCTTCCAGCGACTATTATGAGGAAGATTTCCTCTATGATTTAAAAAATGACCCATTTGAGTTGACGAATCTGGCAAAAGATGATAAGTATAGAGATATCAGAGCGCAGCTTGCCAAAGAGCTTCAGGAGGAGATGAAAAAAGCCGGAGAAAAGGTTCCGGTCATTGCCCCTTCAAAGTAAAGCTGCCATGAATATCAACCAGAAAGGACAGCAGAAAAATATATGGAAGAATTACTCTATGGGGTAGCATATTACGACGAATATATGCCTTATGACAGACTGGAAAAAGACGTGGAGATGATGAAAAAGGCAGGGATTAATCTGGTAAGGATCGCAGAATCCACCTGGAGTACTTTGGAACCCCAGGACGGTGTATTTGACTTTTACCACATTGACAGAGTTCTGGATGCCATGGAGGAAGCGGGGATTCATGTGATCGTGGGTACGCCGACCTATGCCATTCCGGCATGGATGGAGAAAAAGCATCCGGATGTGATGGCAGTGACCAGACAGGGCCGGGGCATCTACGGGGCCAGACAAATCATGGACATCACAAACCGCCATTACCGGTTCTACAGCGAGCGTGTCATAAGAAAACTGATGGAGCATGTGAAGGACAGAAAATGTATCATAGGCTATCAGATCGACAATGAGACAAAACATTACGGCACCTCAGGAGAGCGGGTACAGGAGGAATTTGTCGAATACTTAAAGGAAAAATTCCAGGGCGATGTGGAGGCCATGAACCGGGAGTTCGGAATGAATTACTGGAGCAATGCCCTTCATTCCTGGGAGGATTTCCCGGATGTGAGGGGGACTATCAACGGCAGCCTGGGCTGTGAGTTTGAGAAATTCCAACGCAGCCTTGTGACAGAATTTCTGTCCTGGCAGGCAGAGATTGTGCGGGAATATAAGAGGGAAGACCAGTTTATCACCCAGAATTTTGATTTTGAATGGAGAAATTATTCCTTTGGCGTACAGCCGGATGTGGACCATTTCCGGGCTGCCAAATGTCTGGATATTGCAGGCTGCGACATCTACCATCCCACCCAGTCAAAGCTGACGGGAAAGGAGATCGCCTTTGGCGGAGATATGACCCGCTCCCTGAAACAGGATAATTACTATGTGCTGGAGACAGAGGCGCAGGGGTTTGCCCAGTGGGTGCCCTATGACGGCCAGCTCAGGCTGCAGGCCTTTTCCCATCTGGCAGGAGGAGCGGAATGCGTGGAATACTGGCACTGGCATTCCATCCATAACTCTTTTGAGACGTATTGGCGGGGGCTGTTAAGCCATGATTTTGCAGAGAATAAGACATATAAAGAAGCGGTTGTCATCGGCAGTGAGATGAAACGTCTGGGAAGCCATCTCATTCATCTGAAGAAGCAGAACAAGGCTGCCATTATGGTGAGCAATGAGGCACTGACAGGGCTGAAATGGTTCCCCATCGGAGGAGGCACAGAGATATCCTACAACGATGTGGTACGCTGGATCTATGACGCTCTGTATGAGATGAATGTGGAGTGTGATTTTGTATCACCTGAGGCGGAAAACCTGGATGATTATAAGATGCTGATCCTTCCGGCGCTCTACTGTGTGCCGGAAGAGACACTGCTTAGAATCCGCTCCTTTACGGAAAAGGGCGGCTGCCTGGTAGGTACCTTCAAGACGGGATATACCAATGAAAATGTGAAGGTATATCACGATTCACAGCCCCATATTCTGTCAGAATGCTTTGGAATTATGTATAACCAGTTCACATATCCGGAGGAGACTGCCGAGACGTATCTGGAAGGCAGGCTCTGCGGCAGAGAGGATAAAGAGAAAGTAAAAGTATTTCTGGAATGCATTCAGCCAAAAGGAGCAGAGACGATTCTTGGGTATGTGCATGATAACTGGGGACAGTATGCAGCAGTGACTGAGAATACCTTTGGCAAAGGAAAAGCAGTGTATTTAGGATGTATGTTCAGCTCAGAACTGCTGAAAAAACTCATGGGAGAGTTCTTGAAGGAATGTGAGATCCGGCCGAACCCCGGTTCCTGCGGATTCCCGGTGATTGTCAGAGGCGGACGAAACCAGATGGGAAAACAGATATATTATTTCCTCAATTATTCCGGCGAAGAACAGAAGGCTGTGTGCCCGGAAGGTACATGGACAGAACTGTTTTCCGGTGAAACAAAGAAGGCAGGAGATCAGTTGATGCTGCAGAAATGGAATCTGCTGATTCTGGAAGAGCAGTAAAAAGCCTTTCGGACGGGATGGTCAGAGGAAAAAGACGGTGTGGGGCCGTTTAAGATATTAGGAAATTTTGGCAGAGGGCTGCTGCGCTGTTATGGTTCAGCGCCGCAGCCCTCCATTGGTGTACCAGAGGGAAGCTCCGGCAGGCCATTGGTGTGCCAGAGGGAAGCCCCGGCAGGCCATTGGTGTGCCAGAGGGAAGCTTCGGCAGGCCATTGCTGTGCCAGAGGGAAGCTTCGGCAGGCCATAGGGGAGGCACCAGGTCAAAGCTATGCCATAGGGGAGGCACCAGGTCAAAGATGTGCCATAGGGAAAGCGCCAGATCAAAGCTGTGCCGTAGGGAAGGCGCCAGATCAAAGCTGTGCCATAGGGAAGGCGCCAGGTAAAAGCTGTGCCATAGGGAAAGCGCCAGGTTAAAGCTGTGCCATAGGGAAGGCACCAGGTAAAAGCTGTGCCATAGGGAAAGCGCCAGGTTAAAGCTGTGCCATAGGGAAGGCACCAGTCCAAGCTATGCCAGTGAAAAGCCGGCCGGAACTTGTACCATACCTGTAATACCTGCAGGAATGACAATTACATATAATTTGTCTATGAACACATTTTCTATCTGTAAAATATTGGGCAGAAGTATTCGTTATCAACGTTTTTACATCTAAATATCACATCCGGAACAATATTATCTGTAAAAATTTAGAAAAATGGCTTTTGATAATCTTGAAATACATATAATTTTCAAGACGATTTCAAAGTTTATCTGTAAATTCCCAAAAGTAAAAGGAAAAATCCCTTTTATTGCTCCAGAAATACATATATTTCCAATATATGACACCAAATATTATCCGTAAACAGGCATCCAGGCTCATTTTCCGACCTGGTATCGGCAGTATTTTCTGCACCCCAGTACACAGCCTGAGACCAGGATACATCCCGAAAAGAGATACCCGAACAGGCGGTAGAGAACGGGTGTGGATGTGAGCTCGTGGAGAGGCAGGAAAAAGGGCAGGCTGTTAAACAGCAGACGAAGCAGCATGATCACTTTCGAAACTCTCATACCTAGAAGAAAGACAGAGTAAATGGCTGCAGGGAGCAGGTAAGCGGCGGCTGACCACAGCAGGGCAGAAAAGGTGCTTTTCTTTACGGAGGAGATATACAGGGTGATAGCTGCGGTCACTAGAACCGATAAAAGCCCTGCCATCAGATAGAGAAGCAGTACGATCCCTGTCGGTTTATGAGAATCGGTATTCCACAAGACGCTTCCTGTTATCAGGTCAGGAAAAGAAAGGCCGGCACTGACAAAAAGTCCATCCGTGCCATAAAAACACAGGAAAGCACCGACAAGAAAAAGCGTTAAAAGCACATATATCCCGGCAGCCCATGTAAAGGCGGCCAGTATCTTGGCGGCTGCGGTCTTACCTTTTCCATTCTGTGTAGTCAGCAGGATTCCTGCAGTCTGCCCGGCATATTCCTCAGAGAAAACAGGAGCACAGGCAATGATCACAAGGGCAGAGACGATCCAGAGCAGCATCATGTGCATTTCACGGAATGTGTCATCCCATCCGCCCATGTATCCGTACTCATATTCTCCGTTCATCATCTCTTCGGTGTACTTGTTTTCTGATGCGGCAAGGGCAGTGGGAGTGCCTTCGTTGGATCTGATATTGGAAAGATTGTAGGTTACAAAGCGGCTGGTGGAATTATCATAATAGCCAGGTGTGGTATCCCCTGTTTCCGACATTTCCAGTTCGTTCTCATTGATGTGCCAGCCGAATTCATCTACGATAGCCTGGGCTTTTTCACGGGTCATGGGACCTGCGAAGCGACGGGCAGTTTCTCTGTTATATTGAATGGCGTCGGTTCTTCTCAGACAGGTCCCGTCCACATAAGCGCTTTCTGAGCCAAGTGCGGACATCTGAAAATAAGCGGCCAGGAATAAAAAGCCCAGCAGCACTCCTGTGAAGAGTATTTTTCTTGAACATATTTTATAGAATTCATTTCGGAACAGCATTTCAAAGTACCTCCCTGTTTTCTGTTGCGTAGAGATAGGCGTCCTCCAGATCCGGCACAACTGCCAGGGCGCCGGCAAATGGGCATTCTTTTGAGAGTACGCGCATTCTAAGCTCATTTCCTTCGGTCTTTACATTGCATACAGTGAACTGTTTCTGGCATATTTCTGCCTTTGCAGGCGTGGTGACAAACTCCCATACATGGCCGGAAGTTGCCTGTATCAGGGCGTCCGGCGTGCTGTTTTCCATAATTTTTCCCCGCCGCATGATCAGTATCCGGTCAGCGGTATTTGCCACGTCAGATACGATATGGGTGGACAGAAGCACAATTCGGTCATGCCCCAGAGAACTGATGATATTGCGGAATCGGATGCGCTCTTTTGGGTCAAGGCCGGCGGTAGGTTCATCCAGAAGCAGGATTTTTGGATCATTTAACAGGGCCTGTGCGATGCCGAGTCTTCGTATCATACCACCGGAGAGATGTTTGATCTTCTGTTTTTCCTCTCCCAGCAGGCCGGTAAGCTCCAGCATTTCCTTGTATTTTACAAGGGCCTTGTCCCTGGGAAGCGCTTTTAGGGAGGCGAGATAGAGAAGGTAGCGCTTCACTGTGAAGTCGGGATAATAGCCGAAATCCTGCGGCAGGTAGCCAAGCAGGGTACGGTATCCGGCACCCATTTTCCGTATGGATATGCCATCCAGCGTCACATCTCCCCGGTCGGGCATGAGAATGCCGCAGAGTATGCGCAGCAGTGTGGTTTTGCCTGCACCGTTTTCGCCCAGAAGTCCGTACACTCCGTTTTTCAGTGTAAAGGTGATGTCATCGGCAGCGGTTTTTTCTTTGTAATGTTTTGATATATTTTGTATTTTTAGTTCCAGCAAAGTTCTTTACCTCCTGTGTTTAAGCTGTGGAACAGTCTGTGAAGTTCAAAGGCCAGAAGCAGGATCCCCGCTGCCAGTACTATGGCCCATACAGGCAGATAAACATCCAGATAGGCTCTGGGAAAGGCAGTGGGGAACAGGGAAAACAGGCACAGCAGCAGAAATGTCCCCGACAAAATGGCTTTCTGTGAGGCGAACCGCCTTGTGGTCAGCAGAAAAAAATAACAGATATTGGACAAAACAAAAGGGACGAGCAGGTACAGACAGAGAGCAAAAATCCCGTATTTTGTTTTTCCCTGTACACTAAAAAAGAGCAGTGTAAGAATGCACAGGTTAAGTCCTGCAGACAAAAGAAGCTTTACCGACCAGATCTGTCCAAGGTTGAAGCAGCAGCTCTGTTCCAGCTCCGCCATATGCCTGGAGCGGCTTTTGGAAAGCTCCAGAACAGCAGCCAGCCCCAGGCCGGAGGAGATGGCACAGGCGGAGGGAAGTATACTCGCGCTGTCCTTGATAAGGGTACCGAAACAGGTTGTAAAGAGTACGACGGCAAGCAGGAAGAAAGCCTGTATCACCCAGTATTCCAGTGAGATATAATGCATCTGGTCCAGCAGCAGCTCCGGAAATGAGACTGGTACGGGCAGGCTTTTATGAGAAATTTCTCTGTGAATCTTTTGCAGAGATGCCTCTTTTCTGGCTTCGTCTATGGGTGGAAATGGTATCTTTATCTTGTTATCAGCCATAGAAATCCTCCTTTCTCAAAGTGCGTTTTAGTTTGTCCATACCCTGTTTCATACGGGATTTCACAGTCGACGAATTGGTGCCGGTTATCAGGGCGATTTCCCGGTGTTTCAGACCGTAGAGACTGTGAAGAACAATGACTTCCCGTTGGATTTTGGGAAGTTTCATAAGTGCGTGAACCAACTGCCGGGAGTTTTCTTCCCGGATCACTTCCTCCAGAAGATCGGTTCGGGACCGGAATGTGTCCGCTGTACCGGCAGTCTGCGTTTCCGGGCAGGCCTCCTCCCAAGGAAGATAGGAGAGACGACTGTGCGCCGCAGTCTCTCTGCCGAAGTAGTCATAACAGACATTTCTGGCTATGGTCAGCAGGTAGCCTTTCAGGTTTTTGCAGCGGCAGATGTCCACATATCGGATAAAACGAAGAAACGTCTCCTGCGCCAGATCATAAGAGCTGTCGGGATCGCCGGTCTGGTAACAGCAGAAGCGGTAAATGTCATCATAATACTTTTCTGCCAGCAGATTCAGGTATTCTTTATTGCCTTTTTTTATTTCTTTTATGGCTTTTCTGTCATCCATAGGCGCCTCCCTTTCTGTCTTCCATTATATATAACCGGAGGAGGAAGAAAAAGGTTTTATTTTTTTAAAGAAAATTCTCAGTTTACAGGGAGTTCGGATTCTGACACACTGTACCGGAAGGAAACAGGGGAAATGGCAGTGATAAAAGAAGATTTATTGTAACCGCTCAGTCAGGTCTGCGCATTTACTGCGCTGACCATGCATAAGAGTAGTGGCAGCAGGCATTCGCGCCATCGAAAAGCGATCTTTAATAAATATTTTGCTAATCGTATTTCTGATGTATACCTAAAAATAATGTATGGATAGCATTACATAATCCATCCCTTACTTTATCGGGATTTGAAAATGCGTATCTTAGCTGTAAAGTTGTGTATCCATGAAGCGTACCCATCAGCATATTCAAAATATCTGTTGTGTTTTCTTCTTTAAATGGGCAGGAGCGAATAAGGGTTGATAAAAGTAAGATATAATTATGAAAGATGGAGCTTGTTTCTTCTGTACCGTGCCATGAAATCCATTGAATCGTTTCATAAACTCCGGGATGCTCAATCATATAATCGAGATATGCAGCAGCAACCTTTTGAATTGCTGTCTCTCCAATGCTGCCAATGGCTGCCTGAGTCATCCTATCATTCATACACCTCATGCCCTGATGAGCTACTTCTAAAAGGAGATGATCCAGACTTTCTATGTGATTATACAAAGACGGGGTACGAATATTCAATTTTTCCGCAACTGATTTTAGAGAAACATTATTTAATCCTTTTTCATCTGCCAGGTCAGATGCAGCTCTTATTACTGCTTCCTTGGTTGTTTTCATGTTATGCACCTCATAAAATAAATATAGACATAATTTTAACTAATTAAATTAGTATCGTCAATAATTCTATTAGAAAAATGTGTATATATATTGACATTTCTACAAATTCAATATAATATACTAATATAATTAGTTAAAATACTATTTTAATTAGTGAAGCAAGAGGTGAAGATATGTGTACGAGATTTGTTTTTAATGGTGTAGACACAATTACAGGTTTCAATTTCGATATTGACCTTTCTGTGTGGACGCATACTGTAGTGACTGAAAAAAATAGATTTTATATTGGCATAAAAATGCCGGATAACAAATACCATTCTTTTCACGGAGTGAATAAAAACGGGAATGTCGGGACGCTGCTTTACGTTCATGGAAACGAAAATGCGGCATACAGAAAGGATGAAAACTGCTATACAATATCTGCGTTGACAGAAAATTTCATCAAAGGAGAGGTTTCTTTTGAGGAAGCCCTGAACATAGTACAAGAGCGGGAAATTATTTATGCTCCGGATGCTTCTATGCAGGCTATGCTCTCCGATAAAAACGGACGTGTACTGATCATTGAACCAGGTATCGGTTATAAATACGAACAGAAGGAATTTTCGCTGATTACAAATTATTCCGTACTGAGTCCGGAAACTACAAAGCCATATATTGTTTCGGGCGATACAAGATATGAAGCTGCTAAAGAATTACTGGAAGCATATGATAAAAAATTTTCGGTTTCTGACGCATGCAAAGTATTAAAATCGGTATGTCAAAAGGGGCTTTGGGCAACAAGGGTTTCATTTGTATATTCTGCGTTTCAAAATAAAGTTTATTATGTATTGAATAATGATTTTGATAACATATCGGAGTTTCAATTGTAGTACAGATTTTGCCGTTTACATACAGAGCCATGTATTCCTTGTTTATCATCAGGCTGTGTGATATGATTATATTTGTTACAGCTATCTGAATATATGAAATATAAGGTAATTATAATGAAAAAACGAACAATAAAAAAAATCTATTTACTCTGTTTATGCATTTTTTGTGTGACTGCATTTTCTGCTTGTGCAGGAGAAAAGGATGCATTAATATCTGCGGGCGGGGAAGGCCAGAAAAAGATATATGATGATATTGCAGTCGGAAACATTCGCTGTGTTAATATAAGCGGCAATGCCAGATCCATTGTTATAAAACAGAGTGACAGTAACCGCTTTGAATTTATTAACGCGGATTTAGATACCGATAATAAGTATGAAATCAGTTGTGAAGAAAAGGATAACAGCCTTAATGTTTGTGTGATGATGGATAACGCGGATTCGAGTAACAACATCCTGGGTTCTATTGTTATTTGTATACCCTCAAAAGAATTAGAAAAAATTGAAACTACCGGTGAATTTAATCAGATTCATCTCAATACCTTGAATTCAGACGTATGGATTCAGGCAAACAGGGATTCCGCAGTAGTGCTTGATTTAATGGCTGATCAACTGGATCACAATATTATGCTGGATGGTTTGGAGTCAAATACATTTCGGAATGTTTCTGTTTATTTCGACAAATTACCTGATAATATCAAGATGGAGTTTAACACGATTCCAAACAGCGCGGTTAATGTTCCGGAGGATCTGTTCAAAGAGAAGGAACTGGAACGCGGTTCGGGAGAACCTATGATAAGTATTAATAACGCAGATGCAATAGATTTTTATATCGAGTAAAGTCATATTTATCTCGGCTGTCTCACTGCTGTCATTTATATACAACCAATTTACAACCAATCTTCCGGAAATTCTCTTGCATTTCCCGGATAAAGTGCTATAATATTCCATATGGAAGCATAGCTCAGCTGGGATGAGCGTTCGCCTCACACGCGAAAGGTCAGGAGTTCGAGCCTCCTTGCTTCCATTCTTTTTTTGGGGATATAGCTCAGCTGGGAGAGCGATACGTTCGCAACGTATAGGTCACGGGTTCGAATCCCGCTATCTCCATGTATTTCATTTATCACATCCCATAAAAGAGCAGGAAACGGCTGCTTTTCATAAAAACTTTAGTATTTTCATACAAATATCACCAACCCTTAACATTTTTTCCAAATAATGGTCATAATTACCATGTATACTCTTATTATAAAAAGAGTAAAGGAGGCTTCATACATGATAGGAACTTTAATGAATCATGGCTGCACCTGTGTTCTCAAAGAGAAAGGCGGCAGCAAAAAGATACCCGTTCATCCGGAACAATATGTGTATGTGCAGGTCTCCAATGCGTGGATACCTGCCATACTGAAATATTCCGGTGAACGGCAGAACTGGTATTTTGAATACCTGCCCAAGCTGCCGGTAAACGGCTGCAGGGTTATGACAAAATAAAACAAAATACATGAGGATAACCGGGAGGCTGACAAGGCGTCCCTCAATAAAGAAGTATTGTTCCGGCAGGCGGCATAGTCGATTTCGGCTATGCCGTTTTGCCGTTTGTTTTGCTGACAGCTTGACTTTGTACGGTAAATGCAGGAGGATTTCCGGAGGATTGATTTGTATGTTGCAGTTTTTTATAGTATAATTTTAGTTATAGAACTGAACAGCAGCATATTTGTAAAATCGGAAGCGGGGTTATTGGCAATGAATGATAAGGAATTGGAATTTTCTGTATTCTGCATCGAGAGTGTAGCTGAAAGGCTTGGATGCAAAGGAGAAAGAGTATATGAGCTTCTGACAGAAAAAAGCAGTATTTTAAAAGAATATATTATTCCTAATTATGAAGTTCTGCATACGCTGGGTAAAGAATATATAGTGGATGATATTATCGCTTATATGCAGCAGGAAGGGGTGGTGGGATGATTTTATATCATGGTTCTTTTACAGAGGTGAGAAAACCGGATATCTCCTATTCAAGAGACACACTTGATTTCGGAAAAGGATTTTATGTTACACCCATATATGAACAGGCGAAAAAATGGTCTCTGCGTTTTAAACGGAAAAAAGGGAAAAGTGTGATCTCTTGGTATGAATTGGATGAAAAGAAACTGCGTCATGAGGCCAGGATAAAAGAATTTTCCAGCTATTCAGAGGAATGGCTGGATTATATTATTACTTGCAGAGGAGGCATGAACACAGGGCAGTATGATATTATTATCGGAGGAGTTGCAAATGATAAGGTATTTGATACAATTGAGCTGTTTTTTGACGGGTTAATAGATAAAAATATGGCAATCCAGCGGTTAAAGTATGAGAAACCTAATTTGCAATATTGCATCTGTTCACAGGAAATATTGGATAAATACTTGATTTATCAGAAAAGTGAGGTGTTATGATGCAGGCAAACCGTATATTACTCCAGCGTAAATATTCCAGAATCATTGAAATGTTTGCCCGGTCTGCCAACATCCCATTGGAACAGGCACTGGATTTTTTTTATCATTCGGAATTGTATCAGGAGATGAGTGAAGGGATATCTGATATGCACTGCCGCAGTGATCATTATCTTGTGGAAGAGATGGAAACTGAATGGAAGGAACAATAAGCAGATACAAAAAAGCTGGTGACACCTTGAAAAAGTGCGCCGTTTTTTTCGTTCTGTTTTAAAATAAAAGAGGCCCTGTCTTAAAAACAGGTGCCCATAGAGCCTGAAAGGAAAGATATATGTATAAACTGTTGTTTGTGGATGATGATAAAGCTCTCCTGAAAATGCTGGAGAATTATTTCCGCCTAAGGGGATACCGTATTTTGCTGGCAGAGGACGGTCTGGAGGCATTGAAGAGGATTGAAGATACCCCGGACCTGATTTTGCTGGACATCAATATGCCCCGCATGGATGGAATGGAGCTGTGTGTGAAAATAAGGGAATTTGTCTCATGTCCCATTCTGTTTCTGACAGCCAGAGTGGAGGAGCAGGACCGGGTGAACGGCCTGCTTTCGGGGGGTGATGATTATATTGTCAAGCCATTCAGCCTGAAAGAGCTGGAAGCCAGGATCGCGGCGCATATAAAGAGAGAAGAGAGAAACAGGAAAAGGCCGCAGCTTCGATACCGGGAGGGCCTGCTTTTAGACTACAGCGCCAGAAAAGTCCTCTATGATGACCATGAGCTGGAGTTTACAAAGCTGGAGTACGACATTGTGGAATTCCTTTCCAAGAATCCGGGCCAGGTGTTTGACAAGGAGAGAATTTACGAAAAAGTCTGCGGCTATGATGCAGAGGGAGACAGCAGGGTGATCACAGAGCTGATCCGGAGAATACGCAGAAAAATAGGAGAGTACACCGGCACAGAATATATTGAGACCGTGTGGGGAAGTGGATACCGATGGAAAAAATAAGAAATCTTTCGCTCAGAAAAACTATCGTGCTCTATATGTCTTTTGCAATTGTCATCTCCTTTTTCCTGTCTGCGGGAATCGTCAGGATGGCGGAACAGACGCAGAAGCAGATTTGGGCCGGCTATATGGACGGGGACAAAGTATCGGATTATGAGGAGAAGACAGGATACATCGCTGAGATCACAAGGCCTGCGCAGAATGATATGCTGCACAGGGACCATGTCATAACGGAAATCTGCGATGCCGTGGAGACCTGGACCATGCTTGTCATTCCCATGATCGGCAGTGTGATCGCGGTATTCTGCTTCTATCGTGACAAGATAAAAGAACCGCTTCAGATACTGACAGAAGGCTCCAGGAAAATACAGGAGAATAATCTGGATTTTCCTGTGGATTACAGGAAGAAGGATGAGATGGGCAGCCTGTGCCGGGAATTTGACCGTATGCGCGCCCAGCTTAGGGAAAACAACCAAAAACTCTGGTCCGCAGTGGAACAGGAGCGGACGCTGAAGGCAGTCATTGCCCATGATATCCGTTCCCCTCTTGCGGTGCTGCGGGGATATCAGGAAACACTTATAGAGTTTCTGCCTACAGAGCAGTTAAGTCGGCAGGATATGGAGGAAATGCTGACGGAAGGAATGCAGCAGATCGACAGAATGAATGCCTTTGTGGAACAGATGAGACAGCTCTCCGGTATTGAGGAGAGGGAGATGCATGCAGAGAAAATAGAGACTGCTGTTCTGCTTCGGTATATGGAACAGGCAGCAAAGGCCCTGGCAGACCGGGAACCGTGCCATACGGTCATAAAAGCGGAGGGGATGCCGGACCACTTTTGGGGGGATTCTTCTATCATCTGCGAGGTGTTCGACAATCTGCTGGGGAATGCCGTGCGGTATGCCCGCCATATAGTTGTGATCACCATGGAAGTGAAGGACAATATGCTGTTTATCTCCATGGGGGATGACGGGGAAGGGTTCCACGCCGAGGCGGAAGCAATCACGAAACCCTTCTATCACGATAATCTGGCAGATGACCTGAAACACTTTGGCCTTGGCATGTATCTGAGCAAATTATACTGCGAGAAGCATGGAGGAAAACTGCTTCTGGGCAGCGCCGATCTGGGCGGGGCCTATGTAAAAGCAGGATTTTGCATAGAAGAATCCCGGACGGATACAGCCCTATAACTGCAGCCGTTCAGTCAGGCTGAGTGCTTATTCATAACCGGCAGCTATGGAAAAACATACGTTATAAGTATTTGCGTCATGTGCAGCAATGATATAAAATAGATACAATAAGCAGAAGAAGGGAGCGTACAAAATGATTTATAAAAATTTTCAGGATATGGGATTATCTGCGCTTGGAATGGGAGCCATGCGTCTTCCGGTCATTGACGGAGAGGATTCCAGGATTGATGAACCGGCAGCCGCTGAGATGGTGGCATACGCCATGGAACACGGCATCAATTATTATGACACCGCCTGGGGGTATCATGAGGGAAATTCAGAAACCGTTATGGGCAGGATTTTAAATCAATACCCACGCAGTACCTATTATCTGGCTACAAAATTCCCGGGGTATGACCTTTCCAATATGGATAAAGCGGAAGAGATATTTGAAAAGCAGTTGGAAAAATGCCGGGTGGACTATTTTGATTTTTACCTGTTCCACAATGTGTGCGAGATGAACATTGACGCGTATCTGGATGAGAAATACGGTATTTTCGACTATCTGATGAAGCAGAAGGAAAAGGGAAGAATCCGTCACCTGGGATTTTCCGCTCATGGAAGCTATGACGTCATGAAGCGTTTTTTAGATGCGTACGGAGAGCATATGGAGTTCTGCCAGATTCAGTTAAATTATCTTGACTGGTCTTTCCAGAATGCAAAAGAAAAAGTGGAGCTGTTAAATGCCCATCATATTCCGGTATGGGTAATGGAGCCTCTGCGCGGAGGACGCCTTGCCTCCCTGTCCGCCGAAGACAGTGACAGGTTAAAGGCGCTGCGCCCGGATGAGGATGTTCCGGCATGGGCTTTCCGGTTCCTGCAGGGAATCCCGGAAGTGAAGATGATCCTGTCCGGCATGTCTGATTTTGCGCAGATGCAGGATAATATACATACCTTTGAGACGGATAAGCCTCTGGATGAACAGGAGAAAAAAGTTCTGTTTGAGATCGCTGACAGCATGGTAAAGCACATTGCCCTGCCCTGTACGGCATGCCGTTACTGCACCAGCCATTGTCCTCAGGAGCTGGACATTCCCATGCTTCTGGAGCTGTATAATGAGCACTGCTTTACAGGCGGCGGCTTTCTGGCGCCTATGGCTCTGCAGGCGGTACCAAAAGAGAAGCAGCCCGGTGCGTGTATCGGATGTAAAAGCTGTGAGGCAGTCTGTCCGCAGCAGATCAAGATTTCAGAGGCCATGGCTGATTTTGCAGAGAAGCTGAACGGCTGATCATCGGAGGCTGAATCCATGAGTTATCTGCTGTTTCCTCTGGTGGTTTATATCCCCGTGGGGACATATCTCTATTTCTTTTTCAGGCGTTTCCTTGGGCTTTTTGGACTGGGAAAGCAGAAAAAGGCGGTGCGAATTTTGTCTCTGCTCATAACACTTGCCTGTGTGGCCCAGGGGTGGATGCTGTATGGGCTGGGAGCTGTGATCATCCTACATTTTTTTGTGCTCAGTATTTTGATGGATGGCATTTACTTTATCTGCAGAGGAAAGTTCCGAAAGGAAAAAGCCCGTAAGATATGGGGGTTCCTCCACGCAAGCGGTGCGATTCCTCTTTTGGTGATCTGTTTGATCGCAGGATACGGTTATTTTAATATAAATGATATCAGAAGGACCGAATACCGGATTGAGACAGAAAAACAACTGAGCCGGGATTTGAAAATTCTCCAGATTTCTGATCTTCACATGGGTACCACCATGGATATAGGAAAATTAAAAGACTGCTGCGATAAGATGCAGAGGGAAAAGCCGGATCTGATCGCCCTGACCGGGGATATATTTGATGAAAATACATCCAGGCAGGAGATGGAAGCCGCGGCAAAAGTCCTGGGTGCTGTAAAAGCTGAATATGGCACGTATTATGTGTTCGGAAACCATGACTATAATGCGTATACCGGCACCCCGGCCTATTCACCGGAGGAGCTTTGCAGTACACTGGAAAGCAGCGGCATCGTTGTACTAAAGGACCGGGTTTATAACGTAAACGATGAGCTGACTGTCATCGGAAGAACAGACGCCTCTGTCGGGAGCATGGTCTCTCCAAAGGGAAGAACCGGGATAGAGGAGCTGTGCAGGGAGGCAGACGGCAATACTTTTGTACTTCTTCTGGACCATCAGCCCACAGAACTTCCGGAAAATGCAGAGGCGGGTGTGGACCTTCAGCTTTCCGGTCATACCCACGCGGGGCAGATCTGGCCTACCGGGCAGGTGGGAGAGCTGACCGGGTTTACAGAGCTGAATTATGGATGGAAAGAGATCGGCGGACTTCAGGTGATCGTGAGTTCCGGTATAGGCGGCTGGGGATATCCCATACGCACAGGAGGACATTCAGAATATGTGGTGGTGACCGTGTCAGCAGAAAAAAATGCTCACACGGCCCGTGTGTTTGCTCCGTAAAAGAGCTGTCATGTTTGGCAGTTCTTTTTTTGTTGTCTTTTTGTTGTGATTTCTGTTTTACAATAAGATCAAGACAGGAGGAAAACAATATGAAGGTAATAATTAAAAGAGAGCTTAAAAATTATTTCAAAAATCCCATCTATTATGTGGGTATTCTGCTGATATTCTTTGAGGTTTTTCAGATCATGCAGCCTTATCTGAAGCTGCATTACTGGGAAAGTGATGCACAGGTGGAGGCGGCAAAATTAGAGCATATCCATGACGCGGATGTGATGGATGGATATTTTCCTTCCACAGAAAAAGAACAGATTGAGATCGCCATGCCGGATATCTGCAGAGATCTCAATGAGGATTCGGGAATCAGCAAAGAGGAAACGGATCAGATGACAAAAATGTTTCTGGAAGAGGGGTACAGCCAGGACGAAATCCTGAATTACCTGATTGAACATTATGATTATCCCAATGCCAATTATTATTTCCAGGAGGCAGAGCTCAGACAGGGGACTGCAGAGGAAGTCAACGCGTATATGGATGAAAAATTCAGCCAGATGCGGTATTCAGAATATTTTGCCAGGAAATACACTGATTTTGCGGGGCTTTTCTTCGTGTTTTTTTCATCCATACTGATGGCATTTTTATTCCTTCAGGATACCAGGAAGAATACTTATGAATTGCTTCACACAAAGCCTGTTTCCGCATGGCAGTATGTGACCGGGAAAATAGCGGGCGGTTTTACAGCACTTTTGCTGCCGCTTGCGGTTATGACCGCGGTATTTACTTTTCTGTGTATGCACAGAGGAAGGGAACAGGGGTTTCCCGTGGCTGTATGGGATGTATTCGCGGCGGCTGCGGTGTATGTCCTGCCAAATCTTCTTATGGTTATCTGTGTGTATGCTCTGACAGCCTTCCTTTTTAAGAATCCGCTGCCGGCAACACCGCTTCTGATCCTGTATATGGTTTATTCCAATATGGGAAGTATCGGGCCGGATGGAAATTACGGCTATTACGGAAGGCCTCTGGCTATTATAGTCCGCTTTCCGGGACTGTTTTTGGATACCACGCCGCCTCCACTGGCTCTAATGAATCAGACTGCGCTTCTCATTGCAGCAGCGGTGATCATATGGGTCTGCGTGAGAATATGGAAGAAGAGGAGGGTATTTGGATGAAGGAAATAAAAATAAGCCTGCCGCCGTATAAAATGATCTGTGCCCTGTTTTTTATCCTCATTTTGGCGATTGTGAGGGGGATTTCAAGTGTAAAAGAAATCGGGCCGACCATTGATTCTTATATTACACTGCTGACGCTTGTCCTGTGTGCGGATACCTGCTATCAGGAGATTCCGGGAGGCGGATGGGAAATACTTGCCATAAAGCCGGGAAAACAGCAGAGGCTGACCATTCTCAAACGCTTTGCTGTTCAGTATGTTTTTTTGATCTGTACGGCAGCAGCAGGATACGGATTATTTTATCTTATACAGCAGCCATATATGCGGGAGAATGAACTTTATCATTTTGCAACAGCAATGGCGGCAACAGCGGCGAGTATCGTCTTGTTCGGAGCACTTCCGGTGCTTATTTCCAAAATAACCGGGAGCCTTTGGGGGGGTATTGGCGCAGCAGCAGCACTCTGGTTTTTTCTTATATCGAGCGGAGCTTTAAAACTGCCCCTTTTTCTTCAGATCTTTGCATTTGGAGGGATGGAAATGGGGGATGGGGACTTACGGTGGATTTACGGGAAGGTTACCGCACTGGTCCTGGGAGCTGTCTGCATTGGAGCAGTCGGAAATTTCGGCAGACATTTGGGTAAGAAGAGAATGAAAGGAAAAAGGTGAAGATATGTCAGTTAGATTAGAAAATGTAACCGTTGCGTTTCAAAAGAATGTGAAGGCACTGGATGATGTTTCGTTTACAATTCCCTCCGGCGTATACGGGCTTCTGGGTGAAAACGGAGCGGGAAAAACAACACTCATGCGGGTGCTGGCAACGCTGTTAAAACCCTCATCCGGGGATGTATTAATGAATCATTTGGTGTATCGGGAGAACAATTATCCTTCCATACAGAAGAAAATCGGGTATCTGCCCCAGGAGCTTTCCCTGTATCCGAATCTGACGGTACGGGAATGCCTGGAATATCTGGGAGGACTGTCCGGTATACCAAAAGATGAGTGTAAAAAAAGGCTTGATTATTATCTGGAAAAGACAAGTCTGGAGGAGCACCAGAAGAAGAAAATGAAACAGTTGTCCGGCGGAATGAAGCGGAGAGTCGGCCTGATCCAGGCGCTTTTAAATGAACCGGAGTTTCTCATTGTGGATGAGCCTACGACCGGTCTTGACCCGGAGGAGAGAATCCGTATCAGAAATCTTCTGGTGGAGTTTGCCGTGGGGAGAACCGTCTTGTTTTCCACTCATGTGGTGGAGGATCTGGCGGCCACCTGCAGCCAGCTGACTGTGCTCAAAAAAGGAAAAATGCTTTACAGCGGTTCCGTGAAAGAGCTGTTAAAAAGGGCAGAGGGACATACCTGGATCTGCAGAATGGAGGAGGAGGCGCAGGTGCGCTCTCTGGAACAGAAATACCGTGTTTCATCCAAACAGATTCAGGAGGACGGGATGACGGTCCGGGTGATCAGTTCGGAAAAGCCGGATGTTCCCTGCAGCCCGGCAAAGGTGACGCTGGAGGATGCGTATATCTATGTGTCAAATTTTCAGTAACTGATAAAAGAGGCTCCGGCCGCGGTTCTGTAAATACCGCGGCCGGAGCATTTTGTATGATATGAGACATTTGTATCAGCGGAAGTTATTCCCTGCAGGAGAGGGAGCATTGCTTTCCTGGCTGTTCTGTGTATCTGTGCTGCTTCCGAGTGTGATGGAGACCGTCTTTTCTTCATAGCTGTTGTTCTGGCCGGGAACCTGCAGAGTTACCTCCACGGTCTCGCCTGCCTTATAATACTGGAGCAGATTCTGAAGCTGGCTGATCGCAGTGACGGATTCGCCGTCAAATTTAGTCAGGACGCTGCCCGGGGTGATGCCTGCTTTCTCTGCTGCGCTGCCTTGGGTGACGTCTGAGATATATACGCCTTTGGGAAGGCCGTAGATTTCTTCTGCCTCACTTGTGACATCGGCACCTTTGATTCCGAGACTGCCCTGTTCGCCTTCCGCAACTTTTTCGCGTGTTGTTTTGTTCATAAGGTTTTCAATGATATCTGATGCCCTTGACATTGGAATGGCATATCCCATGCCTTCCACCTCTGTGGAAGCCAGTTTGGCGGAGTTGATGCCAATGACCTCGCCGTTCATATTGAGAAGCGCGCCGCCGCTGTTTCCCGGGTTGATGGCAGCGTCTGTCTGGATGTAAGTGGCAGCGTTAGAATCATCGGTACCTGCTTCTGAGGAAGAGCCGGAGAGTGCACGGTTCACAGCGCTTGCAATGCCTGTTGTGACGGACTGTCCGTAGCCAAGGGCATTGCCGATGGCTACAACCTGCTCGCCCACCTTCAGGGAGTCGGAATCGCCGATATTGGCAACCGCGATGGCGGACATGGTTTCGTCGGAAATGCTGTCCAGCGGAACGGCAATAACGGCCAGATCGTTGTCCGCATCAGTGCCTTTCACTTTTGCTTCCAGTACATTGTTGTCAATAAAACATGCGGAGAGGGTGTCTGCATTTTCCACAACGTGATTGTTGGTTACAATCAGAAGTTCCGTGTCATTTTTCCCAATGATGATACCGGAACCCTGGCTTTCCGTCTCCTGTGTCTGGGGATAACCGCCGTATCCGAACTGGCTGAAATAATTCTGCACCTCCTGTACGGATTTATTGGTTATAGATACAATGGAGGGCATGGCTGCCGCTGCAATATCGGAAACATCCAGGCTTCCCGTATTGCTGCCGGAACTGCCGGAAACTGCTGTGGTCTTCAGAAGACCGGCCTTTGTATCACTTGTGCTGCCAGCAGATGTATTTGCGGCTGCGGCAGGTGAATTGGCAGCGTAAATATGATTGACTGCCTGGAAAGAACCGGCTGCCACAGAACCGAACAGAACAGCACTCAGAGTCAGGGAGCCAATGCGTTTTGCCAGAGTTTTCTTTTTGTTCCGGTTTCGTTTGGAAGGCTTTTTATCCGGATTCGGAGAAGATGCCGGGCCTTCGGAAAAGATTGGGTAATGGGACAGTTCGCTGTTGTTATCTGAATTAAAATCGTAGTAGTTTGACATAAGAATTCCTCCTCAACTTTTTATTTATTTTTTATTTTTTGTGTTTGTTATTGTATTTGGTATCTCTTTGTTTATGTCTATAGCATATCGGATAATTGTGGCGAAATTGTCGTGATTCTGTGATAAAATTGAGGAGGAAGTGTGTAAATTTGGTGAACTGTTCTTTGGGGATGGAAGTTCGAGGGATTTACGGAAGGTTTGATATAACCGTATTCTTCGGATAATAGAATAAAGATTTATTACAGTGGAATACTGACTGAGAGGTGGAAAATACATGAGTGATATAACAAAAAGTATGCAGAATCTCTATGCTGATATAGAAAGCCATTTGATGAGTGATAGACAGCCATCGTATTATTTGAATGAAATCTACGAGAATCCGGATTTTCAGCAGTATCCGTTTGATATGCTGCATAAGCTGAAAGAGACTGTCCAGTCTCCCATACACCATCCCGAAGGAAATGTATGGAATCATACCCTGCTCGTTGTAGATGAAGCGGCAAAAGTAAAAAACAGGAGCAAAAATCCGCTGGTCTTCATGTGGGCAGCCATTCTTCATGACATAGGAAAAGCGGTAACGACCAGACGAAGAAAAGGGAAAATCACAGCATATGACCATGATAAAGCCGGCGCGGTTATGGCACGTAAGTTTCTGTCACAGTTTGTGCAGGATCAGGAGTTTGTGGAGGAAGTTTCACAACTGATCCGGTATCATATGCAGATTCTGTATGTTGTGAAAGGTCTTCGCTTTGCAGATATTGAGGGAATGAAGTATCATACCGATGCAGATGAGATTGCGCTTCTGGGGCTGTGCGACAGACTGGGAAGAACAGGCAGTAAAAGAAAAGAGGAAGAAGAGAATATCAGGCTGTTTTTACAGGCCTGCGATATTTATCCAGTCTCCCAAAAACCGCACCGGAAGGATTAATGTTCTGGTGCGGTTTTTTGTATACCATAAGTCTTATTCTGTTTTTCCATTCTTTTTTGGGATTTCATCATGTGCTTCAAGAATACCATTTTTAACAGCTCGTTTTATCACAAGATATAAGACAAAACAAAATATAAGAATCAAACTAAGGCTAAATAGTGAGTTAAACAATGAAGAAGTTACTTCCATTTGGCGTTATCTCCTTTCCGAGTTTTAAGGGTGATAGAATGGTCATTCTGTGTATGGGCTAAAACAGTTAATGTGGTCTATATTATATCATCCGCTGTTCCGGTAAACGCTGTTCATGCACTAACGTTTATTATATTTACATGAACGTTGCGTGAAAGATGGATGAGTTCCGGGATGACAGAGAGTCTAAGTGCACTGGCATGTGCGCTGCCTAAAGCAGAAAAAAGGGCTGCACACCGGCAATCATATGCAGTCCTTTTTATAATGCGGTATCTCAGAAGCGGTATTCCATTATGAATTCTTCTTCTTTGTCAATGACGGGTTTAAAGCCGCATTTTTGATACATACGCAGCGCGTAATTTTCTTTTTGCACGGACAGGGAAGCTCTTTTATACCCCTTTTTTCTTAATAACTCCAGCATCTGTCTCATAAGTTCTGTCCCGATGCCGTATCCACGGTATTCTTTATAGAGAGAAATCGCAAATTCAGGTGTCTCATCATCAAGGTCCCCATATCCGTGAATATTTCTGACCCAGACTGCGCCAACCACCTTATTGTCAACCACTGCGCACAGGCAGGCATCATCTTTCCCGGTCCCGAAATCTTTGATGTAGACTTGCAGTTCAGGCTGATGGATGATTGTTTTCGGAAACGGATTGTCCCCTTCCCGCTGGAAAATAGATTCATACAAAAAATCTGCCAGAAGCGGATACTCCTGCGGATACATTTCCCTAATTGTATATTTCATAATTACCTCCGATTTTTATAAGTTAACTTAGAAACCGGTCTTCTTTCCACACATACGGATCCCTCCTTCTCATATATTCCCATTGTATCAGGCTGCTCTGTCCTTGTCCAGAAGCAGATGATGAAAGGAGGGATGTCGGTAACCGTTCAGCCTTCCACTGTACAAAAGGAATACCATACTGTATATCCCTGTTGTTTTGTGTTAAGATATAGGTAAATATTAGTCTGGTGAATGGAAAATGGGGAAAAATGAAGCGACGCTGTTATCATGAATGATCTGGATATTCCCATGATAAAGGGGGAGAGCTGGATTGTTTCCTTGACCTGGAAGAAGATGCAGGCTTATGGGTTTGGGGTAAGATATGCTGCAGGATAAAGAGTGAGGGGGAAAATTATGGAACGAGATCATGAAATTCGTTACGCAGAAATAGAGAAAACAGATGCTTACATCTATGATAAAGTTGAAATGAAGGTAAGGGTTGAAGAAATCTATGAGGTGGTAATAAAAGATCTGGACGGTATCAGTTTTATAAAAAGAGCCGTAGCCCCATATATAAAAGATTTTTCCGGCCATGCGAATTATAAAAGGTGGAATCAGCAGTTTGATCTGTCAAACTGGCATTTTTTCATGGCTTTTGACGGAGAAAAGCCGGTGGGCGGAGCTGTTCTGTGCTGCAACAGCGCGGAGCTTCATATGCTGGAGGGCAGAGAGGATTTGGGGATTCTCTGGGATATCCGTGTGGATTCCGCATATAAACGCAGAGGTGTCGGAGGAAAACTGTTTGATATGGTAATGACAAAAGCAAAGGGGATGGGGCTCTGCCAGCTTAAAATCGAATGCCAGAATAATAATGTCCCGGCAGCTGCGTTTTATTTTAAACAGGGGGCCCATTTGGGCGCTGTCAACCGGTATGCGTATTATGGAGATGCGGATGAGGAGGTACAGTTTCTGTTGTATTTGGATATAGAGGCCGCAGGGGTGTGATATCAGGTATCAATCCGGGTCATTTCTATCAGTGTTTTGTTCCGGTATAATAAGTCATCTCTCACAGTGAATCCTTGTTTTTCCCAGAAATGGTTTCCCTCTTCATTCCTGGAAAAAGTGACAAGTGCCGCTTTGATAATACCAAGGTTTTTTAGTGCGTCAAGCGCCGCACGGACCAGCTGGCTTCCGATTCCCTTCCGGCGTGCCGATGGGCTGACTGCTGTGTGATAGATATATCCCCTTCTTCCGTCATTTCCCGCCAAGATGATACCTGCAATCCGGCCGTTTTCTTCTGCCACAAAGCAGGTGTCTGGATTTCTTTTCAAAAACCTTTCAATGCCTTCTTCTGCATCATCAATATTGTTTAAACCCATGCCTTGACAGGACATCCAGAGGGAGTAAACAGAGTCATAATCGCTGATTTCCATTTTTCTGATTTTCATAAATACCTCCATAGAATAAAATATTTGTTCCTTTTGAAAAGGCAGCTCCTGGTAAATGATATACTACTATTCATATTTTTCTAAATGAAATGTTCTTAATTTATCGCTCATCTGGAACCTCTTTTATAATCTGCCTTTTATAAATCCCACTGCAAAGACAATGAGGGCCAGTATGATCCAAACTGCTGCTATAGTGGAGTTCACATGTATAAATTTATTAGCAACGATTAAAAGCAGCAGCATTACTATAGAAATAGCATGTAATGTACTTCGTTTCATAATAACATACTCCTTTCCTATATGTCCTGACAACCGGTATATGCTTATTTTACCACGTTGGGATTAAGTCCGTCAATTTTATAAAAAGGCAGGAAATACTAATAATATCAGACCGTCGAAGGGGTACAAAAATTATACTTCTGTAACGGAAGATATTTTTCTGCTATAATGCCTTTGCGGTGAATTATTTCAGTTATGAAATATAAAAGAAATCGAAAATAAAAAATGTAACGTTTCTGCGGTACGGAAGTTAATAGAATAGGAGGGGGGTGAAAGATATGGACTTTGAGCAGATATATAAATCCTATTTCAAAGATGTTTTTTTATATTTACGCAGTTTATCCGCCAGTGAGGATATGGCAGAAGAAATCACACAGGAGACATTTGTCAAAGCCCTGAAAGCAATAGATACCTTTGATGGCTCTAAGAATATACGGGCATGGCTTTTTACCATTGCGAAGAATACATATTACACATATTGCAAACGCAAAAAAATGTATGCATATGAGGAACTGCCTGATAATGCAGGAAATCCGGGGGCATCCTTTGAAGAAAATTTTGTGGATGAAGAAAGGGCTTTTCTGATTCATCGGTTTCTTCACAATATGAAAGAGCCTTATAAGGAAGTATTTAACCTTAGGGTTTTTGGGGAACTGCCGTTTGAGAAAATAGGGTTACTTTTCGGGAAAAGTCCTGGCTGGGCCCGGGTCACAGATGTGCTTCCTCTGTATCTGGATGATGTAGTGAGTGAGGATACAAAGAATATGGTAGAGGAGCATTTAAAATCCTGTGAATCCTGCAGAAGAGAGGCTGTACTCCTTAATGAAGATATGATCCTGCCGTTAGGGTCCGGGGCACAGGATGCAGAAATAAAGACATTAAAATATTTAAAGAAACAGTTTCGGAATAAAAAAGCAGTGGTTTCTGCGGTATCTGTTTTTCTTGCATTTATCATAATGCTGGGCACATATGCTTTACTGGTAACGCCAAAACTCTTCATTCCTTATGACAGTACATGTATAAAAGTCGAAAAAATTGATGAAAAACTTTATGCACGATATATCGGCAGTAATTTAGATGGAAGTGTTGCCAGAAACTCTTTTCCATTAGAAAAGGACGGAGAGAAAAAAGATGTGACATTTTTTTATATCTATAAATCACCCTGGTCTGAATTAAGAGCTTTGTTACAGAAGGATACAGAGGATCATTTGATTTTTCTTGGGAATGTAGATGAGATAGATGAGGTGTATTACGGTAAGTTTAGGATTGAACGTCCTGAAGAACTTTCGGCAGACTTAGAAGAATCAGAACTAATCTGGAAAAAATAACGGGAAAAGGTATCTGTTTTATATTTACGGGCGGTTTTATCGGGCTTACATTCCTGTTATGTGTATGTGGGCATCGCACGGATGGTGCTGCGGGAAATGCGGCAGAAGGATGGGATTCAAGAAAGTATTTGCGAATCAGTGTCCTTATTGCCGCAGTTCCGGGGCGGATGGATTTAACAATCTGTTTTGTTGAGCTGGGGGATATTTCGATTGCAACAGAGCGTTATTTCTGTTATACTCAATTAAAAGATATTCTGAAAATTTATTTTCTATATTAATCCAATCGGTAATCTCTGCCGGAATTCACTATGTAAAAGTAACTGAATAAAAAACAGAGGAAGCGGCAAGTTGTGGAGCAGGTATAATTCTGTTATAATGTTTACAGGTTCCTGAGGCTTATGGCTGCTTCGGAAAGACGAGGAAATATGAACAGAAACAGAAGGAGAAAGATAAGCAGAGCCATCAGAAGGAAACAAGTAAACAGAAATTACAAGGATAGCCTGTTCCGCATGATCTTCGGGAACAGAAAGGCTGCACTGAAGCTTTATAATGCCATCAATCATTCCAATTATCAAAATCCGGAGGATTTGGAGATCACTACGATCGAAGGAGCCATTTATATGGGTGTAAAGAATGACCTGTCCTTTTTGATCGACAGTGTGATGAATCTGTATGAAGCCCAATCCACCAGAAATCCCAATATGCCTCTGCGGGGATTGATCTATTTTGCAAGAGTGTATCAGGGATATGTGGAAAAGAGAGAGCTTGATCTGTATTCCGGCAGCCGTATCAAAATCCCGCTTCCGCGGTATATTGTATTTTATAACGGATCGGAGGAAGAACCGGACCGCCGGGAGTACCGTCTGAGTGACGCATTTGAAAAGAAACAGGACAGTTATTGCCTGGAATGTGTGGCCACGGTTCTGAATATCAATGCAGGACATAACAGACAGTTGATGGAAGACTGCAGCTTGTTGTGGCAGTATGCTTCTTTTGTATCAAAGGTGCGGCGGTATCTGGAAATGTACCCCGAAGATTTAGAGGGTGCAGTGGACAGAGCGGTGGAGGAATGTATTGCGGAAGGTATTCTTGCAGATTTCCTGAAGAAAGAGCGAGGAGAGGTGAAAGACGTGATACTGACAGAGTATAATGCGGAACGCCATATTAAAAATGAGAAAAAGCGCAGTTATGAAGAAGGGGTAGAAAAAGGAATAAAAGAAGGAATCGAGAAGGGGATAGAAAAAGGCTTGGAACAGGGGATAAGGGCGTTTATAGCTGAAAAAGAGGAGGAGCGGACAGAGAGAACAATTATAATAGAAAAATTACAAAGACACTTTATGCTGGATAGAGAAAAGGCAGAGTATTATTATAAGCAATTCTCAAAAGAACAGAAAAAGTAAGTCTTTAAAAAAGAGATATGACAATTTATGCCATGTCTCTTTTCGTATATGTCTGTTTTGCCTGGCATATGTAATCCTGCCGTAATCTGTCTATGACAAAATATATATCAGCTCTCAGTGCCTGACGGCAAAGTCTGCATAAGAGCAAAAAAATATTCAGGCTTACCGGTATTAAAATATTCATACCAGGCTTCCAGTGTGTCTGCTTGAAAAACACCTAAATACGCAATGATTTGTCTGGCCCACAATAAAGCTCCGGTGGAACTTGCGGTAATGAGGTTGTTATCCCATACGGAGGGCTTGTCGATATAAAAACTTTGCCCATTATAACCGGGAGAGATCATTTCAAGAAATCCCGGTCCATTGCTGGTATGCGGGCGCTGATTCAATACCCCAATGCCGGCAAGTGCAGCGGTAGCCCCACAGATTGCACATACCGCAGCGCCAAAAGATAGAAATTCGCTTGCTTTTTTCATGATAGCGCCGCGGCTGGGGGCGTTCCATGTATTTGCACCGGGTAACAGCAGTACGCTTGTCTTGCTCACCACAATATCCTCGACCAGGCAGTCCGGTACAATTGTCAGGCCGCCCATTGTGTGGACAGGCTCTTTTGAATCACTGACCGTCTTGAGCGATACAGACGGTGCATCCTCTTTGAAAAATCGGCCGGATTTCAGCTCCGCGGTGACATACCCAATCTCCCAGTCGGCTAAGGTATCAAGAACATAAACATAGATTGTAAACATAAATTTCCTCCGTTTTCATTTTAGTATTGATGTTACTGTTCAGTCAGGTCTGCGCATTGACTGTGCTGACATTTGCCCCATCGCAAAGCGATTTTTAATGAGCGTATACACGTAACAATTCAACTGGATGAATCATTACTTATTGATTTGTTTTCAGGCTTATTGTACCATGTGATTGTTGACAACAATATGGCAGCAATCCAAATCGAAAGGCGGCTATCAGATGAAAGTAGACAGACTGGTCAGCATTATTATGATACTCCTTGATAAAAAACGTATCGGTGCACAGGAGCTGGCAGATATGTTTGAAGTCTCACTCCGCACAATCTACCGCGATATAGATGCAATCAACATGGCGGGGATTCCTGTTCGCGGGGCACCGGGAGTGGGCGGTGGTTTTGAAATCATGGAGGGATACAAGATCGATAAAAAAGTTTTTTCTGCTGCGGACCTTTCCGCTCTCCTGATGGGGCTTGCAAGCCTTTCAAACATGGTACGGGGAGATGAGCTGGTACACGCACTTGCGAAAGTCAAGAGCTTTATACCCGCTGACAGAGCAAAAGAAATTGAATTGAAAGTAAATCAAATATGTATAGATTTAAGTCCCTGGATGGGAAAAAGCGACATACAGCCATATTTAGAAATGATCAAAGCAGCAATGCAGGAGAGTAAACTGCTTTCATTTGAATATATAGCCCACCACGGGAATAAAACCATACGGAGCGTTGAGCCTTATCAGCTTGTACTGAAAAGCAGTCATTGGTATTTACAGGGGTATTGCCATGCAAGAAATGATTTTCGCTTATTCAGATTATCCCGTATGTCGAACCTGCAGATGCAGGAGGAAATTTTCACACCACGGGATTATGAAAAACCCTTTATAGGCTTTGCGGAAATCCTGGAAACCATGCAGACAGAAATTAAGATCCGCATCCACAAATCTGTCATGGACAGGGTACTTGATTTTTGCACGTATGAACATTTTTCGCCGGACGGTGATGCGTATTACATTGTCAGCTTTCCTTTCATAGAGAATGAGTATTATTATAATATTCTCATGAGTTTCGGAGATAAATGCGAGTGTTTAGAGCCGTTACATATCCGTGAGGAGATGAAACGCAGAGTGCATGATATAGCAGCCCTATACGAAAACTAAAGTGTGGTATAGGTCCGGGCAAACATTGCTGTACCAATTCCGGTGCAACAGCAATTCCGACACAGCGCCAATTCCGGCGTAGCAGTTACTTCTGTCTCTGCCAAAACCGCACCTGCCGAACAATTCTTATATCAAAGCCACAGCACAACTCTGTCATAAATTCTAAAAATTCCCAACAGCGATTAAAGACTACCAAAACCCCATTTTCCGCGGTATAATAAATTCATTATACAATGCACATTCCTCTTAGCAGGAAGAAAAACTTACCATGAAATACGAAAAGATGCGGGGCGGAAAAATGGAGAAGATCAAGATTTTTTTGGTGGATGATGAGGCAATCATTTTAAAAGGGCTGGAGACTACCTATTTCTGGGATAAAATGGGGGCAGTGGTGGCAGGCACATCACGAAATCCCAGGAAGGCCGTGGATGAAATTTTGGAAAAACGGCCGGACATTGTCATAACAGACATCCGTATGAAACAGATGTCAGGCCTGGACCTGATCCAGGAGGTGGACAGGCGGGCGGAGAAGAAATGTTTATGGATCGTCATCAGCGCATACCGGGATTTTGAATATGCGCAGAGGGCATGTGAACTGGGGGCGTTTACATATCTTCTGAAACCCATTGAGGACAGTAAACTGGAGGAAGCTGTTTTGAGTGCTGCGAACGCCATACGGCAGAGAAGAAAGAGCAGGAAGATCCTACAGGACTATGAACATTTCATAGAGAATAACAGAAAAGTCTTTGAAAATTATATGGTGGGAAAGTTCAGCGGGGATCAGATAGATGAGGAGGAACTGCAGGAGGCATTGGCGCGTTTTGGGGGAAAGGATTGGGATGCCCTATTTTATCGGGCTGTCTGTATTGATTTTGTCAGAACACAGGACGGGAAATATATGCAGGCGGCAACACAGGAGGAGATTGCCGGTTTTTTGGAAAGTGACCTGGGGGATGCCTATCAGTATTTTTATTTTCAGAATGAAAGCGGGTACAGGATCATCATATTTGCAGCTTCCGGGGAAGAATACCTGGTACTTCCAGTCCTGGAGAGAGAACTGGAGATGCTGAGACAAAAATTCTCGGTGGATTTTCGGTATGGCATATCCGGACTGAGCAGAGCTATAAAAGGATTAAAAGAAGTATATGTACAGGCAGTTGAAAACCTGGAGCAGACGAATGAGAAGAAGAGGAATCTAAGAGAACTGGATCAGATTCGCAGCCATGCCAGGACTTATATCAGCCAGGCCGTCTGCTACGTGCAGGAACATCTGAATGATGAGTTTTTGAGTGTAGGCATGGCGGCAAGGGAGGTGCATCTAAATCCCGTATATTTCGGCCGGCTTTTCGGGCAGGGAATGCAGAGGTCTTTTAAACAGTATCTGCTGGAAGAGAGGATGAAGCTGGCGAAAAGTCTGTTAAAAACTACAGACGATACAATAACGGAAATTTGTGAGAAGGTGGGGATACCCAACCCATCATATTTTACACAGCAGTTCAAGAAGCATGTAGGGTGTCTGCCGACAGAGTACAGGAAAGAAAAGTATGAAGAACAGTAAACAATTTTACGGTATACGCAAAAAGCTGGTGGTCTTTACCATTCTGGCTGCAATCCTTCCCCTGGGTATTATGGGGGGTGTCCTGGCAGGCTCCATAAACAGAAACGTGACAGAATTGAATCTGGAGAACTATTCCCACAGCAACAGCAAGATGATTGGCAATTACCAGATGATGGAGCAGGGATTTGATGAGCTGACCAGAAGCTATATTACAAATTCCTATATCCAGAAATCCCTGGAGAGGAAAGAACTGCTGCCCCAGGATAAGGCATACGTCAACAGAAGCCTCTGGTATCCCAATAATCAGTATACGGAATATGGGATATTTATTGACAATAAAGGGAATGAATACTTCTCCAATAAAGTGATAGAAAATGTAAATCCGGAGGATATCCTGTCAGAGGAATTAAGTGAAGCGCTTAAGGATAACTATTCCCTGACAAAGATAATGTACAGTACGATTAACCGGAACGGACAGGAAGATTCAGGCATTTTTCTGGTCCGGAATATACGGCACATGGAGCAGAATGTAAGCCCCGGAGTTCTGATCGTCAAGCTGAACCAGGATTTTTACGACAATATTTTCTTTGATGTGAATCAGCATACACCTGCAGTCTATGCCATGGTCACCATGGACGGTGAGATTTGCTGCCGGACGGGAGGGGAAGGGCAGGAAGAAGAGATCAGCCGGGAAATTTTGAGGAAAGCCGGGGAAGAACTGCCGGATGAAGCCGGTGAGGTGGTTCATTTTGCGGCAGACAGCAGGATTTGTTTTGCCAATACAGATAAGGATGGAGAATTTATCTTTCTTTCCGTTGTACCGGAATCTGTGGTGCAGGCTCCGGCGAGAAATTTTTTGAAAAGTCTTGGCCTGACCATGCTGATTTCTGTTATTGTCTGTGTCATTATGTCTGCCTTTGTATCACATCCCTTCCGAAAAGCGATTTCGGGCATCAGCCGGATCATGAGCCATTTTGACGGGGAGAGCCTGAATCAGGAAATACAGATCAGCACCAATACAGAGCTGGACCATGTGGCGGTTTCCTATAACAAAATGCTCAAGCACATAGGCAGTTTGATGGAAGAAGTGAAAAAGGAACAGGAGGAAATCCGCATCAACGAATATAATTCACTGGTCTATCAGATCAATCCTCATTTTCTGTATAACACACTGGATAATGTACATATGCTTGCCAGGATGGATGGCGACGAGACGATGGTGAAACTGATCCAGTCGCTGTCCCGGATGCTGAGGATCAGTATCAGCAAGGGTGAAAATGATGTTTCCCTTAAAGATGAGCTGGAGCATGTGAAATGTTATCTGAATATAGAACAGATAAGAAATGAGAATCTGTTTCAGTATGAGATAGAAGTGGAGGAGTCCATTCTGCAGGTGAAGATTCCCAAGATCATCCTGCAGCCGGTGGTAGAAAACTGTATCAAATACGGATTCGCTGACATGGACAAAGGCGGAAGAATCAAAGTGGATGTAAAGGCCGCGGATGGTTTTATGGTTCTGCAGGTCAGCAACAACGGCAGCGTCATGGAGCCGGATATCCTGGAGAAGCTTAACCATATGCAGTACCAGGGCATGGAGGATATAAAACAGGCATTTCCTCAGAAGAAAGGGGGATACGGCATATCCAATGTGGTGTGCAGGCTTTGTCTGCGGTATGGAAGTTGTTTTCAGATCCATTATGAAAGTTTTGAAGAGACAGGGACAGTCTGTACCATCAGGATTCCTATGGCAGCAGATGCCGATGCGGGATAATATGCGGGGTACCGCAGATAAATCAGGTAAAAAAGGCGTAGGACAAAATGCCGATTGTCCCGCGCCTTTTTTGGTATAAACGGACGAACTGTCGGAGGGGGTTGCTGTAGATGTCCGCTGCTGTCTTTCATATGTATAAAAAACAACAATACAGCTATAATTTTTTGTATATGTTGAAACACAGAGCCTGTTATAATACAGTCATCAAAAGAAAAGGGGGTTCCTGTTAATGAAAAGGAAAAATATTATGAGGATTTTAAGTCTGGCAACTGCATTTATGCTGGCCGGATGCGGAGGAGGAAACGGGAAAGACACTGCCGAAAAGACCGGGGATAGTAAAGGGGCAGCCTCTGAAAGCCAGGCAGCAGGCGAGAGTGAAGGGGAGGTGAAAATCCCCATAATTATCACAACGGGTGCAAATGACGCCATGGATATTCAGATGAAAGAGGTGGTAGAAGATTTTAACCGGGAATACAAAGGAAAATATCAGATGGAGGTGGAATATTTGGCTGGTGCTTCAGATGATTACCGCTCAAAACTGAAAATGCTGAATGCCTCGAACTCACTTCCGGCGCTGATTCAGGTCGGTCCGGAACCTGCGTTTTATGATTTGCTTGTGGAAAATGACAGGCTGGTGGATGTGGCACCTTATCTGGAAGCAGACCCGGAATGGAAGGGCCAGCTGATGCCTCAGGGGATTGAAGCGTTTACCAGAGAAGACGGTAAAATGTATCTGATTCCCAGTGCCGGCCTTCAGCTTTCAGGATTTTACTATAATAAGGAGTTATTTGAGCAGGCGGGTATTGAGACATTCCCTGAGACCTGGGATGATTTCTGGAAGGCATGCGATAAGTTAAAAGAGGCGGGCATACCGGCACTGTCCCTCCACACAACGGAGACAGCCTGGTGTCCGATGCTTCTTGCCACTGCTTATCTGGGAGGAACAGAGGAAGGACAGAAGTTTATGGCACAGCAGTTCCCGGATAATTTTGATACCCCGGAATTTAAAGAGGCAGTGGAAGTTCTGAAAAAGCAGTTTGATTACACCACATCCGACGCAGTAGGCGGAACCTATGCCCTGGCTGCCAATAATTTCTTCAGCGGTAATACAGCTATGATAGCCAATGGTCCCTGGATGATGTCAAGCCTTACGGACCCGGATTATGCCTCCGAGGGATTCGCAGATAAAGTAGGCTATGCAAAGTACCCCGGGGATGTGATGATCGGTTCTATGGAGCAGTCAAGCTGGTGTATTACCACAGATCACGGACAGGATGTCATTGACGGTGCTGTTGAATTTATGAAATTTTATACAAAACCTGTATACAGTACCAAGAGAGCGGTTGAGGCAGGGGAACTGTCTTCTGTAGTGGATTTCCCACAGGACGAATATGACAAGATGATTCCCCCTATGAAAAATTGTGTGGATGCCTCCTCAGATGTGAGTATTGTGCTGCCGAGTTACCAGACAAAGTGGGATCCTGTTTCTCAGAACGATGTATTCGGAAGGGAAATTCCCAATCTGGTGTCAGGAAGTATCACGGTGGATGAGTTTATCCAGATGATGAATGAAGGAGCCGCACAGTATAAACAAGATATAGAATAGGCAGAGGGTGATTGGGATGAAACAGAAAAACAAAGTCTGGATTGTTATTTTTTTGGCTCCTACACTGGTGATGTTTGCTTTGGTTTATCTTGGGCCAATGGTTCTGGCTCTGGTGTCCAGCTTTACCAAATGGGACGGGATGCAGAGTATGCGTTTCATCGGTCTGGAGAACTATATCAAGATTTTCAGGGATTCTGTATTTCATGCGGCCCTTTGGCATACCCTGTTCTGGGCATTGCTGGCTGTGGCGGTGCATGTTCCTTTCGGTGTGTTAGTGGCGCTGGTGCTGAAGAGAAAGAGGAGAGGCTGGAGATTTACCAGATCCGTATTCATGCTTCCCAACATAATCTCCAGGTCCGCACTGGCGCTGATGTTTGTATTTATCTATAAGCCGGATATGGGAATCCTGAATATGCTGTTAAAAAGTGTAGGACTGGAACATCTGACCAGAAACTGGCTGGTGGATTCCCAAACAGCATTTTTAAGTGTTACCAATATCTGGCTCTGGTATGCGGCAGTTATCACCCTGATCGTCCTGGCGGAACTCAGCTCTATTTCTTCGGAAATAGAGGACGCCGCCAGGATTGACGGGGCAACGGCAAGGCAGGTAGACTGTTTTATATACCTACCGCTGCTCAGAAGAGCAATCGGAACAGGAGCTATTGTGGCGGTCACATCGGTGTTCAAGGAATTTGAGTCCATCTATATGACTACAAACGGAGGTCCCGGAGATTCCAGTATGACCATATCTGTCATGATGGTGAACAAGATTATTCAGAGTAATCAGTACGGCTATGCCAATACACTTGGAATACTCCTTCTGGTCCTGGGTATCCTTGTTATGTTGTTCTGCAACAAACTGTTTCGTATGGACAGTGTAGATTGAGAGGTGGAGAGGTATGAAAGTAAAAAAACAGACAGGACAGCGGGTATTTGATTACTTTATTATGGGAATCGTAATCACCATTTCCCTGTTTCCTTTTTTATGGGTGCTGCTGTCTTCCTTTAAGACAAACAGTCAGATCCTTTCCTCCAGCTTTTCTCTGCCGACTTCATTTTATACAGACGGATACAGGATCGCATTGGAGAAGGTGGACATTATCTCACGGTTTTTCACCTCCCTGTTTGTGGCCGGGATCAGTACGGTGCTGGCAGTGGTGCTTTACTCCATGGCAGGATATGTGCTGGCGAGAACCGATTTTAAAGGGAAGAAGATAATCTTTATGCTGCTGATCTCTTCCATGCTGATTCCCTCCAATGCCATGGTGCAGCCGGTTTATTTTGTTATCAATAAGCTTGGGCTGTACGATACGAAGGCAGGACTTATCCTTATTTATACCGGATTCGGCATGGCGCTCAGCCTGTTCCTGATGAAGAACTTTTTCATGTCAGTTCCCAAGGAACTGGAGGAGGCGGCTTATATGGATGGGGCGGGATTCTTAAAAACATTTACCAAGATTATGCTGCCCCTTAGTAAATCTGCCATGGCAAGCTCCGCGATCCTTACCTTTATTTTTTCATGGAATGAATTTATGTATGCCATGCTGCTTACTTCCAGTGAAAAGAACAGGACACTTCCGCTGACGATCAAGTATTTTACATCTACGTTCAGCTTCAATTATTCCTCAATGTTTGCGGCGCTCGTGATGTGTATCCTGCCCACAGTGATTGTCTATGTGATTCTGCAGGAGCAGATTGCAGAGAGTATGGTGGCAGGTTCCGTCAAGGGATGAGAGCATGTCGAAGCGTACAGCCGGGGACGGAGTGAACGGTAACTGTTATTGTGAAAGAGAGGGAAATTCTTATGGATTATGAGATCATAGACGCGCCGGAGTATCTGGAACGGCTTATTATCTATGAAATTGCAACAAAAAGCTTTACTTCACCGAATGGTCCGGAGTCGGGCACCTTTGCTTCCATGGAAGAGAAGCTGCCGTATCTGGAGGAGCTGGGGATTAATGCTGTCTGGCTTACCGGCCATCAGCTCTGCGACAAAAGTCATTTTTATAATATCTGGACAGAATATGCGTGTATCCGTCCGGACTGCATCGACCCGAGTCTGGGGACAGAGGCGGAGTTCAGGCATTTCGTAGAGAGTGCCCATAGCCGCGGAATCAAAATTTTTCTGGATGTAATAACCCATGGCGTCATGGAGGACAGCCCGCTTGTAAAAGAACACCCTGACTGGTTTCTGGGAGGTTCCTGGGGGATGCGTGATTTTGACTGGTACGGCGGACACGCAGATTTGGATGCATGGTGGGTGGATACATGGCTGTGGTACATAAAGGAATTCGGGATTGACGGATACCGGCTGGATGTTGCCCATTATCGGAATGATCTCTGGGCTTTGATCCGCAGAAAAGCGGCTGATATGGGAAAGAAAATAGTGATCATTGCAGAGACAGGGCCTGCGATTCCCGGTGTGACAGACATCCTGCAACACGGGGAAGCCGTAAGCCACAATCATGGCCTGAACCATTCTTTCAGAATGCTGCACGACGCAGCAGGCTACTGCAGGGACAGGCAGATAAGGGCCAATGAGCGTTGGGAAGTGAAGATTTTTTATGAAGACGGAACCATACAGGACAGCAGGGACAGCTCCTGGTTCGGAAAGAGCAAAGTGCCGGAAGTGATCTTTGAGGGGGATGTCACAGAGAAAATTGTGTGCGCAGACGGCTGTGCATCCTATCGTATCCAGAAGGGCAGGCTGCGTGTGGAGAACATCCACGATGAAAAGCGTATTCAAAACATTCAGGTGATAAATAAGGCCGGTCAGGTCTGGAACAGCAGTCGGGAAGGTGTTCTGGAAGTGGACTACACAGTGGAGTATACAAAAGCCAAAAATAAACTGACGGTATATTTTCCATACAGGATTCAGGACGGACAATTTTTATCTGTTCAGCTTAGCTGTCACGATGACGGATGGGTCGGTTTTCCGGAGGAGGAGAGCCCGTATGCGGCAAAGGGAAGCCGCTATCTGGCCGGATACACAACACTTCTGGCCCCGGCGATTCCGGTGTTCATGTCCGGGGAGGAGTTTAATGCAGACTACCGTCCCCTGCCGCAGCTCGCTCCCGGCTTATATGGTGAGGGAGAACCGGGAAAAGGCCGCTGGCTGTACGGAAGCTGGATAGACTGGGAACAGTTGAAGAATCCGGAAAAAGCAGCAATGCTGGAAGACATGAAGCGTATCATACAGATCCGCAGAGCACATCCCCATCTCATACGGCCCGGGAAAATGGGGGAGAAAACAGACCGTTTCTGCCCTGTGGATTACGACGCGGAGGAGATACTGCCCATTCCTTATTGTTACAGGGAGGAAAATGAAGTGCTTTTGATCGCCGCCAACCCTGACCAGGAGAATGATGTATGGGTCAAGCTGGATCTGTCACAGATACTGCAGCCGGAAAGCCGCTGCCGGGTATCGATTCTGTTCGGAGAAGCGCAGGGGGATGAGGCAGAATTTGTGGAAAACGGGATAAATCTGTCTGAACATAAATGGCTCATCAGGAGAGACAAAACCAGTAGGGGCGGACTTCTGGTGCTGAAAATAGAAGAGATACGGAAAGGACAGGAATAATCCATATGAAAGAATATATGAATTCATATGAAAGGTGTCTGGCTGCCATTCAGTTTCAGGACGTGGACAGAATGCCCACAGACCTGCATAATTTTCTGATGTGCGCAGAAGAGTCAGACATGGATTTTGGAGAGTTTGTGCTGGATGACAGTATAATGGCCCGAATGCAGATAAGTATGTGGGAAGAGTTCGGACACGATATGCTTCTGGTTGAAAATGGGACAGCAGCGCTTGCGCAGGCCCTTGGCTGCGGCGTGATTTACAGGAAAAAAGGGGCACCGGTGGCGCATACCACAGCAATAAAGCGTTTGGAAGATGTGAGGAATCTTGAGATGCCGGATAATTTCTGGGAAAGTCCGCTTCTGAAAGCTCAGCTTCTGACTGTGGAGCGGATGGTGCAGCATTTCGGCAGGGAGGTGTTTCTGATCGGGCGCGGGGACCAGGGCCCCTTCAGCCTGGCTTCCCAGCTCTACGGCATGGACCGGCTGCTGGAGGATCTGATGGATGAGGACGCGGAGGAGGACATCCGCAGACTGCTGAATTTTTGTACCCGGGCGTGTATTGCCTACCATGAGAGACTGCTCCTGCTGGGGGTTCCCATGACTTCCATGGGTGACAGCACCGCAGGGCCGGATGTGATCTCACCCGCCATGTATGAAACTTTTGCCATGCCTTATGAAAAACAGGTGATAGAAGCGGTCCACAGAAAAGGCGGCCTGATTTCCCTTCACATCTGCGGCAACGCCACAAAGATCATAGATAAGATGTGCAGTCTGGGGGCGGATGTGCTGGAGATAGACCAGAAAACAGACCTGGAGGCAGCAGTCAGAGCGG
This sequence comes from Blautia caccae, assembly GCF_040095955.1. NCBI lineage: Bacteria > Bacillati > Bacillota > Clostridia > Lachnospirales > Lachnospiraceae > Blautia > Blautia caccae. The sequence goes on along the minus strand of NZ_JBBMFP010000004.1, from coordinate 201,386 downwards.
CAGAAGGAAAGTGTGCACTGCTTGGTCAGATAAATCCCGTACTGCTTTCAGGCGGTACGCAGCAGGAAGTGAAAGCAGCGGCGGAGCGGATTCTTGGAATCACCGGAGGAAAGAACGCCACCGGGTTTATACTGGGGCCGGGATGCGCGCTGGGAGGGGATACGCCGAAAGAGAATATACATGCAATGCTCAACAGTGTAAAATAAAGACAGTTTTTTACGGACATCTGACAAAAGAAAAAGCAGGTTTCCGGCATCCGGACTTCTAAATGTGCCGGGGATGAAGTGGGTGTATATATGTGCAGAATCTGCGGATAGAGGCATAGTCCTGACGGATAACGACGATTGGGAGAACCGAATACGGATGAGAAAGTTTATGGAGCCGGGCGGCTATATCGCCCGGCTCCCTATTTTCGTATTTAGTTCTTGACAAAATGTAATGAATACGTTACATTATAAATGTAATCAACAGGTTACATTTTGTAAGGAGGTAATACCTTGATAAAGAATCGGATCAAGGTTTTGAGAGCAGAGCGCGACTGGACCCAGGCTGATTTGGCTGACAGAGTGGGAATCTCGCGGCAGGCGGTCATATCCATAGAGAAGTATAAATATACGCCGTCCCTGGAACTGGCTTTCAAAATCGCAGAGGTTTTTCAGGTTTCCATCAATGAAGTTTTTGAGTATAAGGGGGAGTGATACAATGAATGACCAGATAATTATCCTGCTTTTTCTTTTGATCGGCACAGCGGCGACACTGTTTCTCTATATCTGGAAGGCGAAGAAACATATGGAGTACAGAGGCGATGAGCGCTGGGAGGCAGTACAGAACAAAGCGAACCGCACTGCCAATTGTTCCCACTATATTCTGCTCTTATTATTGGCGGTCGTGGATATGGTGACGCTCCATTCCCATGTGCAGATGACCTTTACGCTGAACCGGGTCATGACTATCGCTGTACTGTATGTGGCTTTCCGTAATATTCTGGAATTGTCTGCACTTTTATATTATGACAGGCGGCTTTGATGATAAGGACAGAAGCAGGACCAATGGTGCCAGGCAATTTTGCTGTTCAATATTTCAGTTTGATGGACGACAAGACAGACGCATATGACCACTGTGGATTTCCTTTGTTTTTCAGATAGTTACAAAGGGCCCTCGTCGATTTTTACTGTTTTACAGATTAGTTTGAGGAGAACCTTGGCATTCGTAGGTAATCCGGAAGATTCGGGCCAAGATTTTTGCTTGATTTACAGATGATTAGAGGGAGTTTACTGGATTTTGTGGGTAAATCAGCAGAATCAGGCCAAGATTTTTGCATGATTTACAGACAATAAGAGAGGGCTGACTGGATTTTGTAGGTAAATCAGCAGAATCAGGCCAAGGTTTTTGAATGATTTACAGACAAGTAAAGAGGGCTGACTGGATTTTGTAGGTAAATCAGCAGAATCAGGCCAAGATTTCTGCTTGATTTACAGATAATTAGAAAGAGTTCTTTCGGTTTTGCAGGTAAACAAGAAGAGACAGCTCATATTTTCTGCTCATTTTACGGATGAGCAGAAAGTGAACCCTTGCTTTACGGCGTATCTGAGACTTCGGAGCTTTCCGAATCATGAATGAACCGTATTGTGCTGCACCAATTTTGGGGATATTTACATATATATTGTCGCAAATACGCATGTTTAGTGATATAATAATATATGGTTTTCGTCCGGCGGATGGGGAAGTGTCCGTCCGGCGTTATTTAAAGTACGGAAGGAATAGGAGAACAGCATGCTTGTAGTAATGAAATTCGGCGGCAGCTCAGTGGCGGATCTGGATAAGATCAGAAATGTGGCAGAGCGCTGTATAAAGAAATGGAAAGAGGGAAACCAGGTGGTAGTGGTCCTCTCTGCAATGGGAAAGACCACGGACCGCCTGCTTGCCCAGGCAGGAGAGATCAGCAGTATGCCCTCCAGACGGGAGATGGATATGCTTCTTGCCACAGGGGAGCAGGTGTCTGTATCTCTCATGGCTATGACAATGATTCAGATGGGAGTGACAGCCATTTCCCTGAACGCGTGGCAGGTACCCATGCATACCACCTCTGCGTATCAGAACGCGAAGCTGAAAAGAATCGACTCCGAGAGGATCACAAAAGAGCTGGATTCCAACAAGATCGTTGTGGTGACCGGGTTCCAGGGCATCAACAAATACGATGATGTGACCACCCTGGGAAGAGGCGGATCGGATACCACAGCCGTAGCTCTGGCGGCAGCTCTGAACGCGGATCTGTGTGAGATCTATACAGACGTGGACGGCGTATATACGGCTGACCCGCGCATTGTGCCAAAGGCCAGAAAGATGCCGGAGGTGACGTATGAGGAAATGCTGGAATTTGCGTCCCTGGGAGCCAAAGTGCTGCACAGCCGCTGTGTGGAGATGGCAAGGCGGTACGATGTAAACCTGGTGGTGAGATCCAGTATGAGCGAAGAGGAAGGAACAGTTGTAAAGGAGACCACAAAGATGGAGAAAATGCTGATAAGCGGCGTAGCCGTGGACAAAAATATAGCGAAGATCGCAGTTTCGGGTATGAAGGATAATCCGGAGAGTACATTTAAGCTTCTGAACCTGATGGCAAAAAACGGGGTGAACATTGATGTCATGATCCAGTCCCTGGAAAAGGACGGCACCAAGACTCTGACCTTTACCGTGGCAAGGCCGGATATGATGATGACTCTGGACCTTCTTAAGAAATACAGCGACGTGATCGGAAATGCCAATGTGAGCTGTGAGGAGGATGTGGCAAAGGTCTCCGTGGTAGGCGCAGGCGTCAGTTCCAACCCCGGGGTGGCCGCAAAAATGTTCGAGGCACTTTCAAACGCGGGGATCAATACAGATATGGTGACCACCTCTGAGATCCGTATAACAGCGGTGATAAAGGAATCCGAGGCGGAGACGGCAATGAGAGCCGTGCATGACAGGTTCGCATCAGAGTGGGATTGATTTTTAAAGGCCGGCCGGGCGGAATTTTTTTCTGCTCGGTCGTTTTTTCTTTTACCGGGTATTCTGCAGGAATGGGAGGGAACTTTCTCAAAACGATTGCACATTTATACTCCCTGTGTTAAAATTAAAAGAAATAAGTTGAAAAAAATATAATATTCTGACCAATTCAAAAATATTGTTAAAAAGTAAGAAGTTTGAACATCAAAGGATCAAACCATTTCTGTAAAGCAGTGCGGCTGTTACGGGGCGCACAACGCGTGAACAACAGGTGTGGAAAATAGCTGCTGTTAATCCGAAAGGCTGTACAGCGGGCTGCTCTCGGGGCAGTACATTATGAAGCGCAGGGTCGGCCCTGGCAGAGGATCAGTCAAAAAACACCCGATGTTTTTTGCTGGTCCGCATTTATTTTCCTGCTTTTGTCGACATATCTTGTTTTAAATCTCTAATGTTGTTTTTCCCTTACACCTTAATCAAAATTACGGAAAGTGTTTCTATGGAGAATTGTGTAAGGGAGGGTAAGTCATGATACGGGAAGTTTCTCTTTTGGCGGATCAGGTGAAAGCACTGATGGACAATGCACCGATAGCGGTCTGTGTCAGTTCAGCGGATACATACGAGATACTGTACGCCAACCGGCTGGCATGGGAGACGTTTATGCCGGGTGCGGATCCGGAGGAAAAGTATTGTTATCAGGTGGCCGGTTTTGACAGGCCGTGCGCGTTTTGCCGCAGGGAGGAGATCAGCGGACCTGAACTGCTGTTCCGCGAATACCGCCATCCTGCCAATGGCAGAATCTATCAGCTCAGCGGCAAGATCATAGACTGGAACGGGAATGCCGCGCATATTGAATATATACAGGACATCACGGACAGAAAACGGGAAGAAGAGCAGTCAGCTATCCTGAAAAAAGAGCTTCAGGACACATTCAGCAGTATCCCCTGCGGGCTTTGTGTATACCGCTATGACGGAACCGGGATTCGGCCTGTCTTCCACAACCCTGCTTTCTATGAGATCATGGGGTATTCGGAAGAACACATCAGAAATGTGGAGGAAAAGACGGAATACATGGGAGTGCACCCCGACGACTGCAGTGCCCTCCGGGAAAAGATCCAGAAAACGATCAAGGACAGCGGTACCATGGAGCACACTTACCGGGTCTGGAACGACAGGAAGGCGGAATACGGCTGGATCCATCTGCAGGCATCTGTAAAATCCCAGAGGGACAGGACAAAGCTGCTCTATGCAGTCTACAGGGATGTGAGCGGACAGGTGCAGATGGAAAAGGAGCTGATAGCGGAAAAGGATAAGGTACAGGATATTGTCAATGCCATTTCCGGCGGCGTAGCCATTTACAGAATATCTGATATCTTCGAGACAATCTATTTTTCAGACGGTGTTCCGGAGCTTTCCGGGTATACAGTAGAGGAATACCGCGAGCTTGTTAAGCGGGACGCTGTGGAGATGACATACTGGGAAGATACAGAGATGGTCATCGAGAAGGTACAGGAGGTCATTCGCACCCATAAAGTGCTGGTATTTGAGTTCCGCAAGCAGCACAGAGACGGACATATTGTCTGGGTGCGTGCTCATGTAAAATGGATCGGGGAAGATAAGGGCTGTCCGCTCCTCCACTGTGTGTTCCACAACATATCTGATCTGAAGGAGACACAGCTTGAGATGGACCATCTGGTGAACTCCATTCCGGGAGGAATCGCCAGCTATCGTATCGAGGGGGAACGTATCACTCCGATTTTTATATCAGACGGTGTTATGACACTCTCAGGTCATACCAGAGGGGAGCTGGAACAGTATGACGCGTTCCGGCTGATCCATGAGCCGGACAGGGATCGTGTGCTGTCAGCCATGCGGGTTTCCCTGGAAACCGGCAAGGTGCTGGATGTGTCTTACCGGATCAGGCACAGAGACGGGGGACTTGTCTGGGTCCATTTAAGAGGCAGGAGAATGGACGCCTGCTCAGAATCTATGCGGTTCTACGCCGTGTTCACCGGCATGTCTGCGGAGGCGAGACTGTTCCAGAGCATTGCCAATGATACGGCAGACGGAATCTATGTGATTGGAAAGGACAATTATGACTTGCTCTATGCCAATGAGTCCAAGCTTCTGTTTCAGAAAGGAAAAAAATGTCTGGGACAGAAATGCTACAAAGCCATGTACGGAAAAGACAGGCCCTGTGAGTTCTGTACCCAGAAAGAGCATCGGCCGGACGGGGAAGAACACCGCATGATGGACCCGGAGAATGACCGCTGTTACAGTATCCGTTTCCGGGAGACAGACTGGAACGGCATCCCGGCGTATATCAAGTACGTGAGAGATGTCACAGAGGAAATGAGGACCCAGAGTGAGAAAGAGAGGCTGGAGCAGTATTTCCAGAATGTGCTGAAATACCTGCCCGGAGGCGTAGCAGTGGTAAGGTATGAGCCGGACGGCAGAATGATACCGGAATTTCTGTCGGAAGGCTTTGCTGAGATGACAAAGATGACCAAGGAGGAGGCCTGGGCGATCTACAAAAAGGATGCCATGGCCGGTGTGCACCCTGATGACAGGGCATTTGTGAATCGGCGGATGGAGGAGTATATGGCTGCAGGGGATGGTCCCTGTGAGATCGTGTACCGTTTAAAAACAGGCGGCGGGAATTATGTATGGGTGAAGAATACCCTGTCCCTGGTCAAGAGCGCCAACGGAGAAAAACGCATCTATGCCGGATTTCATGATATGACAAAAGAGCGGGAGGAGAAGGCACAGATACGGAAGCAGTATAATGACCTGATCCTGCAGCATTACCGTACACCGGGGCCAAACGCTCTGATCGTGGGACACTGCAATATAACACAGAACAGGATATTGGAGATTCTCGATTATACGGATTCAGACCTTTTAAAAACATTTGGAAGTGTGCGGGAGGAGTTCTTTGCCGGAATTGCGGAACTGGTGACAGACCCGGATGAAAAGCAGCTCTTTCTGGATACCTATCTCAATGCACCCACACTTGCCGCGTTCAAAAAGGGAGATACAGAGCAGATCCGGGAGTGCTATGTGAAACTGCCGAAAGAAAAGAACGGGCGGTATGTGCAGTTCAAGGTGAACCTGGTGGAAACACCGGATACAGGCGGCGTAACAGGAATCCTGACCGTGACGGATATTACGGAGCAGGCCATATCCGAACGGATACTGAGGCAGTTGTCTGTTACCAGCTATGACTTGGTCGTTGATGTGGATGTGCTGAAGGACAGCTATACTGTCCTGACCGGCAGCGGGACCGCGGGAGAGGATGTAAACCACCGGGGATGTTATTCCCAGTGGATCATGGAGAAGTATTGTATGGGCATAGTGCCCAGGGATAAAGAACATGTCACCAAAATGCTTGCCGGCGCATATATGATGGAGCATCTGAAAAGGGAGAACAGCTATTCCTTCCATTATTCCATCACAGACGAGAAGGGGGATGTGCTCACAAAAAACATGACGGTATCGGCTGTTGATCTGAGACTTGGGCGTGTGTGTCTGGCAAGAACAGACATCACGGATTCTGTGCGGGAGCAGCAGAGTATGCTGAATGTGGTGGCTTATACCTTTGAGCTTATGGCTTTTATTGACGTAAACGACGGCCGTGTGACCATGTACACCCGGCAGACCGTGCTGGAGAACCTGTCACCCTATATTTTGGAGGGATACAGGGAGCTGGTGAAGAATATTACGGACTTTTATATCACCAGTCATATTGAGGAGGAGAATGAACAGTACTTTGATCTGGGCAATATGATGAAGCGGCTGGAAGAAAAACCTTCGGGGTATGATTTTGTACTTCCGTACCAGTCAGAGAACGGGCTGCGGTACAAGCAGGTGAATGTGCTGTGGGGAGACAGGGGACACCGGAGGGTCTGCATGGTCCGCGCGGATGTGACAGATATGCTGGCTGCGGAGCGTGAGGCAAAGGATGCCCTGCAGGAAGCACTGGCCCTTGCGGAGAAGGCGAACCGGGCAAAAAGCGAATTTCTTTCCTCCATGAGCCATGATATCAGGACACCTATGAACGCTGTGATCGGCATGACCTCCCTGGCCTTGGCCAATCTGGATGAAAAAGAACGGGTGAAGGACTGCCTGCAGAAGATTTCCTCCTCCTCCAAATACCTGCTCAGTCTCATCAATGATATACTGGATATGAGCAAAATAGAGCGCTCCAAGATCATGCTCAACCGGATGCAGATCTCTATGCCGGAAATGCTGAAGGAATTGTCGGCTATGATGGAACCTCAGGCGGAGGTAAACGGCCTTGCCTTTTCCATGGAAGCCAGGGAAATCCGCCACCAGAATTTCTATGGGGATAAGCTGCGCATAAACCAGATTCTGATCAATATTCTGAGCAATGCCATTAAGTTTACGCCTAAGGGAGGCAGAGTGGAATTCCTGGCGGAGGAGACGGACCGGGGCTGTAAGGATGGTCAGGTATGCTACCGGTTTACCATCAGCGATACCGGCATCGGCATGACGGAGGAGTTTGTGGAGCATATCTTTGAGCCATTTTCCAGAAATACCAATACAGTGGGGATTGAGGGCACCGGGCTGGGTCTTAGTATCACGAAAGGTCTTGTGGATCTCATGGACGGTAAGATATGGGTAAAGAGCAGACAAAATGAGGGCAGTGTATTCTGTGTGGAGATCATCTGTGAGACCATGCAGGGCGAGGCGGCAGTAAAACAGGATGGGGACGGGGAGCCTGAGAGACAGGATGACGCTCAGATATTAACAGGCCGCTGTTTCCTGGTGGCGGAGGACAACGCCATTAATTCAGAAATTCTGTGTGAGCTGCTGAAAATGTACGGAGCAAGATCCGTGGTGATGACAGACGGCATACAGGCAGTCGAAGAATTTCAGCGGGCAGAGCCGGGGACCTATGACGCTGTCCTGATGGATATCCGTATGCCGCGGATGAATGGATACGACGCGGCCCGTGCCATCCGCAGAATGGCGAAAGAGGACGCGGGAACCATTCCGATCATAGCTATGACAGCCAATGCCTTTGCGGAGGATGTGCAGGAGGCTTTGGAAGCGGGAATGAATGCCCATGTGGCAAAGCCTATTGATGTGAAGATACTGCGGGATACGCTGACAGGACTGCTGGCAGGGCAGACTGCCGGGGAATGAATAAAGATTACGGGGTTTGATTTATGCAGAAGATTTCGGAACAAGCAAAGGAAAATATCAACGGTTGCTTCCGGCATCCACGAGATCTCACAGCAGATCATATCCAACGCGGATAATTCTGACCATGCCGACAAAAAGGCATCCAATTTGGTTTTTCCCGTTTCTGATGAGTGGAATATAGGAGATGATAGTGTGAAATTAGAAAGGTATCAAAAGTGTTCTGATATTGCCCGCGGACTGAAAAAAGCAGATTTTGTCCTGAAGAATGCAAAGATTGTCAATGTTTTTACAGAGGAGATCCTTGAGGGGGATATCGCTGTGGCGGACGGTATGATCGCCGGGATCGGCACATACGAAGGAATCCGTGAGACGGATCTGGAGGGAAAATATGTATGCCCAGGGTTCATTGACAGCCACCTGCATCTGGAATCTACGCTGGTGACGCCGAAGGAACTGATCTCCCAGGCCGCCCTGTGCGGAACGACTTCCTTTATTGTGGACCCTCATGAGTCTGCCAATGTGGCAGGTCTGGCCGGAATCGACTATATATTAAGGGAGACAGAGGAGGTATCCGCCAATGTCTTTGTCATGATGCCGTCCTGCGTACCGGCTACGGGGATTGATGACAATGCGTGTACGATCACAGCGGAAATGATGAAGCCCTATCTCAAGAACAAACGGATCCTGGGACTGGGGGAGGTCATGGACTACATCTCCGTGGTGGAGGGAAGCCCCCATATGCACGAAAAACTGTGTCTGTTTGACGGGAAAGTGCGGGACGGACATGCGCCGTTTCTTGAAGAGCCGGACCTGCAGGCATACGTTATGGCGGGCATTTCCACAGATCACGAGTGCTCCGCATACGCCTATGCGGTGAGAGAGCAAAGAAACGGAATGACGGTTCACATCCGTGAGGGCAGTGCTGCCAGAAATCTGCAGGACATTGTTCAGGGGATTGTGGAGAACCATATGAGCACAGAAGGCTTCTGTTTCTGTACGGATGATAAGCATATAGAGGATATCAGGAGGGAAGGACATATCAATTACAATGTGAGAAAGGCCATTGCCCTCGGCATCTCTCCTATCCGCGCCATCCGGATGGCCACGATCCAGCCAGCCAGGTGCTACGGACTGCAGCGTCTGGGAGCAGTGGCCCCGGGCTTTCAGGCAGACCTTCTGGTGCTGGAGGACCTTAAGGGGGTCAATGTCCTGGAAGTCTATTTTAAAGGACAAAAGGTGGAAGCAGAAAATGCCTGTCCGGTCCACTCCTGCCCAAAAGAGCTGAAAAACACTGTGCATGTAAAAGGCTTTACAAAAGAAAAACTGAAATACACCGGTTCCTTCCCCTGCCATGTCATCCGGATGGAGGAAGGGCAGATCACCACAAGAGACGTCACAGTAACAGATATCTGCCAGGATGATCTGGAGGGAAACGGCATCCTGCAGAAAATCGCTGTGGTTGAAAGACACAGAGGAACGGGAATGACAGGTGTGGGCTTTGTAAAGGGCTTCGGGCTCAGATGCGGAGCCGCAGCATCCAGTGTCTCCCATGATTCCCATAACATCATCGTGATCGGGGATAACGATGAAGATATGGAGCTGGCTGTCAGGGAACTGATCCGGACGCAGGGCGGGTATACCCTTATAGAGAAGCATCAGGTCTATGAGACACTGGAGCTTCCCATCATGGGGCTGATGACGGACATGGGATTTGAAAAGGCCAATGAAAAGCTGGAGAGGATGATCCGGAAAGCCCATGAAATGGGTGTGCCGGGGGGAATGGATCCCTTTATTGCCCTGTCCTTTATGGCGCTTCCGGTCATTCCGGAGATCCGGATCACGCCCAGAGGGATATATTCCGTGACAGACAGTACCTTTTACCGCTGACGTAAATTGCGGGCAGATACAGCAGGGCCTGTGAGTTCTGCACAAAAAAAATGCCTGATCACAAGAGAAATGAGTTGAACTGACGAAGGCAATCTTTTATAATAGAACTATCCTGAAAGAGAACTATGCTGACAGATAAACCAGAACAAGGAGGTAAGAAATGGGCGAAGTGAAAAGAATGAAATACCTGGCAGGGGGACAGTGGCTGGATACGAAATCAGGCAAATACACGCCAGTGTATAATCCAAGTACCGGTGAGGTGCAGGCAGAAATACCAAGCTGTACCACAGAGGAAGTGGCATATGCCATAGAATGCGCGAAAAAGGCATTTCCGGCCTGGCGTGATACCCCGGTGATGAAAAGAGTACAGGTACTCTACAAATTCCGGGATCTGCTGGATCAGCATTGGGATGAGCTGACAGAGTGCTGTGCGAGAGAGCACGGAAAGAACTGGAAGGAGTCTGCCGGTGATATTGCCAAGGTGAAGGAACCTGTGGAACTGGCCTGCGGAACGTCGACGCTCATGATGGGAGAATCCATGATGGATACCTCCAAGGGATATGACACCGTCAGCTACCGGGAGCCTCTGGGCGTATTTGCGGGAATCGCTCCCTTTAATTTCCCGGGTATGATTCCCATGGGCTGGATGACGCCGATCTGTATCGCTACCGGCAATACCATTGTCATCAAAGCGGCTTCCAAAACACCGCTGACCGCGCTGCGCTGCGCAGAGCTTTGGCAGGAGGCAGGACTTCCGGATGGTGTGCTTAATATTGTCACCTGTACCAGACAGGAATCCGAGCAGTTTTTGACCCATCCTGATGTGAAGGGAATCTGCTTTGTAGGAACCACAGGTGTGGGAAAACATATCTACGGCATTGCGGCTGCCAATGGCAAACGCGTCCAGGCCCAGACAGAGGCAAAGAACCATGCCCTGGTGCTGGAAGACGCGGCTCTTGAGCGCACCGCAAGAGGAATCATCAATTCCGCTTTTGGCTGTGCCGGAGAGCGCTGTATGGCCCTTCCCGTGGTGGTTGCCCAGGAAAGCATAGCGGACAAGCTGGTAGAGCTGCTTATAAAATTCGCAGGTGAACTGAAAGTAGGCCCTGCCTATGATAAGACAACGGATCTGGGTCCGGTGGTGGACGCTGCCCATAAAGCAAAGGTAGAGAAATGGATCGAAAAAGGTGTGGAAGAGGGTGCAGAACTGGTCCTGGACGGACGCGGCATCAAAGTGCCCGGCTATGAGAACGGATTCTACTTAGGCCCCACCATATTTGATCATGTGACAGAGGATATGGCGATCGGCCGGCAGGAAATCTTCGGACCGGTTCTGGCTGTGAAGCGCTGCAAAGATTTTGAAGAGGGCCTGGAAATGATGAACCGCAATCCGTTTGCCAACGGAAGTGTTATTTATACCCAGAGCGGTTATTACAGCAGGGAGTTTGCGCGCCGCACAGACGGCGGAATGGTGGGAATCAATGTGGGAATCCCGGTTCCGGCGGGCATCTTCTCCTTCAGCGGCCACAAGGACAGCTTTTTCGGCGATCTGCACTGTCTGGGAAAGGACGGTGTTCGCTTCTTTACCGAGATAAAAGCAGTCACCACCCACTGGTTCGACGAGGAAGAGAAAAAGGCAAAAGAGGTGGATACCTGGGAGGGATCCGTAGGCGGCAGCATGTAAGGCTGAATCACAGCACCCAAATGGTAAATAAATCAGTGACACGGTTCGCAGGAAGATTCCTGCGGACCGTTTTGCGAACGAGGAGGTGATGCAGAAGTGAAGGATATAACGAACATAGAATTTCGTTCAGGGAGCAAGGAAGAGAGACTTCCGGGGTTTGCTCCTGATTTTCCTTACATTGCCTCCCGGGCGGAGCTGGACAAATACATAGGACGTTTTGTGCCTTGGCATTGGCACAAGACCGTGGAATTATTTTACGTGGAAAGCGGTGTGCTGGAATACAATACACCCAAAGGGAAGACCGTGTTTCCTGCCGGTTCCGGAGGAATGGTGAACTCCAATGTGCTGCACATGACGAGAGCCGGGTCAGAAGGAGAGCGGAATGTACAGCTCATCCATATTTTCGACACTTCTTTCATCGCCGGGGAACCGGGGAGCAGGATAGAGAAGAAATTTGTCCTTCCTGTTGTGGCGGCCTCCCAGTTGGAGATCATGGCATTCTATCCAGGAGACCCGGCGCAGGAAGAGGTTCTCGCGCTGCTTCGCCGCTCGTTTTCCCTCTCGGAACAGGAGTGGGCTTATGAGATCAAACTGCGCGAAGTGCTCTCAGACATATGGGTCAGGCTCCTGTCAATATCTGCCCCGCTTCTGCAGGAAGAAAGAGAGGCCGGAAGCTCGGATGACAAGATTAAAATGATGATGATCTATATCCATGAGCACTACCCGGAAAAGATTACGGTGGCAGAGCTGGCGGCGGCTGCCTTTTCCAGTGAACGGGAGTGCTACCGTGTCTTCCGGGACTGTCTTCATATGTCGCCTGTGGAGTATCTGCAGAACTTTCGTCTGCAGATGGCCTGTAAGATGCTGGCAAAAGGCAGGGATACCATCACAGCAGTCAGCCATGCCTGCGGCCTGGGAAGCAGCAGCTATTTCGGAAAAGTCTTCCGCGGTTATACCGGATGTACCCCCACGGAGTATCGCCGCAGATGGCAGGATATTGCTAAATTAAGGCAGGAATCGGATAGTTTTTCATGAAAAACTGTACTAAAATGATACTTGTGAAGAACAAAAACTTCATCATAACGGGGCCTGGCTGGCTGACAGCCGGGTCCCTTCCTCTATATAAAAATATATTATATCTATGCCTTTACAGAGCGCTGTACACCTGTTATGGTAATAATTAGGAATAAAATCAACGGAATCGACTGAAATGGTTGAAATATTTGATACGGACAGAGAGGTGCAGAGATCATGTGGATAGTATATGCAGTAGGGTCTTCATTTTTTGCGGGAATCACATCGATTCTGGCAAAATGCGGTATCCGGGAGACGGATTCCAATGTGGCGACAGCTATAAGAACCGTTGTGGTACTGATATTCTCCTGGCTTATGGTATTTTTGACAGACGCATGGGCGGGAATCGGACAGATCACCGGGAAGACCATGCTGTTTCTTATACTGTCCGGGCTTGCTACAGGGGCATCCTGGCTCAGCTATTTCCGCGCCCTGCAGACAGGGGATATCAATAAAGTGGTCCCCATTGATAAGTCCAGCACAGTCCTTACCATACTGCTGGCATTCATTTTTCTTCATGAGGGGGTGACGCCTGCAAAAATAGCTGCTGTTTTTTTGATCGGCGCAGGGACCATGCTGATGATCTCAAAAAAAGAGGCAGCGGACGGCAGCGGACGGGGTGGCGGAAGCTGGATCGTATTTGCTTCTCTGTCGGCTGTGTTTGCAAGTCTGACAGCCATTCTGGGAAAAATAGGGATTACAGGCGTGGACTCCAACCTGGGAACGGCGATCAGGACAACAGTTGTCCTTTTCATGGCCTGGATCATGGTCTTTGTCACAGGAAGACAGCATGAGATTAGGAAGATACGGAGGAATGAACTTTTCTTTATTGTGTTGTCAGGGCTTGCTACAGGGGCGTCCTGGCTGTGCTATTACCGGGCTTTGCAGGATGGGGCGGCAAGTGTGGTGGTTCCCATTGACAAGCTGAGTATCCTTGTGACAATCGCTTTTTCCCGGATCGTGTTCCATGAAAAACTTTCAAAAAAGGCAGGGGCAGGTGTGGTGCTGATCACTGCGGGGACGGTTATGCTGGCGGTCCTGTAAGACTTTTGGACTTAAGACAATCCTTGTTTACGGGTGATTGTCTTTTTTTTCTGTAATTATGAATTTTAACGAAGAAATGTATGCAATTTATTGCGTGGCAATGTAAATAGTGTTACAATCAGGGTATTACCTAACATGAACAGGGTTAATGTTTACAGGGAGGACAGGAATGAAAAAAAACAGCGGACTTAACGAACTGATCTATGAATATTATGAATCCCGTATCCTCTTTGGCGTATACAGATATGGGGAACAGTTGTTGTCAGTGCCGAAAATCTGTGCCTCTTTTCGGCTGGGGCGTAATACGATTCAGATGGCACTGGATAAACTGGAAAAAAACGGTTATATAGAAACCGAAGAGCGGAAAGTGGCAAGGGTGGTATATCAGGGAACCGAAGAAACCTTCAGGGAGAATGCCGCAAAATATTTTGTGCCCCGCAAAGAGGGAATCCTGGATTTTGAATATGCAGGTGAACTTTTGTTTTTCCCGATGTGGAAGATCGGGGTGCATAATCTGGAAACGGATATCCGGGGAAATTTAAATGAGAACCATGATACAGTTACGGACCAAACGGTTCCCATACCTGTAAAGCTGTATTTTGAGGTTCTGCGCACTTTTCACAATGATCTGCTTTTAAATCTTTACTGGCAGTGCCTGCGCTATCTCAATTTTCTATATCCGAAAAGAAATACGGATATACCGGTTTTAGCCGCAGGCGAAACTTTGCCGGAGACAAATATGCAGGGGCTGAAGTCAGAGTTTGATGACTATTTTGACAGTATACAAAATGAAGTGCTGGATTTCATCGCACATGCCGGTGAAGCATATCATTTGGAAAACGTCAGGCAGATCCCATTTTCGTGGACGATTTACCGTCGGCGGCCCCAGGTGCGGTATACGCTGGCGTCTGTGATCATCCGTGAAATTTTATGGGAGCGTTATCCAGTCGGCAGCTATCTGCCCTCCCTGCCCAAAATGGCGGAGCAGTACCAGGTATCTTTAAGCACAGTCCGGCGAACACTGGATGTACTCCATTCTCTGGGTGTGACCAGAACCTATATGGGAATCGGGACAAAGGTCTGCCTGGAACCTGTGGGTATGGAGGTTATGAAGATATCGGAGATCCGTGAAAATATGCGGCTTCACGGAGAAGGCATGCAGATTTTGGCTATGACAGTCCGCAGCGTGACACTCTTTACCATGGAATCAGTCACGAAAAGAAAGAGGGAGGAATTCCTGCAGTCAATCACAAAACTGCGCGGAAAAACCAGCAGTATACTTTTCATTGATGTGCTTCTGAGCTTTATCTCCGCGGAATGTCCCTCTGCGATCATCCGGGAATGCTATGATAAACTCAGGGAGCTGAACACATGGGGCTATATTTTATCCGCGGTACTGATGGGAACCGGACAGCTTGACGCGGATTATACCGGGTTTATCGACCGCCAGGAAAAAGATCTGCGGACGGATGACTTTGATGCGTTTGCGGAACAGTGGCAGATATTTATAGAGAACAGAATGAAATTCTTTTATTCTAAATTTTCTTTCCGGGAGGAATGAAAGTGGTTTTTATATCCTGCTTTGCATGCAGAATTGTCTGGCACAGGACCGGAATCGAAACAGATACGGGATATAAGGGGGAGTTCTATGCAAAAGAAAATATTTCCTATCATTTTAACAATAGCGCTGCTGATATCCAGTTTGGTTTCTTTCTTTTACATTTACAATCTCCAGGGAAATGCGAAAGTGATCAACTATGCAGGTGTTGTGCGGGGGGCTACCCAGCGCCTGGTTAAGCAGGAACTGAACGGTCAGCAAAATGATTCCCTGGTGGAAAAAATTGATGGTATCTTAAAAGAACTGCAGACAGGGGAGGGGGATGTGGGACTCACACGCCTGAACAGTGATGCATTTCAGGAGCTGATCGTTGAAATGCAGAGAGAGTGGAAAGACCTGAAAGAAGAGATTTACCTTGTCCGGGCCGGAGAGGGGGCTGAAATTCTCTTTGATGACAGCGAGACATTCTTTGCACTGGCGGACAGGACTGTGGCGGCGGCTGAACAGTATTCCGAAAAAAGAGTCCGATCCGCTGCAGTGAGCCTGCTGATCCTGAACTTTGCATTTATCATTCTTGTCATTTTGATCTATATATATAACGCAAGGCAGGCAGAGCGCCAGAGGGAGCTTGAGAAAGCAGAGGATGAAAACCGGAAAAAGAAAGAACAGCTCTCCAGGCAGGAGGAGAATCTGCAGGCACCCATGAATGACATTTCTGAGCTCATGTACATTACAGACATTGAAAATTATGATCTGTTGTTTTTAAACCAGGCCGGCATGGAAATCTTTCATGTGGATTCCCTGGAAGGGAAGAAATGTTACCGTGTCCTCCAGGGAAAGGACGCACCCTGTGAATTCTGCACCACACCGATCCTGAGGGAAGGTGAAAATTATACATGGGAGCATGACAACCCCATAACCGGGCGCCACTATATTCTGAAGGACCGTCTGCTGGAATGGAACGGGCGGCCTGCCAGAATGGAGATCGCCTTTGATACCACCAAGGCGGAACAGGAAAAGCTGTTTTTGAAATTTACCCTGGAGGCGGAGAAACTGGTGACAGACTGCGTGAGCATGCTGTATCAGCAGAAGGATATCATTAAAACTTCAGCACAGGTTCTGGAGAAGTTCGGAAGTTTTCTGCATGCGGACCGTGTCTATATTATAGATATCAAAGAGGATAGGATGTATGCCCGTTTGGAATGGTGTGCGGATGGAATCATTTCCCATAGGGAGCGGCTGCAGGGGATTCCGGTTTCCCTGATTGAACGCTGGATCCCTTATTTTAACAGGAAGGAATGTGTCATTATCCAAAACGTGAATCAGCTTGGGGATACGAATACGGCAGAATACAGGCTTTTGCGGGAACATGCGATCACCAGTTTGGTGGCAGCGCCCCTTGAAAAGGGCGGGACACTGCTTGGCTGTCTGGTCGTTGACAATCCGCCGGCAGGGCAGATTGTCAGTATTGCATCACAGCTGCAGACCCTGTGCTATTTTCTGCTGCTTGCGCGCAGTAATGCGCAGAGCCAGAAGGAGCTTTCGCGGCTGAGTTATTTTGATACGCTCACTTCTTTTTACAACAGAAACCGTTACATTGAGGATACCAATGCCATGACACACACGGACAGCCCGGCAGGGATCGTGTACCTGGATGTGAACGGATTAAAGGACATCAATGACCAGTACGGGCATGAGTTTGGGGATACGGTACTGGTCGAGTGTGCCAGACGGATGAAGCAGGTATTTGAAGGCGCTGATTTTTACCGCATCGGCGGTGATGAGTTTGTGATCATCTGCCCGGGGATAGAGAAGGATGTCTTCCACAGCAAGCTTCGTGAACTGAGGGCACAGTTCCAGAAAGAACCGCATTACCGGGCGGCCATTGGTTCCCGGTGGACAGAAACGGTCAGCAGCTTAAAAGAGATCATTGCGGAAGCGGATGCCAGAATGTATGAGGATAAGAAGGAATTTTACCGGCAGAATCCTGTTTCACAGCGTTACCGGCATCACAGCGATGAAGTCCTTCATCTTGCAGATCCCGGTATTCTGATGGAGGAGATACAGCAAAACCGGTTCGAGGTATATCTCCAGCCAAAGGTTTCCTCATCAGATCGTATGGCCGTGGGCGCGGAGGCTTTGATCCGATACCGCTCCAAATCCGATACCCTGATGCTTCCCGGGAATTTTCTGCCGCTGCTGGAGGAAAATGAGTCTATCAGCCTGATCGATTTCTATGTGTTTGAATTTGTCTGTGTAAAACTGAAAGACTGGATCAATCAGGGAAAACAGGCATTTCCGGTGTCTGTAAACTTTTCCATCTCATCCCTGATACAGTCTTCCTTTGTGGAGCATCTGACAGGCATCTGTACAAAATATGACATCTCACCGGAGTATCTGGAGATAGAAGTTACCGAGAAGATACATGATGTGGAGGGGCTTGATATTAAGTCTCTGATTACAAATCTGCACAATGCGGGATTTGCGGTTGCCATTGATGATTTCGGCACAGAGTATGCCAACCTTGCCCTTTTGTCTGAGATTGACTTTGACGTGCTCAAGCTGGATAAGAGTATGATTGACAATATAGCCGTCAATCCGAAAACCAAAACCATTGTGGGCCTCATTTCCGGTGTCTGCCATGACCTTGGTGTCCATATGGTTGCGGAGGGCATTGAGACAGAGGAACAGTTTATGACACTGCGCTCCTGCGGCGTGGATTCGGTCCAGGGATTCCTGTTCAGTAAACCTGTGCCTATGAAGGAATATGAGGAACGTTTTTTGAAAACAACAGATAGTGAAAAATAAAAATAGGTCTGTAAAGCGAACTGCTTTGCAGGCTTTTTTTTGCAGCGGCCGGTTCCGGCAATGCTGAGGGAAGTACGATTCTCAAAAATATCTCTTCTTGTCTAATGGGCGCATATTAAGTATAATATGTTAGAATCTCAATCTCAGCAAAAAGGAAGAGGTAACTAAAAGTAATCATGAAACGTAGAAATGGATTTCTAAAATGGTTCAAAAACCAAAAATTAGGCCGGAAGATTTTATATACCTTCATACTTGCATCCGTCATACCACTTCTGGTGGCACAGATTTTAATGCTCTATGTCATTGTAAACAACATAAAAGAAAAGGTAGATACCCTTATGGTGAACCAGCTTGCCCAGATATCAGAGAGGACGAATTTAACCCTGGATATTTACACGAATCTTGTCTACCAGATCTATGCGGATAACCAGATCATTGATGGAATCAAGGTTTATGAGGCAGAAGATTCAGAGGTTAAGGCGCGTATCTACCGGGAAATCTGTGATAAACTGCAGCAGTACGGAACTTCCGTCAATGGGATTGAGTGTATCAGTATTATCCTGCCGGACGGACAGGATATTACATATGATTTCGGTATGGCATCCGCTGTGGATAATCTCTGGGAAAGTTATGAGGATATGACATCCATAGAGCCATACCGTCAGGCACAGGATGCCACAAATATGATCATATCACCTACCCAGCGTTTTGTTCGGGGAAACCAGGAGGAACGGATCTTCCACATAGCAAAGCAGATGTATGACTTTAAAGATATCCAGAAGGGTCCCATTGCCTCAGTGGTGACCAGTGTCAATGAATCTGTCTTAAATGCAGTGTGCAGCACGGGGCGGACAGAAAAAGAATCGGAGATTTATGCGGTTAATTTTATCACAGACCGCAAGGGTAATGTGCTCACTTATCCCAACTCCTTTTACTCCGGCATAGCCATCAGCACCAATAAGACCATCAAGGATTTTGTGAAGAACACAGGGGAGCTGAAAGGAAAAAATATTGCTGTGAACCGTTACGAGGACAAGCAGCTGGGATGGATCTTTTATAATGCATATGACAGGGATTATATGCTGCGTGATGTGACAAGGATCCAGTTTCTGACCATTTTTATCGGTGCGCTGTTGTTTGCCGCCTCTATTTTGCTCATACGTTATACGGTTAGCCTTATAGAGCGGTCCACAAGGAGTATTGTAGGGGGAATCCAGCAGGTGCAGAGCGGTAATCTGGATGTTCAGGTGCATGTGGATACTGAGGATGAGATGGGACAGATCGCGGACAATTTCAATACCATGACAGGAAAAGTCAAGAATCTGATCACAGAAGTAACTGAGATCACACAGAAGCAGAAAGACGCGGAGATACGGGCGCTGGAGGCTCAGATCAATCCACATTTTCTGTACAATACGCTGGATTCCATCAACTGGATGGCGATTGAAAAGCAAGAATATGAGATTAGCAAAATGCTGCGCAACCTGGGGATCATTCTCCGGTACAGCATAAATAAAAGCAACCAGATGGTGACCATCTCGGAGATGGCAGACTGGCTGGAAAAATATGTAAGCCTTCAGAAAATGCGGTTCAACAATGCTTTTATCTGTGAGATATATGTAAGTGAAGAGGCAAAAAATATCAGGATTCACAAGCTTCTCATCCAGCCTTTTGTGGAAAATGCGATCCTGCACGGGTTCAAGGGCATTGAGGGCGGAGGAATCCTGCGGGTTGATATTATCGTGTCAGAGGACAAGAAAGAGCTGGATATCATCATAGAAGATAATGGAAAGGGAATGCCGCCCGGTATGGCAGATACCTTTAATGATCCTGAGAAGGCAGTCCGGGATGACGGCAGGAGCATCGGCCTGAACAATGCATTTGCCCGAATGCGTATGTATTACGGTGAAGATGTTTCATGGGATGTAAAGAGTATACAGGATATAGGAACTATTATTACACTGAAAATACCGGTACGGGATAAGGAGTGGAGACAATGAGGATCATAATCGTGGAGGATGAGATAAAAATTCGGGAAGGTATGGGAAAACTGATAGAATCACTGACAGACCATATTGTTCTGGGGGAGGCTTCCGATGGGGAGGAAGGACTTGACCTGGTTCTCCGTTTTAAACCGGATCTTGTGATCACAGATATCCGTATGCCGAAAATGGACGGCCTGGAGATGATCCGACGTCTTTATGAACAGAAAATACCGGTACATGCAGTTATCCTGAGCGGATATTCCGAGTTTGAGTACGCTAAAAAAGCTATACAGTATGGGGTGGATGATTATCTGCTGAAACCTCTGGCAGTGGATGACGTGCAGGATATGCTGGAAAAAATTGAAGAGAAAATAAAAAAGGAACAGCTTACCAAGGGCAGTCCTGAGGTGCATCTGAGAAATCTGATCTTCGGGGAAGAGCAGGAGGAGGAAAAACAGTATGACATATTGGAGAAGGTATGTGGTCTGGCAGAACAGGCCCAATACATTCTCTTTGCCGGGTACATAGGTTCCGCACCGGCTTCCTACAGAGAACAGGCAGAGAAAGCCCTGGAAGAGCTGAGAGAGAAGTACCGGGAGATAAAATGGTACGCTTTTTATATGGAAAACCTGCAGGAGTTCTATATTCTGGCCTGCGCAGAATGGGGATCTGAAAGGATTTCGGACCTGGAAAAATCTTTTTATAACAGACTGATCTTCCACTGGCAGGATAAGGAGGAGCGGCCAATCTGGACCAGACAGGCGTTCCAAAGTCTGAGAGATCTGAAGAAAACAGCACAGAACCTGAATGATCTTATTTCTTTCTCCCTCATTTGGAACCAAAAGGGATGGCTTACCAGGGAGGATGTGAAAGCATACCACCCCGCTCCCTTTCTGCCCCCCGCTGAGATTTATACACGCATTCGCAATGCTGTCTGTCAGGGAAATCCGGAAAAAGAAAAGGAAGGGGCAGAGGAATTTCTGCGCTATATGAAGGATGGGCATTTTGATGCGGATGATATCCGCAGGGCTTTTGTAAAGAATTACTATATGATCGGAGATACCCTGGAGGATATAGACAGAGCACTTTTTGAGCAACTGAAAAGTGCGAATCTGCTCCGGAATATAGAGGCAGCGGTCACCTGGCATGAATTGGAGAATGCGTACAGGGATGTTATCCAGCTCATCACCAGCACCAGGGTAAAGCGGGAGGATATCAGCAATTACGTGATCAAAAAAGCTATCAATTATATAAGGGAGCACTATCAGGAGGGCCTTACGCAGGAGGAAGTTTCCCGGGTCCTGGAGATTACACCCGAATATCTGAGTACCCTTTTTAACAGGGAGATGGGAATCACATTCTCCAGTTTTCTGAAGCAGTTCCGCATGAGCCATGCCAAGCGTCTGTTAAAAGGAACGGATATGAAAATTTACGAGATTGCAAAAGCCACCGGGTACAATGATCCTAAATATTTCCAGAGGGTATTTAAAGAAGAGACAGGCGTATCCCCCGGTGAATACAGGCAGATGAATTAGGAGGTAAGATGCATGAAAGGTATACGAAGTATGGTTCTTGTCTTTTGTGCCCTCTGCCTGGCAGGATGTTCCGCGGAGGGCATCAGGGTGGAAGACGGTGAGAAAAAAGAGCGGGAAGAACTGGTACTCTGGAGTTATTACGAGACTGAGAAACAGAGGACATCCATGGATGAACTGGCAGATGGATTTAATGCCTCTCAGGAGCAGTATCACCTCACATGGGAATATCACGGGCCAGTGACGGAATTCAGCAAAAGACTGGCAATCGGAATCACCCAGAACCAGCTTCCTGATATGGTGATCATCGACAATCCTGATATGCCCTCCTATGTCAGTATGGATAAGCTGGAGGATATTACAGAGGCAGTAAAGGAGATAGAGGATTTAGATCAGTATTTTCCAAATGCCATGGAATCTGTGGAGTATGAGGGACGCTATTACGGACTTCCTTTTTGCTGCAACAATGTGGCTTTGATCTATAACAAAGACATTCTGGAACAGAAGAAGATTGCTGTTCCCGAGAATTGGGAACAGCTTGAGACGGCTGCCGGAAGTCTTACAGAGGAGGGCAGGTACGGGTTTGCCATGTCTGCTGTCAGCGGGGAGCAGAGTGCTTTCCAGTTTGCTTCTTTTATGCTGTCAGCCGGTGATGAGCTGGACCAGGCAGGCGGGGAAGGGACAAAAAGGGCATTTCAGTTCATACAGAATATGGTGGAACAGGGCATGATGTCCAGGGAATGTGTAAACTGGTCACAGAATGACGTGGCAAGGACCTTTATTGCAGGAGAATGCGCCATGATGGAAAACGGGCCATGGGTATTTCCTGCTCTGGATGATGCTGGCATCAACTACGGCGTTGCAGCATTTCCCGGGGACCAACGATATATGGGTGTCCGTGGAGGAGAGAACATAGCAGTGCTGAAAGGGAAAAACAAAGAGGGAAGCGTTGCGTTTTTAAAATATTACAGCCAGATTGACACAATGCTGAATGCAAATCTGAGAGCGAACTCTCTGCCTCCCAGAAAAGATGTGGCAAAATTGTTTTTAAAAGCTAAGCCGGAATACGGGATTATACTGGAGCAGATGGAAAACTGCATCTCAAGGACCAGTTTTGAAAACTGGTCAGTTCTGTCAGAGCAGTTATCAGAAGGACAGTATGAGATCATTACGGGAGTGAGCACACCGGAGGATGTGTGCAGCAGAATACAGGAAGCGCTGAAACAATAAAGAAATAGATGCAGAACATGGACAGGGTGGAAATTCAGTTGAAGAATTTCCACCCTGTTTAATCTTTTATACTGTAAGACAGAAAGGTTTTTAGTTATATTTTAGATAACAAATAAAGTTGCAGATACAAAAGAATGAAAAAACAAGAACAGAAAACATGCAGATAGTTAAAGGAGAAAATACAAATGATTTTAGAGGTTATGTTAAACTCAGAAAAAGATGCAGTTGACTTTGTTTCAAAAATAACTGCATTTCCGGAACATGTAGACTTAAGCTATGGTCATTATTCAGTTGACGCAAAATCTATACTTGGCGTTCTGGGAATAGGCGTTGGAAAGAAGGTAAGGTTATCTGTTTATTCAGATGATACAAAGACATTGGAAGAAAGTATTAGGGGATATATCGCATCGTGACAGAAGATCAATTATGAGACCTCTCGGGGGAAAGGATTCCTCAGAGAGGTTTTATGCGTAGTGATCCGTGTGAAATTTCTTAAGTTTTGGCTGGATATCCATATTGTTTATGGAAAAAGAAGGTGATAAATTTACATTAAGAAAAGGAGGCGTTCCATGAAACATGATATAAAAATAGAAAATAAAAGTTTGGAAATGATGATATCAGAAAAGGGATACATTTCAAAATTATCCATGAAAGATGACCCGTATAAAATGAACTGGGTCATTGAAGAAGCATATTTATCGCAGGCCGGATATCAGGATGCAGATAAGTTATTTGGATATTTTGATATTACGGCAGATGGTAAACAGCGTAACAGCCGTGAGTTCTCTCCTGTGATTGAAAAGGAAGGTGCAGAGATCACAGTTACATATGATTTTGGAAACATGAAGATCATAATGATTTACGACATGGGAAAGAATGACGGGGAGCTTCACTGGACCATCCATTTAGTAAACCAGGAGAAAAAAGATATCTGGATCTCAGATTTTGGGGTGTGGATCTCATTTGCCTATGTGATGTTCAGGGACAAAGAGGTACTCAGAAATATACATAATTCCGCAGCGGTATTCTTCTCCATATCTGACAATTATACGAAATTAAATGCAGTGCGCCGGGACAACCGGGGAGGAAATCTGGGATTCTATCAGGTTGAAGGCGAAGCCTTATCCATCGGTACTTACTGTGATTATGAAAATTTGTTTTTTGAAAACGTTTCCCCTTCTCTGGACGGAATGTTGTTCCATAAACTATATTTCGCAGGCGGATATCCGGAAGGTTTCCAAAACAAGGATTGGATATATAAAAAAGATGGCTTTATGCTGAAAGCAGAAGAAGACAGGACGTGGAAATATGTCGTAAATATCAACAGAAATCAGGAAGAGTTTCTGGAAAAGGGCTTGAAACTGAATCATCCTAAAGTGGATTATACGCCGCTTAATATAATCGGTGAGACTGCAAGATTGACCGTTGAAGTTTCGGAATCTCTGAAAATCCTCTCAGCTGAGGCACTTTTTAAAGAAAATGACACAGTAAAGAGTTTGTCCATTGAAGTAAAGTATGAAGGAGAAATGTATCATCTCTCATACAAACCAACAGCATTGGGAGAGCATAAAGCAGTCATTAAGTTTTCAGATGGCACAAAAGATTTTGTGGTAATGAATGTCATGGATAAGCTGGATAGGGTCATTGACGAACGCGTGGCATATATTTGTGATGAACTTTATGAGGGAAAAGAGGGGAATCCGCCCTTTGCTTTTAAGCCGGTATCCAACCAAGGGGAATCTCTTGGAAAACTGAATCTCGTACTGAAGAAAAATCTTTTAGGTTCCCTGGATGTGGATCAGGTCAGGAAGGTAGAAAAAAGCGCAGTGGAATATGTGCGGCCAAAATGGTTTAAGGACGGAGATTTTAAAAAACCCCGTAAATTATACGGAGACTTCTATCGGTGCATGGATTTTGAATACATAGGACATTTGTTCTATCTGCTGTCAGAATTTGATGATCAGATCCTGGAGCTGTATACAGCAGACACGTATCTGGAGTGGGCAGCGGATGTCTTTGAGTTAAGGGTGAATCCGGATTTGCATGAAGATGAACGGGGAAAAGAGGAATCACAGATGCTGGGTGTCTATTTCCTGTATTTTGAGGATCTGCTCATAAAACTCAAAGAAAAAGAGCTGACAGAAAAACTGCAGACAATACAATCCCTGTGGGATAAGATGATGGACAGGGTCCACCGGGGGGCAGATTCTTATGCAGCGGCAATTACAGAGCATTTTTATGATAACGCGGGATTCGGACCTGCTGCCGGCGCTCTGAGCGTAAGCAAAAAGCGGGAGAGTGCGGAAAAATACGGTGAGCTTCTGCTGGCAAATATAGGATACTCCAATGATTTTCGGGCACAGAATCCGGATCGCTGGTGGGAAGCCCTGTCTTATATGACCCACTCCCTGTGGGGTGGCCTGACGGCAGCCGCAGCATATAAAGTCTTCTCCTATTTACAAAATACAGAATTCCTGGAAGGAAGCTACCGGGCCACTGCAGGTGTACTATACTGTTATGATACGCATGCAACGGCTGTAACTCCCTTAAAAAAGGGGATGGCTGTTTCCACCTATGCTGTTGCCGGGCCGCACATCAATCGTCCGGACTTATCCAGAGACCGTTTTGGACAGGCTGCTTTCTATAGGGACGGCGGTATTTTTGCCAGGTTATTCGACAGTGATGACCAGACACCTGACTGGGATATGGGCGAAGAGATGACAGCATATCTTGACAGCTTTGGACAGAAGACATTCATCATAAATAACAAAGGAACCTTACGTGTGATAAATGGCAGTTATGAAGAGACAGAGACAGGATATAAAATTACCAGCTTCGCACCATATAGCAGGGATTTTTATTATATATCAGAAGATGGTATGACTTTGTTAGAGCGCCAGGAAGACGGGAGAAGTGTTGTATTACAGATAAGAAGGTAACTATATGTCAGATGATATTATCTCTATTTCGGTTCCGCCATTTCCCGATTTTATAGAGGGAAACTATCGGATGATGAAAAAAGGCCAGAATCATATAAACAGAAGGAATCTTGGATACTTTGACCTGATTGCGGTGAAGAAGGGGAAGTTATTTCTCTCTGAAGATGACTCTCAATATGTGGTAAAGGAAAATGAACTGTTTATCTTATTACCTGACAGACATCATTTTTCATGGAGACCGTGTCAGGAGGATACGGAATTCTATTGGCTGCATTTTTATACAACGGCGCAGTGGAGGCAGAGCAGAAGAGCGAGCCGGTTTATTTCCAATCTGCCTATACCGGAATTACACTACCATCAATGTTCTTACACGCTTCATCTGCCGAAGCATGCGTTGATCAAAGAGCCGGCCATGCTGTTTGGACTGTTTCATAACCTGCTGGACAGTACAACTTCCGGTAAAGAATATATATGGAAGACGGAAGAGCTGTTTTTGAGATTTTTGAAATTCATTGAAAGTCTGGGTATGTATAAGGATAGAAGTACGGTGCTGGCAGAACAGATCTATATGTATTTAGAGAATAATTTAGGACAGCCTGTATCAAATCAACTTTTATCAGAGGTCTTCCATCTGCATAGTAATTACCTGGCAAAAGTGATGAAGGCGGCTTATGGGAAAACACCAATGGAGGTTTTGATGGAAATGCGGATGGAATATGCGAAACAATATCTGCTTCGTTCCGAATATGGGATAGGGACAATCGCCAAGATGGTTGGTTTCAATTCAGAGATATATTTTTCCAACTGTTTCAAGAAACGTATGGGTATTTCTCCGCAGAATTACAGAAAAAAGTATGAGGAGCACATTTAAAATGAGTAATACAAAAACAAACAGCAACGGCCTGTCTTTAAAAAACAGAATCGCGTACGCGGGTACAGATGCGGCAGGAAACCTATTGTACTGTACTCTGACCAGCTTTATTAATTTTTACCACACAGATGTATTCGGACTTTCTATCGGAACAGCGGCTATAATCGCTCTGTTTGTCCGGATACTCAATACCGCTACTGTTCCGCTGTGGGGGCTGGCAATTGATAAAACAAGATCAGTATACGGCAAGAGCCGTCCATGGTTTGCAAGGCTGGCAATACCTTTTGGGGTGTTTATGTGTCTTACTTTCTTTACACCGCATTTGTCGGGAAACTCCAGAGTTGCTTACGCGGCATTCACTTATCTGACCGCAAGCATCCTCTATACCGGTATTTCTACACCTATAACGGCCATTCTGCCCAATTTAAGTAATGAGTCCTATGAGAGGACAAAGCTGAATTCTTTTAGAATGATTGGAGGAAACATAGGATATTTTGTAACGGCGACATTTACCCTGACACTGGTATCCGTGCTGGGCAGAGGCAACAGACAGCAGGGATTCTCACTGACCGTGCTGCTATACACAGCTATTTCAGTATGTATGTTTTTCTATGCATTCAGGAATACGAGAGAGGTAAATGCAAAGACTGCTAAAAGTCTTCCGATCAGAGACAGCTTCAAGGCGCTCAGGTCAAACTGGCCGTGGGTTATCGTGGTGTTGGGAAGTGCTTTTTATTGGCTGGGCAATTCAACCAGAACCTCTTCCCTGATCTATTATTCCCGTTATTATCTGGAAAATGAGAATTATGTTTCTATTCTGAACGCATTGGTGTTGACACAGATGATCGGAGTTGCGGCCATTCCATTTCTGGCACGAAGATTATCAAAAACCTGTATTATGATTCTTGGATTCTTTATCGCTGCTGTAGGTCAGATATCCTTAGGTATTGCAGGAAGAAATTTTACAGTGATCGTGATTGCCTGGGTGATCACAAGTATCGGAACCGGGATCGCGGTGTCCATGCCCTTTGCCATGCTGTCTGACACCGTGGATTACGGTGAATATAAAAACGGAGTGAGAGCCAGCGGCTTTTTGACCGCAGTGGGAAGTGCAGTGGGACTTCAGGTAGGTACCGGATTGGGAGATTTTGTACCGCTGAAGCTGATGCAGCATTTTGGGTATGTTGCAAATCAGAAGCAGTCGGCGATTGCACTGGCAGCGATGAAGACCGGTTTCTCTTACCTGCCGGCTGCATTTTTCATCATAGGTGCGGTCATTATGATATTTTATTACAGATTCGAGAAAAACGAGAGCGTTGTTTTGGAAGAATTGGCTAACAGGAGAGAAAAAATCACAGATACGGATAACAGGCACCGTAATACAGTTCATAAAAATAGACTTGTGCAAGAAGTATGATCTGGTATGAACAGATGTTCCGAAGGTATTGATGCGGATAGAAATTAAACAGGGTGGAAATTCAGTTGAAGAATTTCCACCCTGTTTAATTTTTTAGACTATAAGACAGGTCGGTATTCTCTTATACTTTAGATATCAAATAAATCACCAGAAACGAACGAAAGGGAGGAAACAAAATGAGGAAAAAAGTAGTGAGCGCTATGCTCTGTATGGCTATGGCAGCTACAATGTTGGCAGGATGCGGAGGAAACGCAGGAACAGCTTCCGCGGGAACGGACAGCAGCAAGAAGACTGCCGGAGGAAAGGAAGAGGTGGTCATCTGGGATTACTTTGAGACGGATGCTCAGAAAAACATGATGCAGGACATCATTGACGGCTTCAATGAATCACAGGAGGAATACGAGGCATCCCATGTGTATGTACCCTTTGCAGACTATGAAAAACAGCTGACACTGGGCATGGCATCCGGGGAACTCCCGGACCTGGTCATCCTGGACGGCTGCAGCATGGCATCCTTCATTCAGATGGACCTGTTCGGGGATGTATCAGATGCGGATATCAAATGGGATGAATACCTGGAAGGCCCTATGGAATCCACTATGGCGGACGGAAAACATTACGGCATTCCCTTTGCCACCAACTGTACGGCATTGTTCTACAACAAGGATATCTTCGATGCGGCAGGTATGGAGTATCCCAATGAAAACACCACATGGGAAGATTTCCATGAGATGGCAAAAGCGCTGACGAAAGACGGTGTGGTTGGCTTCGGCAATGCTGCTACAGGAACAGATGAGGGAACCTTCCAGTGTCTGCAGTGGTTATACACAGCAGGCGGGGACTACCAGAATGTGAAAGGCGGTACGGATGCCTACAACCTTATGCAGGAGATGGTAGCTGACGGTTCCTGGTCAAAGGACTGCGTGAACTGGACACAGTCAGATGTAAATAACAACTTCGTGGCAGGTAACCTGGCTATGCAGCAGAACGGACCATGGCAGATCCCGGGAATCGAGAAGGACGCTCCTGATCTGAACTACGGTGTGACGGTACTCCCCAAAAAAGACGCGGATTCTGACCAGGCAACCTCCATTCTGGGCGGTGAGAATATGGGAGCTGTAAAACAGGATGACATGGGCGGAGCCACTGCATTCATGGAATACTATGACAAGACAGAGGTGATGGTGGACGCTATGAAACAGTACGGTTCCTTCCCGCCGAAAACAGAGGCGGCTCAGGACTCGTACTGGACAGATGACCCGATCCAGAAAGAATTTATCACACAGCTTCAGACATCCATCCCAAGAGGCCCAAGTGCTTCCTGGCCGGAATATTCCGATGCACTGCAGACAGGATTCCAGGAGGTTATGACCTCAGCAAAGACTCCTGAAAAAGCAGCAGAAGATACACAGGCAGCCGTGGATAAGGTGAAGGCATCAGAAAAATAAACAGCCGGAAAGGGACAGGACCCTCCTGTCCCTTTTTAACCCCATAACTGCTCATAGGAAAGGATGAAAGAAAATGAAAAAAGGGAAAACTCTCGGACCAAAGGTTGGTTTTTTGTTTGCACTTCCAGCCGCCATCTACATGCTGATATTTGTGGGATACCCCATGATACAGAACTTTATCCTCAGTTTCAAGAATGTGGATGTATATTCCTTTGCAGATGCATCCAAGCAGGCGTTTGTAGGATTTGAGAACTATAAGGAACTGTTTTCAGGCGGTGAGGCGATACTGACCACAGCTATTAAAAATACACTGATCTTTACGGTGGCATCAATTTTCTTCCAGTTTTTTATCGGATTCGGCTTGGCACTTCTATTCAGCAAAAAATTCAAGGGAAGCTCCTTCTTCCGAGGTGTGACCATGATCTCCTGGCTGCTTCCGGTCACGGTTGCGGGTCTGCTGTTCAAATTCATGTTTGCCAGCAAAGGCGGTATCATCAACCAGCTTTTCATGTCCCTGCATCTGATCAACGCACCGCTGGAATGGCTGCTGGACCCCAAACTGGCTATGATAGCCATTGTAGTGGCAAATATCTGGATTGGTATCCCCTTTAACATGATGCTTCTGATCACAGGACTCACCACCATTCCGGAGGAGATCTATGAAAGCTCACGTCTGGACGGGGCAAATAAATTCCAGACACTGTTCCAGATCACGATTCCCATGATAAAGCCGGCTATCATGTCTGTGCTGACGCTGGGATTTGTATATACATTCAAAGTGTTCGACCTGGTATGGGTCATGACAAAGGGCGGGCCGGTCAATGCCACAGAGCTGGTTTCAACTTATGCTTACAAGCTGTCCTTTGACCAGTTCCAGTTCAGTAAGGGCGCGGCGGCAGCCAATATTCTGTTCCTGATACTGTTCGTGGTAGGTATTTTCTATATTAAACTGATCAATGATGAAGACGAGGTGATGTGAGATGAAGAACGAGAAAGGAAACCTGAAATTTTTTATCATCGGAGCCATAGTATTTGTGATCTTCATTTTCCCGTTATACTGGATGGTGGTCACAGCGCTGAAAACACAGGTAGAGATTTTTCAGATTCCCACGCCTCTCTGGCCGAAGAATCTGACTCTGGACGCATTCGCGGATCAGCTCTCTGCATCCAGTGATACTTTGAGGGGCTTTAAAAACAGTATGATCATTGCAGCGGGCGCCACAGTGATCTCCACTATCTTGTCCATTCCCGCCGCATACGGGCTGGCCAGGTTTAAATTCAGCGGCAGAAAAGTCCTGATCTTATATTTCCTTATGACACAGATGCTTCCGTCAACCCTGATCCTGACATCCCTGTATATTATGTTCTCCAAGATGGGCCTGCTGAATTCTTATCTGGCTCCCATCCTGGCAGACGCTACCCTTGGAATCCCGTTCAGTATTATTATCCTGAGGACCTATTTCCTCTCCATACCGAAGGAACTGGATGAGGCGGCAAAAATCGACGGCTGCAACAGCATCACATCCTTTACGAAGATCATGCTCCCCATAGCAAAACCGGGCGTTATTGTAGCTGCCGTATTCTCTTTTGTATATGCATGGGGCGATCTGATCTATGGAATCACTTTTATGACAGACCCTATGAGAAGGCCCATTACCTCCAGCATTTACAACTATGTGCAGCAGTATCAGACATTGTGGAACGCCACCATGGCCTTTGGTATTATCGCGATCCTGCCGGTGGTTCTTATCTTCATTTTCATGCAGAAATATATTGTCAGCGGTCTGACCAACGGTGCAGTCAAGGCATAGGCCGGATATAAGGCAAATCAGGAGGAATAAAATGAGATTACAACCTATTGATCTTCAAAAAATAAAAATACAGGATCCTTTTTGGACAAAGCACGTGAAGCTGGTGGGAGAAGCAATCATCCCCTACCAGTGGGATGCCATGAATGACCGTATCCCGGATGCGGAGCCGTCCCACTGCCTGGAGAATTTCGCTGTTGCGGCAGGCAGAAAAAAAGGAGAATTTTACGGCGCGGTATTCCAGGATACCGATATAGCCAAATGGCTGGAGGCAGTGGGATTCTCTCTGGCAGCAGAGAAAAATCCTGAGCTGGAGAAGACCGCAGATGAGGTCATAGATCTCATTGCGGAGGCGCAGCAGGAGGATGGGTATCTGGATACCTATTTTATTATAAAAGAGCCGGATAAAAGGTGGAAGAACCTGCGGGAAGGCCATGAACTATATACTGCAGGGCATATGATGGAGGCAGCCACAGCCTATTACCAGGGAACTGGAAAGAAAAAATTCCTGGGCGTGGTGGAGAAACTGGCGGATCTGCTCTGTGATACATTCGGCAGTGAGGATGGGAAAATCCATGGGTATCCGGGACATCAGGAAGTGGAAATCGGCTTGATCAAACTATTCCAGGTGACAGGAAAACGGAAATATCTGGATCTGGCAAAGTATTTTATTGATGCGCGTGGAACAGGAGAGAACTATTTTCTTCAGGAGATCAGCAGAGGCGACAGCGGAAATATCTTTCCGGAGCTTTCCGATTACCGTCCTGAGTATTCCCAGTCTGACAGACCGGTACGGGAGCAGGAAGCAGCAGAGGGGCACGCTGTAAGGGCAGTCTATATGTACAGCGCTATGGCGGACCTGGCATATGAATATCAGGACGAGGAGCTGATGGCAGCCTGTAAAAGACTCTGGAATAACATAGTACAGAGACAGATGTATATCACGGGAGGTATTGGCGCATCCGGAATTCTGGAGCGTTTCACAGTGGATTATGATCTGCCCAATGACTGTAACTATGCGGAGTCCTGCGCCTCCATCGGACTGGCTATGTTCGGCATCAGGATGGCGAATATAACAAAAGACGCTTCCTACATAGATACTGTGGAGCGGGCTCTGTATAATACGGTTCTGGCGGGGATCGCTCTGGACGGAAAAAGTTTCTTCTATGTAAATCCTCTGGAGGTGTGGCCTGATAATTGTATGGAACGCACCTCAAAAGAACATGTAAAGCCCACCCGCCAGAAATGGTTCGGTGTTGCCTGCTGTCCACCTAATATAGCCAGAACCCTGGCTTCCATGGGGCAGTACATATATTCTGTTGGTGAGACCGCTCTGTATGTCTATCTCTTTATTTCAAATGAGGTATGCATAGAAATGGAGACAGGGGAAGTCAAGGTTTCCCTGGAGACGAAATTTCCTTTTGAGAATCTGGTGAGGATAAAAGTCAGCCATGTGCCGGACGGAGGAATGACACTGGCAGTAAGGATTCCGGAATACGCCGGAATGTACCAAATGACCGCAAAAGGACAGCTTCTGGAATATAAAGAAGAAAAAGGATATGCATATCTTGCACTTGCGCAAGATGCAGATATCAGTATTTCTTTTGAAGCGCCGGCAAAATTTGTCCGTGCCAATCCCAAGGTACGTGCTGACTGCGGCAAAACGGCAGTGGTAAAAGGCCCCCTTGTATATTGTCTGGAGGAAATTGACAACGGGAAAAATCTGGCAGAGCTGTATGTGGATACAGAGAAGGAAATACAGGAGGTACCGTCTGAGCTGTTCGGGGGTATCACGGAGCTGGTGCTGCAGGGTAAAAGGATGGAAGAGAGTGCCTGGGATGAAAAAGTGCTGTATGGAGAACATCCGGTGAAGTTATCAGATGTAACATTGAAAGCGATCCCCTACGCCTATTGGAACAACAGAGGTATGGGAGAGATGGCTGTGTGGGTGAAGGAACTGATCTCAGGGTGAAAGAATGAACGGGAAAGGAAAAGGTTAAAGACTATATGAAGAAAAGAGGATGGAAGTTATGTTCTTTGGTGCTGAGTACAGCAATGGCTGCCACCTGTCTGCCGGCAGGAACTGTCAAGGTAAGAGCCGCTGAAGAGGAGGGGGCCGCAGCCGGTGAGGAGAACGGAATCGTGAAGACAACAGAGGCTGTGATCCAGGATGATTTTACAGGGGATCTTGATCCTGCCTGGTTTGATATGGCAGGAAACGTGGAGTATACGGAGGGAACACTGACCCTGAATAACGACGGCGGACCTGTGTCTTCTATAAAAAGAAATGTGGGAAACGGCGATTTTACCGTTGAGACTAAATGGAGCAGCTATTCTGCCGATACCCAGGGAAACAATTCCGTAGTCATCTTCCGTGTCTCCGATGGAACAGAGAATAATCTGGTGGAGATCCAGCGTTTCAGCAACGGGGAGCTGAAGCTGCTTTTGATCAACGATAAGGTGCAGACCTCTTATACCACGAAAACGGATTTCGCAGACACAGAAGGCTGGTTCCAGATTGGATATAACAGTGATGACGGGACAGTGATCGCTGTGTACAGGACAGGGGATGAGGATGAGTACATTCCCCTGGAGGGAAATGGTGAGGCCATGTCCAATTTCGGAGGAAAGCATGTAGCTGAACTCAGAGCACAGAAATGGGGCGGTTCAGCTCCTGTATCTGTTGACTTCTTACAGTTCAACAGCACTTTTGTGAAGGAGGCCCAGTATAGCACAGCAGAAAACACAGATTTTACCGGGCCTGTTCTGACAGATGACTGGTATGGGAAGGACGGTGATGTGAGATATGAAGACGGACATCTGGTTCTTGTAAATGCAGGGGACGGAATCAGTACGGTAAAGAGGAATGCAGGCGACCAGGATTATTCCATAGAAGCCAAATGGAGCGGTTTTTCATCAGATGAGACAGGAGGGGCCATACTGCGGACATCTCTGGATTCATCTGAGGAGAATTTTGCCCAGATGATGCGCATGGGAGACGGGACACTCCGTTTTACTGTGGTAAATCAGGGGGAGACAACGGAGAAGATCATCCCCTATGAAGAGTCACAGGGCTGGTTCCGTATTGACTATGACAGCCAGGCACAGACCATAGATGCCTACTATAAAGTAAATGATGAGGACATGTATGTGCTGGCACCGGGCAGCGGTATGCCGGTGAGTGATTTTACGGGTATCCACACAGCAGAACTGATCGCGGATGACTGGGATGCCCAGGGAGAGACCAGTATCGTTTTTGACGAAGTGGATTTTGCGTATAATGAAGAGGTGAATCTGAAGCTGCAGTCAGATTACTTTACCGTAGATATTGACGAGAAGACCGGCGGTATTTTTAAGCTTTCAAATCCGGGGGATGAGTACGGGACCAATTATGTGATGAACCCCACCATAAAGCCGGAGTTTGACGTGGATGATTCCCGCTGGACAGGCGATGTGAAATTAACTGTAAAAAAAGGTGATTCTGATTATTATCCGGCGCTTACCTCTTGGTCTGATGATACCAGAAAGGTGTCCAGAAGAGATGACGCGGTCACAGTTTCCTATGAATCGCCATCTGCCGGGAAATACGGCATCAAGGATTTTGCGCTGCGTGAGACTTACCGGTTAAATGAGGAGGGGAACCAGCTCAACTGGTCCATCAATATACAGAATACAGCAGATGAAACGATTGAGATTGCGGATCTGGGCCTGCCTCTTCTTATGAATTCCTGGTGGAATACCAGCCAGGAGGGAATCTATGAACAGAATGTGGCCCGTCATTCTTATGTGGCAGAGGACGGTTCTTACATTTACTGGCAGCGGCCAAACGGGGATGGTTCCTTTTTAGTTATGGTGCCTGATGACGGGACTTCGCTGGAGTTTAAAGATAAGGCCAGATTTAAGGAAGGGCCGTTTGCGGAAAAGGATCCGAGCTGGGAAGGTCTGGTTGAGTATTATATCCATTCCAAAGAGATATCCAAAGACCGTCCGGGAGGCTATCTGCCGGCAACAGCCCTGAGCCTTGAGCCGGAAGCGGAACAGACGTATGGATTTACATTTTACTGGGCATCAGATTATTCGGACCTCCGGGACATCCTCTATGAAGCCGGGATCGTGGATGCGGTCTCCCTTCCGGGAATGGTGATCCCCCAGGATATGAAGGCAACGCTGGCAGTGAGATGCAAGGAACAGATCAACAGTGTGACTGCTGATTCAGACAGCGCAGAGATAACAAAAAAGGAAGACAGAAATGGCTATGAGATCTATGAGATCGCTTTCTCTGACCTGGGAGAGAACTATGTGACAGTAAATTATGGGGAAGATAAGAAAAGTGTGCTGCAGTATTATGCTACGGAACCCATAGAGACTTTGATCCAGAGCAACACGGATTTTCTTGTGGACAAGCAGCAGGCAAAGACGGAAAAAGGGTACAACGGAGCATACCTGCAGTGGGATATGTCCACCGGAAAACAGATATCCTGGGATGATTATCCGGGAGGAGGATGGAAAGAATGGATGGCAGGGGGTTCTGATGACCTTGGATTATCCCCGGCAGTCTATCTTTCTGAAAAGAATATCACTGCCCCCCAGCAGGACCAGATCGATTCCCTGGAGTATTATATGGAAAACTTTATCTGGGGATATATGCAGCAGCATGATACCTATAAGGTCTACCGCTGGTATGACGGCAAGGATGGCACGCCAAAGGACCAGGGCACCTGGAGATCCTATAATTATGTGCATGTGGCCAATACCTATTACAATATGTACCAGATCGCACAGCGCTACCCTGATATGACTCATTATCTCAGTGCAGATGATTATCTGCTGAGATGCTATAACACACTGAAGGCATATTTTACTTATGGAATGTTTGACGGACATAATTACGAAAACGGAGGAAGAGGCGCCTATATTTTCGGAAATATGGGAGAGATGAACCTGCCTAACATCCTGAAGGCCCTGGAACAGAACGGACATAGTGAGGAGCAGGCGTGGCTGGCCGGCAAAGTGGAGGAAAAAGCAGATATCTTATTTGCTGAGGCATATCCCTTTGCTTCGGAGATGAGCATTGACACCACAGGATTCGAGGCATGCTATACGCTTGCGAAGATGTACGGCAATGGGGCGCTGACAGACAAAGTCACACTTGCCTCTCTGGCATGCCGCGGCATGCAGCCGCTCTGGTATTATTACGGATCCGACAACAGGCATATGGGGGAATCCTGGTGGAATCTGGGATATGAGACCCAGCTTGGGGCATGGCAGCAGCAGGACTATCTGTATACCTATGCGGATACATCGGATCAGGAATTTGACGATATTATGAGGGGCACCTATGGCGCTTATCTGGCAGGGTGGGCCAACATCAACTCCGGTCAGATCAGTGACAGTGATGTAAACTATGGTGCAGCGTCCTGGCAGTATCAGAGTGAAAAAGGAACTAACGGATACAATTATATCCCGAGTCTTGACGGCTGGTGGGCATGGTCAGGCGAGGCATCCCTGGGATTCTGGGGCGGTTTGAAGACAGCATCTGCCAATATTGTGGATGATGACATTGTAGGACTGTACGGATATGGTTGTGACCTGGATTACGCGGACGGAATATATTCCATTGTTCCAAAAGACGGTGTGCGCACGCGTCTGACTCTGTATAACAAAGACAAGTTCGCTGTACAGCTTGATAAGACAAGATATACAAAAGCCGGTATTGCAGATGATCTGAGCAGTATTGCGCTCACACTTGAGAATGTAACAGAGAAGGAACATGCCCCTGAGATAACCATCAGCAGGCTGCCGGCCGGAGAGTATGAGGTTGTGGCAGATAAAAAAGTGATACAGAGTTTTTCCAGTGATGGCACAGAAGCCGTATTTACACTGGAGCTGTCAGCGGATAAAGAGCAGGATATCCTCATTCAGACAAAACAGTCCGCAGCCCCTGCCGATAAGACAAAACTGGAGACAGCAGTGAATCTTGCAAAAGAGACGGCTGCCCAGACAGAAAAGTATACAGAGAAGAGTCTGGCTGATCTTAACAACGCAATCCGGGAGGCAGAGGCTGTACTCGGTGCAGACAGCGCCGATCAGAAGGAAGTGGATCAGGCAGCCCAGAAACTGGCAGCAGCCATGGATGCCCTGGTAAATGTTGAGATTCTGAGAAATTGTGTAACCAGGATGGAGGATCTGTCAGAGGAGGATTACACCAAAGAGAGCTTTAAAACATTCTCCGAAGCAAGAAAAGCGGCAGCGGATGTCCTGGAAAAAGCCGATGCTTCCCAGGAGGAAGTGGATCAGTCCTACGAAGCGCTTGTAAAAGCGTGGGGAAAACTGGTGCATGGTGTGAATACGGCTGCTGCGAAGGTAGCTGCCAGAGAAGCACAGGCTATTTT
Source organism: Blautia caccae (assembly GCF_040095955.1). Lineage (NCBI taxonomy): Bacteria > Bacillati > Bacillota > Clostridia > Lachnospirales > Lachnospiraceae > Blautia > Blautia caccae. The sequence continues at coordinate 163,561 of NZ_JBBMFP010000004.1, read as the reverse complement.
GGACCAGGATGTATCTGTCTACCGCCCGGCAGGGATAAAGAAACTGAAAGAAGCACTCAGGCTTTTAAATGGGGTGCTGTCTGATGAGACATCCACCCAGGAGGATGTGAACCGGGCCACAGAGACCCTGATCACAGCCCTCACAGAACTGAAAGACATAGTGGATGCCTCAAGGCTTCAGAATATAACGGACCTTGCCAGGGAACTGATGCAGGAGGCAGACAAATATACAGAAGCTTCACAGACAGCACTTCAGACAGCTATTGACACAGCAGCGGCAGTGCTGGAAAATGAAGACCGTACCAGGGCTCAGGTCTCCCAGGCTTATGAGGCTGTGGCAGAGGCTATCGGAAACATGCAGGTGCGCGGAAACAAAGCAGCACTGGAATCGGCTGTCCAGATGGCAGAAGATATCCTGAAAAACGCAGGCAGCTATACAGATACTTCCCTTGCAGGCCTGCAGGAGGCACTGGACAGCGCAAGGCAGGTGCTTGATAATGGGGATGCACTGCAGCAGGAGATCAATGACGCTGCGGCTATGCTCACGGAAAGTCTGACAAAGGTGCGGCTGTTGGGTGATGTGAACCATGATGGCAAGATCAATACCAGTGATGCAGCCTCTGTACTGAGAGCAAGTGCGGAACTGACAGAGATAGCAGAGGAAGACTTAAAAGCAGCAGATGTCAATAAAGACCAGGCCGTTAATACGGCAGATGCCGCACTGATCGAAAAATATGCGGCAGAACTGATCACGTCATTTTAAAGAATGCAGGGAGGGGCTTCAGGTCCCTCCCTGAGAAAGGATACAGAAGCCTATGAAGAGAATAATGAAATGGAGTCTTTTGTCATTGATGCTATCCATGTTTCTGTGTGTGTCAGTCAGGGCCGCATCCAAAGGGATCGTAGACATTGAGGTGCCGGAAATAGAGACAGAGGATAAAGAGATAACAGCAGAATGTAAAATAAGCGGTGCAGGTGAAGTGACCAACGGAAAAATCCGTATTACTTATGACCGGGAAAAACTGAAATTAAAGGAATCCGGCCAGGGGGACAGTCTGGCAGATACCATGGTGGAGATCAATGACCCGATTACGGGAAATAAAAATGAGGGTGAGATCGTATTTGTCTTCGCTTCTGCCCGCCCGGTGTCTATAGACGGGACTCTTCTGCAGATGAAATTCGACAATGTGGGACTGAAGTCAGGAGAAAAAACAGAGATCAAAGTTGCAGTTGAGGAACTTGCCGCAGAATCAGAGGAGCTGACAGAGACGGCAGAGTGTAAAAACGGCACGGTCTTTATAGGTAAAGCGGCTGATAACACTGACGATACACCAAAAAAGACCGGCAAAACCACAACCGGGAAGAATTCCGCGGCCGGCAGCACGTCAAAATCGGGAAAAGTCAAGACAGGTGACACACTGAAGATGGAAGAAGCACTGGCAGCAGCAGGGATTTCTCTGGCGGTTGTCATATCAGGAGCCGTGTCATTGAGGAAAAAGAAAAGGAAACAGTGATGAGACATGACAACAATTCGTGAGATCGCAGCAGCCTGTAATGTATCCATAGCCACAGTCTCCAATATTTTAAATGGAAACGGAAAGCGGAAAGCCAGTGAGAGGACACAGAAGCTGGTTCTGGAAAAGGCCAGGGAATTAAACTACACTCCCAATCTGGTTGCCAAGAATCTAAGACTCCAACGGACCAAAACATTGGGGATCCTGATAGAGGATATGACTGTTTTTCATGTGCCGTATGTGGTCGACGGAATAACAGAATACTGTGAAAATACAGGGTACAGCCAGACGCATGTGGATTTGAGGCTGTGCAGTAAACTGGGAAACGATTATTTCCGCAAGAAGGAGTTTGCACAGTCCGTACAGAATGCGATTTCAGAACTTGCCGCTAAACAGGTGGACGGCCTGATCTATATCACTTCCCATGAGCGGGTTCTGAAATGCATTCCGGAGGATTTGGGGATTCCGGCGGTGATGGTTTACGGCTACACGCATTCCAGCAGATATCCCTCTTTTGTGATCAATGACAGAAAAGGGGCCTGTGATGCAGTGACGGCTGCCATCAAAAAAGGGCACAGGAAGATTGGTGTTATCACAGGAGAGAAGGACAGCATCCACACCAGGCTCCGCCTGGAAGGATACCGTGAAGCGCTGGAGGATGCGGCAATTTCTGTCCGTGAGGAATACATTGTTTACGGCAGCTGGTCCAGAGAGGCAGGGTGCCGCTGTGCGGAAATCCTTTGCGGACAGGGCGTGACAGCGATCTTCTGCATGAGTGATGTCATTGCAGGGGGTGTCTATGATTATTTCCACAGCCATGATATCTGTCCGGGAAAAGATATTTCCATAGTGGGATACGATGACAGAGAATTTGCCTCTTATCTTTATCCTGCTCTGACAAGCATCAGAATGCCTCTGCGGGAGCTGGGAATGAAAGCCTGTCAGATTCTCATAAATGAAATCCGGGAGCGAAAGGAAGAAAAAATGGTCAGGGTTTATGAAGCAAACCCTCTTTTGATTGAGAGAGATTCCGTGGAAACTGTGCCGGAATAAGTGAATAAAGCTGCATGGAACGTTGGATACTATACCTTAAAGTAAAAATGAGGTGCAGTATGAAAAACAACGGGAAAAATCCACGCAGGCCAACCAAAACAGAAGCCCTTTCCTGTCTTGCCGTGATGATTGCAGTGATGCTCACCGGCACAGTGAAGGGCTTTGATATATCTATCTCTCTTTTTATCACAGCTGCGTATGTGGGAGTGATCGGGCTTCGCTGCGGGTTTACGCTCCATGAGCTTCTGGAGGCAATGTATCAGAAGGCGGGAGAGCTTACAGATTTGTTTTTCCTGCTGTGCGGGATTGGTTTTTTGACCGCCTCATTTATATTTGCAGGCACTATACCTGCGCTTATCACGTATCTGCTTGCATTTGTGACGCCGGGTCTGTGTATATTGTTTGGATTTCTGTTTACGGCGGTGACTGCCTTTTTCATCGGAACCAGCTTCGGTACCTGCGGTACCATTGGGGTTGCCATGATGGGCCTTGCCATTGTCATGGATGTGAATCTTGCGGCAATGGCCGGTGCTGTGGTGTCCGGGTCCCATGTGGGGCTGTTTTTTTCTCCCATGGCAGATAATTTTAATCTGGTGGTATCAGTTACAAAAACAGATTCTTTAACTGTAATGAAACGGGCGGCTTATATTGGCATTCCCACTTTTGCTGCCTGTATTATTTTTTATAGTGTTCTGGGGGTTCTCTCCGGGTCAGCTAATTCTGCCTTTGATCACAGTATGCTTTCAGAGGGGCTGGCTTCCGTTTTTCATATCAGTCCTATTGCCCTGATCCCCATAATCGTGGTGGTTGCAGGCAGTTTCTTACACCTGCCCTCTGTGGTCTCTTTATTCGGAGGAGGTTTGATTGGAATCCTGATCGGCACACTGCTGAATGGATTCTCCATCTGGAAAGGGCTGGCTGCCGGGTATCATGGTTTTGACCTTACTGCAGTGACAGGAATCTCCGCAGATGCAGTTCTGCCGGAGATTGTCACTCTGTGCAACCGGGGCGGAATGCTCTCCATGTCTTCTCTTTTTGTGATCCTTTTTGCAGCGGTGGGGGTTGCCGGTATTATGATCAGGATAAAAGCTGTTGAAGTCATTGTGGAGACACTGTTTGGGAGAATACGCTCTGTCTTCGGCCTGGCTGTCAGCAGTTGGTGTATCGGCACCATAACGGGGGGAATCACCAACAGCTCCGCGCTTTCCATTCTCATGCCTGTGGAAATGCTGGAAGAGAAATACAGGGAATTCGGATACTCCTCCCTGGACTGCGCAGTGGTAGCGAACACTGCGGCAAGTCCCATGCTCAGTATCATCCCCTGGACAGATGTGGCTCTTTACATGTCCGGTGTGGTGGGCGTCCAGGCCGCGGTCTATGCGCCTTACAGTATGTGGAGCTGGGGGCTGGGGGTGATGAGTATCATCTGCAGTATTTTGAAAGCCGGTTATCACAAGGACAGGGCGCATGAGGTTTGACATTTCTGCAGGCAGACCTTAGAATAAAAGAAAAACCATTTGCACACCCTGCAAACGGGACGGCGGAGGCTGTGCGAAAAAGAAAGTGGAAAACAGACTATGATAACGAAAGATGAGATACTGTTATACCACGGGTCAGGCCGCATTCTGCTTTCCGGTGAGGATTTTATTTATCTTCTGCCGCATTCGGCGCTGCGTGCGTGGATCTCCAATTATACGATCACGTTTCCGGGTGAGAATGCAATGCCGGATCATTATACCGTGATACCTCACGGGAGTGCCACCCTTACCTTTTGTGCGGATGAAAAGGGCATCTGCAGTAATCTGTTCGGCCCGGCATCCCTGTCCTGTAGGGTGGGAGAGCAGGCAAACCGGTTTGGTATGCTGTTCATTATTGAATTTCAGCCGGCCGGTTTGTCTGCGCTTACAGGGGGAGGACAGAAGGAGCTTTTGGATAAGACCTTTTCCTTTGCACTGATGGATCAGGGGTTAAACAAATCCATGACGGAAATATTGGAAAGTTCTGTCAGCATACAGGAATTGGCTGACCGCGCTGACAGACTGTTTTTGTCAAAGCTGATTCATGTGTGTCCGCCCCAGATCCACGCGGCTGTGCGGTCCATTATTGAAAATGCGGGGAATATTACTTTAAAGGAACTGTCTGCTTCTGTATTTTACAGTGAACGGCATTTGAACCGGGTGTTTGACCGGTATCTGGGCATGGGCGTTAAAACATTTTCCCGCCTGGTCCGTATCAACAGAGCGGTTCGGCTGCTGCAGAACCCCGGAAATCATGTGATTGATGTCTGTACTTTATCGGGCTTTTACGATCTTCCCCATTTCATACATGATTTCAAATCCGTGTGCGGACTTACGCCCGGGGAGTACCGGACGAGGATGTCCGATTTTTACAATGAAATTGCGAAATTTTAAGATACAATGGAGAAAATCATACCAATAAGGAGACTGTAAATATGAAATATGGCGGTACTTTGATTTCTGTATCTGATATGGAACGGGCGAAGGATTTTTATGGAAGGGTAATGGAGCAGAAGGTGGAAATGGACCTGGGCACCCATGTGTCTTTTGAAGGCGGCATTTCCCTGCAGTCCGATTATGAGGCGCTTGTGGGCGTAAAACTGGAGGCACGGGAGAGGCCGAATAATTTCCAGCTTTATTTTGAGGTGGAGGATTTGGAACACTGGGAGAAGAAGCTGAAATCCACGGAGGGGATAGAATTTATCCATGGAAGCAAGGAATATCCCTGGGGACAGCGTGTCATGCGTTTTTATGATCCCGATAAGTATATTGTAGAAGTTTCGGAGAGTATGGAGAGTGTGGCAAAACGTTTTCTGGCACAGGGACTTTCCGTGGAGGAGACCGCGGAACGGATCATGTATCCCGTAGAATTTGTAAAACAGCTATAAGAATCAATCCTGTCATTGCAGGCCGCTCATGTGCTGGGCGGCCTGTAGTCGTATAATGGCTGTGAAGCGGCAGGCCCGATTCATTTCCTGCCGGTATTGCGGTTGAAATCTGTAAAATCTTTCAGTTTCCATATCTTTATTACCGGTTTTATGCTATAATTTCCAATAAGTCAACACTGCTCATGTGTGTTTTAAGACAAAAGGAAAAGAATGTAGCGGAGGCAGCGGAAAATGAAAAATTTAAAGTTATCACGAAAACTATTTATCTCCTACGCTTTGATACTCACAATGCTCATTTTGGGATGCGCCGTGAGTGTGGTGGATTTACTAAATATGGGAGAACAGACAGAGACTTTCTATGAAGGTCCGTTTATGGTCAATGGAAGTGCCAATATTATCAATTCCAATTTTGAGAGGATGCAGAAGGCTGTTTACAGGTCCATATCCAATTCTGATCCGGTGATCATAAAGGATGCTATTGCCGATGCGGGGGAATCCGCCGCGATTATCCAGGAACAGCTTCCTGTGATTCGGGAACATTTTCTGGGAGACCCGCAGATCATTGAACGATTGGAGGATGCACTTACCAGGCTGGCACCCATGAGAGAAAAGGTCCTCCAGCTTGCCGGAGAAAATAAGAATGCCGAAGCTGCTGCGTATATGGAGAACAACAATATATTTGTGATTCAGGAAGCACAGGAAGAACTGGACAGTCTTGTGGAAAACGGAAACAGGAAAGGCGAAGAACTGGTTGCGGGGCTGAAAGAGAAACAGGAGAAAGCAATCGTGACGCTGCTGATGCTGGGCAGTATCAGTGTGGTCATCAGCATTGTTTTTGGGGTCTATATCACCCGCGGGATCACCAGGCCGGTAGACGAGCTGGAGAAGGCAGCCCGCAGCATGGCAAAAGGAGAACTCTCGGATGTGAAGATCCGCTATAAGTCCAGGGATGAGATGGGGAACCTTGCAGAAAATATACGCACAATGACTGCAAATTTAGTCTGTGTCATTCAGGATGAAACAAAGCTTTTAAACCAGATGGCAGAGGGTAACTTTAATGTGCAGTGTGAGAACGAGGATTGTTATGTGGGGGAATTTCGGCAGCTTCTGGAGTCCATGAAGGATATCAATACCAGTCTGAGTGATACCCTGCTTCAGATCAGTCAGTCGGCAGACGAAGTTGCCTCCGGTTCGGAACAGGTATCCTCCGGTGCACAGGTTCTGGCACGGGGAGCCACAGAGCAGGCATCCTCCATAGAGGAACTGACAGGCACGATCGGTGAGATATCTGATCAGGTCAGCCAAAATGCGGAAAGTGCACAGGAGGCCAGTGCCAGAGCTGAAAAAGTCATGGGCCAGGCAAAGAAAAGCAGCCGTTGTATGCAGGAGATGCTGGGGGCAATGTCAGAGATCAGCAAGGGTTCCCATGAGATTGGCACGATCATGAAAACCATTGAGGATATTGCCTTTCAGACCAATATCCTTGCTCTGAATGCGGCCGTGGAAGCAGCGCGCGCAGGGGAACATGGAAAAGGCTTTTCCGTGGTGGCCAAAGAGGTGCGTAACCTGGCAAATAAATCGGCATCCGCGTCCAAAAGTACAGCCGCGTTGATAGAAAAGTCCCTCCGCACCGTTGAACATGGAAAAAGGACAGCCAATGAGACTGACGAGGTGCTCAGGGAAGTGGTAGAGGGGGTTGACAGTGTGGCGGAGGCTCTGAACTATATTACGGAAGCATCCGTAAAACAGTCCGATGCAATCCGCCATATCACAGACAGCCTTACCATGATATCCAGCGTAGTGCAGACAAATTCAGCCACAGCGGAAGAAAGCGCTGCGGCCAGTGAAGAACTGTCTTCCCAGGCCCAGCTATTAAGCCGTTTGGTAGAGAATTTTATATTGAAAGATTTTGGTGAAAGTTATACGAAATGCTGAATGTGTATTGATGTAGGAGAGGGGGCCGAAGGGATTTCGGAATGATGGCCGCAGGTTATGTGCCTGCGGCCATTATTTTGTCGGATTAAGTGGGCATATATTTCCTCAAGTCCCAGATTGGCCAGCCCTATATATTGATAGCCGCATTTTTATTTCCTCATATGTCGGTTTTTCATAGCACTACTTTTCAACAGATGGTTTTGTACTGTCGGGCACCATTTGGGCACCACAAGCCTTTCTTTCCAGCTGGTAAAAGGACACATATGCGGAATGTTAGAAACATGTTTTTTGAGGGTACAGGTACGTTACTTGCACATCTTATATCAAGAAGGCGCATTTAATCAGCCCGACAAACCGGAAGTTGTCAAATTGCTTTGATTAAAAACATCTCCATTGGCTGCTCATATTTTGGAATATCTACAACAAAGCCACCACAATCTTTATAGCCCAATTTTCTATAAAAATGTTGTGCTTCTTCATCAACCTGTGTAGAAGTCAATAGCATACCATATCCTTGAGATTTCATATCAGACTCCCAATATTCTATAAGTTTTTTTCCATAACCTTTTCCTTGATAATTCCAATCAACGAATAACATTGTGCAAAATGGTGTGTTATCCCAAAAAAGATTAAATCTTAATAGTCCTATTGGCTTGTTATCTTCCAATAAAATATATCCTTGCTTGTCACGCACTTTTTTTTCAAATTCTTTATTTGATAAATGCTTATCAAGTCCATACCAAAATTCTTTGTCCTTTAATTGTACATATCTAATTTCAGTCATTTTATCTCATCACCTAATTCTTATTTGTTAAGTACGCCTTATCCGCCTAATGCTTACAAACCCATAACAACCCTTTTTTAATATGACCGCATGGAAATGTCAAACAGCTCATATTTACTATTTTTTATATAACCGGGCAGCCGGAAGATTTTCCTCATAGGTGTCCAGACGGATCGCCTGAATGCTCTGTTTTTTTATCAGTCACCTTTTCTTCTTAAGAACTCAACAAACGCAAAAATGATAGAAATAACAGTAAGAACAGATACGATCAATTCTGCCATATTGTTGGCGTAATCGGTCTGCTCCGGGATCATTGCGCCCAGAACCAGGAAATACACACACCAGACAAGTCCAATGATAAGAAGCAAAAATGTAAAATATTTTAATACGGCGGAAAACCTGTTGATCATCCTCCGGGCATGAGCTTTTTCTTCTTCTGTATAATTTTTTCTGAATATCTGTTTCAATCCGGCACATACAAAGCCTGCGATAAGGCCGGTTGTCAATCCGATACAAATTTCAAAGAACAGTTTCATAATGATTCATCTTTCACAAAAATCAGGTCCATTTTTCTAATGCAGCCGTTTGCACTGATTTCTGTTGGTATCATGCCGACATAGGTATATCCCTGATTGGCGTAGCGGTCAATGATTTCCCGGTGTTCAGAAACAGATGCCATTACCATATCTTTCATTTTGTATTCTACATTTACATATTCGTATTTTTTCATTTGCCTGCTCCTTTTTCAATTGATGATGATATTATACCGTTATTTTCGGGCATTAGCAATGAAATAACGGTAATTCTTCTGCGGCGGTTTAGCGGAGTATTACGGTGCAAATATCATCTGAAGTGTTTGTTTCATCGACAGTGAAACGTTATGGGGAAGTGCCGGGGATGAGCAGAAATGAAAGGCGGATGATGGACATTGAGGTGCAGATTGCGGACATTTTGTGTACTATGCATATTTCTGCGGTAAAATTCTGTTATCAGAAAGAAACGGAGGAATGGATTATGACAGACGCTTTACATGTGGAAGGGCTGACCAAAAGATTTTCGGATTTTACTTTAGAGAATATCAGCTTTTCCGTTCCGACAGGTTCCATAATGGGGCTGATCGGGCCGAATGGTTCCGGAAAAACAACTACGATCAAGCTGATACTGAATCTGCTGAAGAAGCAGTCCGGTTCGATCACGGTATTGGGATTTGACCATATAAAGGAAGAGCAGATATTTAAAGAAAGAATCGGGGTAGTGTTTGACTCACATTTTTTTGTGGATGAATGGAAAATGCCGGACGTGGAGAAGGCTATGGGCATGTTTTATGAAAATTGGGACACAGAAGTTTATTACAGGTATCTGGAGACGTTTCGGATAAACAGAGAGAAACGTGTCAAGGAGCTTTCAAAGGGCATGCAGATGAAGCTGATGCTGGCCTGTTCTTTTTCACACAGAGCAGAACTGTTGATTCTTGATGAGCCTACCAGCGGATTGGACCCTGTATCCAGGGATGAGCTGCTGGATATTCTTTTAGAATATACGAAGGACAAGAGGCATAGTGTCCTTTTTTCTACACATATTACACCGGATTTGAATAAAATTGCCGACAGCATCACCTTTATCAATCGCGGAAAACTGCTTTATTCCGGGGAAAAGGAGAAGCTTACAGAGAGTTATTGTATCGTTTCCGGAAGCAGCAGACAATTGACACCGGAACGAAAGGCGGCAATGCCTAATATTAAGATATATCCGGATTCTTTTGAGGCGCTGGTCCGCAGGGAGGAGCTGTCCGGTCTTGCCGGTCTGCAGACCAGGCCGGCGGTTATGGATGATATTATTGTATTTGTCAGTAAAGGAGATGTTTTGTTATGAAAATATGGAAGGCTGCCAAGCTGGATTTTAATCTTTTGAAGTATTATTATAAGTCCATTTGTTTTACGCTTCTTATTCCCCTGGCTTTTATTCTGCTTTACCGTACGCTTGCAGTGGGAATTTCCTTTGCAATGTTTATGATGGCAATGTCGTCTATCTATACATTTTCAGTGGCAGATAAAAATGATATGCAGAGGCTTTACCGCATTCTGCCTGTTTCAGTGAAGGCACTGGTCTGCGGGAAATATCTGCATGCGTTTTTGATGGGAATTTTGGCTGTGTCAGTGTCTGGTATTTTGCAGCCCATGATTCTGGGGATGCTTGGGGTCAATGTTTCAGGTAAGGAAGTTATGACGGCAGTATTGGCTGGTATGGTACTTTATATTACATATGTCTGCTTTCAGATTCCGGCGTATTATAAATTTGGGCCGATCAAAGGGAGAGTTTTTATGTATGTGCCGGTGGTGGGGATCTTGCTGACCATGTTTGTGGTGGAAAAAGCGGATATCCGTACCGGTGTTCTGTTCCGGATGCTCAGTGAAAACAGATATCTGGGGCCGTGTCTGCTTGTGCTTTATCTTGCGGCTGTTGTATGTATTTCGATTGGTATATCTGTACGGATTTCAAAGAATAAAGAATGGTAGGCTGATAGGATAGGAACCTTTATTTTGATTGGGGCATTTATCCTATTTGCTGCAATTTCCAGTCGGAGGAGGTACAGGAAAAGAAGAGAGGACAGAGATAAATATATAGATAAACAGAATATATAGCTGCAGGGGCTGACATGTTGTTTTGCACGTGTCAGCCCCGTCTTTTTATAGGTACAGTGAAATGGTTGGGTCGTTTCGAGGAAAGTGGCTGTTGTTAGTCGTACAAATCCAGTGAGTTGATGGTGATATGGGCATTTACCGCACTTTCGGTCGTATTGGTAAACAATGTGACCGGATTGGAGCTGCTGATTCCCAGAAAAATGGTATCTCCGGCTGAATAAGTGCTCATGAACGTGCCGTTTACTTCCCGGTTGCCGGTCAGCAGAGGGCGTATGGAGGCAGCGGCAGCAGGAGCCGGTGTACCGTGTTTGGATTCATATATGCCTATTGAGGCATCAGGTCCTGCAGCGGATGTGGCGATAATACCGTAGCTGATGTGGTATAAACCGGTGCGCAGAAATGTGATGGTGATTCCGTCTTCCTCGAGGCGTATATCGTTTAAAATGTCGGAGGTTATGGAAACGGGGGCGGCGTTAGGCGCGGCCGCAGGAATCGTTTGGGACTGGGTGCTGTGAAAGGCAGCATAAGCCGGTCTGGGGGCAGGTTTTCCGGCAGGACCAGCGGGACCGGCAGGGCCGTTTAAACCGGTTGGTCCGGTAGGGCCGGTTAAGCCGGTTGGTCCAGTGGGTCCGGCAGGGCCGATTAAGCCAGTTGGTCCAGTGGGTCCGGCAGGGCCAGTTAAGCCGGTTGGTCCAGTGGGGCCGGCAGGACCGGTTAAGCCGGTTGGTCCAGTGGGGCCGATAGGACCGATTAAGCCGGTTGGTCCAGTGGGGCCGGTAGGACCGATTAAGCCGGTTGGTCCAGTGGGGCCGGCAGGGCCGGTTAAGCCGGTTGGTCCAGTGGGTCCGGCAGGACCGGTTAAGCCGGTTGGTCCAGTGGGTCCGGCAGGGCCGGTTAAGCCGGCCGGTCTGGTTGAGTCGGCTATACTGCAATAATTCTTATTGGCCTCCGTAGACGTTTCCTGTAAATTTTGATCGTATTCCATACAGTCATCGTGACTGCGTTTATTACGAAAATTAGAAAAAATCATAATATCTCCTTTAACTCGTTGAGGGTTTAAAGACCCTGATTTTAAATGAATACAGAAAATGCATGATGAGTGTGAAAATCCGATATAGTGATGCGAAACGGTATTATAAGTGAAATGATATAACGGACAACGGGGATTTGAAGTTGTTTTTTAAATTGAGAAAAAAATGAAAGTATGAATCTGCATTCAGGAATTCCGCCTTAATTTTACAATAGTCAGGGATATTTCTCCTTCAATGACAGATACAGGGCTGTTAAAAGTGAAATTTAATCTTGTCTGCGCAGGGGTGTAAAGAATGAAATAAGTTGAACCTGTAGCGCTTGAAGAGTCAGAACCAGTTTTGAAATAAATTCCTTGATCAAGGTGCGCAGCGCTGTTGTAAAAAGGTGTAATCTGCATATATCCTTCGGTCCGCAGGATTGCTGAAACACCGTAAGATATTAAGTAATAACCTGGTCCTAGGATAACAGTGGCCGGGCTTTCATAGGAAATTTGACCGGTGGAATCGGAAATCTGAGGGAGGAGGGGAATCAGCGTGCCGTCAATAAGCTGCAGTGCATAGTTGGAAAAGGAGGCAAACGTATCATCCGGGATTATACCGGTGGGTCCGGTAGGTCCGGTGGCACCTGTGCTTCCGGTGGGTCCGTCGGGCCCCGTAGGTCCGATGGCACCTGTGTTTCCAATGGGTCCGTCGGGCCCCGTAGGTCCGGTGGCGCCTGTGTTTCCGGTGGGTCCGTCGGGCCCCGTAGGTCCGGTGACGCCTGTGTTTCCGGTGGGTCCGTCGGGCCCCGTAGGTCCGGTGGCACCTGTACTTCCGGTGGGCCCGGTGGGGCCAATAGATCCAGCTAAACCGGTAGGTCCGATTGGACCAATAGAACCAGTAGGTCCAATGGAACCCGTTGGGCCAGTAGGACCAGTGGAACCTGTTAAGCCCGTAGGCCCGATGGGGCCGATTAAGCCAGTAGGCCCGGCAGGTCCAGTGGAACCTGTTAAGCCCGTAGGCCCGGTAGGACCAGTGGAACCTGTTAAGCCCGTAGGCCCGGTAGGACCAGTGGAACCCGTTAAGCCAGTAGGCCCGATGGGGCCAGATAAACCAGTAGGCCCGACAGGTCCAGTGGAACCGGTTAAGCCCGTAGGCCCGGTAGGACCAGTGGAACCTGTTAAGCCAGTAGGCCCGATGGGGCCAGATAAACCAGTAGGTCCAGTGGCTCCAGTAGAACCGGTTAAGCCAGTAGGACCGGTAGGTCCAATGGAGCCAGTTATACCAGCAGGTCCGGTGGGGCCCATAGGTCCAGTCATACCGGTGGGGCCGGTAGGCCCGATTGAGCCAGTTATACCGGTGGGGCCCATAGGTCCAGTCATACCGGTGGGACCGGTCGGTCCAATGGAGCCAGCCATGCCAGTAGGCCCGATAGAGCCAGTTATGCCAGTCATACCAGTGGGACCGGTAGCACCAGTAGAGCCAGTCATACCGGTGGGACCGGTCGGTCCAGTAGAGCCGGTTATGCCAGTGGGACCGGTCGGTCCAATCGAGCCGGTCATGCCGGCAGGACCATCAGGTCCCATTGGCCCCGTGGGTCCCGGAGGACCGGCAGGCCCGGTAGGACCGCGTTTGCAGCAGCAATTCGGACAGCAGCAGGTGTTTTTTCTGCAGCAGGGAGGTATGTATTCCATGGATTCTTTCTGTATATCATGTTCTGACTCAGATGAATTCCTTTGAACTGAGTCATCATGGCAGTTTGAATGCATACGATTATCGCCTCTTTTCCGGCACAAAAGTCAGTCTTTACTATTATATGTAAGTTATAGTGGGATTGTGAGAAATGAGTTATGAACTATGGATACCGGCGCCAGAAGCCGTACACGGGAAGACGCCTTATAAGTCGGATGGGGAAAGGAGCCCGCAAGGATTCCGTGAGGCTCCGGACAGCACGGGAGGGCGTCACAGCCCTCCGGAAATTCAGGATTCGGGAGAGTCCATTTCTATGCCTTCAAAGCACATAGTAATGGTGGTCTGAAAGATATGGTCAGCATAGGCAGTCTGGAGAATACCATCATATTTTTGTACGGCTGCTTCAATATTTTTCATACCCCAGCCGTGCAGCATCGGTTCATTTTCCTTTTTTACGGTGACGAGTTCTCCGTCAGATGTATACTTCGGTTCCGGGCTGCTGTTTTCCAGTTTGATGACAAGAATATTCTGAATGCGTCGAATCGTAAGGTTTATGCTGCATGTGTCAGGGGATGTTTTCCTGCTTTGTATAGCTGCGGCTTCCAGCGCATTGTCCAGAAGGTTTGAGAGAATCGTACACAGATCATTGGATTTAATATTGGTATTATAAGGATATTCTATGTTCATTTCCATACGGATACCGGCATTTTTTGCTTTTTCGTATCTGCTGTTGATGATATAATCAACTGTCTGGCTGCCGGTCCATACCATGGAAGAAATGTTCTGTACAGGACTTATAATGGAATCAATATATTGAGAGAGCTCCGGAGCATGATATCTGTCCGCCATTTGGTGTATGACCTCTAAATGCCGATGGAAGTCATGAAACAGTTTGGCATTTTGAGAGTAGGCCTTGTTGACTGCAGCGTAATTCTGTTCCAGCAGTTCTTTTTGCATTTCAATCGTGTCCAGCAGTTCTTTTTCACGCTGGTATTTTATGTGACTGTATGCAAGAACGATTCGGAGAAAAAGAGCAGAGAGCATAACTATAGTGACTATGGTCAATGTGTTTAAAGGCCGTCCGGCAAAAGCCATATGCAGCAAAATGGATATTCCGCAAAATGCCACTGCAGGAGTTCCGTATATGGATGTATAGTAATTACTGAAATTACTGATGCATTCCTGAAAGCGGTGTGATGCGAACAGAGCGAAATAAAATGGTACCCGGCAGAGAAGCAAAAATACAAGCCAATAAACCAAAGATACGGAAAAATATCTGCATAGTATCAGATAAGAAAGAACATCCGTTAACAGGAGTACGCTCAGATAAGAACAGCCACAGCATAAAAGCAGTTTCCAGTCCAAATGATACAGAAACTTAGAAATCACAAGGATCACAGCCAGAAGAGCGGCCGCAGTGACAGCCGCACTTTTGCTGCTGTTGTTAAAAAAGCAGAGCAGTCCTGCAAACCCGGCAGCAGCAGCCCAGGCCGCAAATTTTTCACTGCTTTCATCCTGCAGTCTGCCGATACTGAGAACGCCGCAGCATATCCCGGAAAATAAAAGCAAAAACTCAAGTACATAAATCATCATATATGTTTCCCCCAATAAGTATTGACTGCCATTTTTACACTCTGGAGATGGGAGCGGCTGATTGGCAGGACCGTGCCGTCTTTTAAGCAGACACTGCTGTTTTTTATTTGGGTGATCTGTATCAGGTTGATGATGCATCCCCGTTCAATGAATATAAATTCTTCTGCCCTCAATTCTTCGTAAACCGTCAGCAGGCTTTTCCTGACTTTGATGATCCCGTGACAGGTATGGAGCGCGGCGTTCTTACCGTCGCGAAGAATATAAAGGATATCACGGAAGCCCACCTTTTCCATCCGGTTTGCCGTTAGCACAGTATAATTTTTGTCATCTTCCAGCATGATGAGCTTTAACGCATCCGTAACCGCATAGGTCAGTCTCTTTTCCAAATCATTCTTGGGCACATACCGGAATATGGCTAATTCAAAACTGTCAATGGCATATTTTACATGGGATGTAATGAAAATGACTTTTACGTTGGGCAGCTCCGGTTTTATGGCCTGAACAATTTCCATACCGCTGATACCCGGCATTTCAATATCCAGAAGGAGAAGGTCAAAATAGCTGTGATCTTCCAAAATGTCACTTAACAGCATCCGGCCATTATTATAAGTCTGTATTTCAGCTACCGCTTTTTGCAGGCTGAGGCAGTTTTTTAATATCGTCTGGTTATTGATAATTGAATCTGTGTCATCGTCGCACACAGCAATACGGATCATGATTACCTCCAAATTGAATTATTATCGTAAAAACAGCAGGTTCGTTTCATGGGGCAGCACTATATGGGACAATAGCTGTAAAAGATTATTTAACTATAACATATTGGATATTAAGGATACAACATGAAATAAACGTATTATAGTTTATATTCTATTAACGGAAAATGTATGGATTGGCATACTGGTTTGAAATAGGAGGGGGAGTATTTCAGTACAGCAACATTTTATATTAAAAAAAGACAAAAACACTTGCGTGATTTGAAAATATATGGTAAGATTATTTTCGGTTCGTGAGAACGAGCCGCTGTGGCGGAATTGGCAGACGCACTTGACTCAAAATCAAGCGGGTAACACCGTGCCGGTTCGAGTCCGGCCAGCGGCAGTGGCAGAAAACTCTTTGGCAGAAGCCAGAGAGTTTTTTTAATGGCCGGCATTCCAGAGAAGTTGGAATGCCGGCCATTTTCAAATAACGGAATATTAAAAGACTTCTTTGCTGTAAGCATCAATCTCTTCGCTCAGTGTCTCATACACCCCCGGGAAGGTACTGATATCAAGTCCCTGGGAAGCACACGGAATGAAATAGAGTTTGCCGTTCTCGTCACAGGCGCGGCGCACTTCTTTTTTGATCACATCTCTGGTCCAGCCCGGATAATCCACTTTGGCGCTGTCGATGCCGCCCATGAAGGAAATCTGTCCGCCGTATTTTTTGATCAGTTCCGGTACGTTGTTTGTGGTCATGACACCCTGCCAGATATCCACACCCATCTCTATCATATAGGGCACCAGTGTGGCTGCATAGGAATCCGAGTGATGCACAATGAGCTCCACGCCGTTGTCACGGTATCTCTTGTAGATCTTCTTGTATGCGGGAAGGAAGAATTCCTCAAACATAGCCGGAGAGATGAAGGTGGAGGTCTGGGTACCCCAGTCGTCGTGGTGGAAAAGGGCATCAGGCTTTAAGTATCTGCAGACCTTATCCGCATATTCCAGCTCCCAGTCAGTGAGATAGTCGATCAGCTCATGCATGGCCTCCGGTTCCTCAATAAAGTTCATCATAGTCTCAGGAATATCCATCAGATGATGGCACTGTTCAAAAAGTCCCGGGAACATGACAGAAGTTACGAAATATTCATTTCTGTCCACGGATTCCGCCTCTTTGATGTAAGGTTCCCATTCAGAATCCGGGTAATCCAGACTTGGCGCATGAACGTATTTCCGCCATTCCGTAATATCCTTGAGTACCAGATGCTCCTCATCGTGGACCGGGAAGTCGCCGGGGGTTCCTTTTGGCCATGAGAATGTGATGCCCCAGCCATTGACTGCATTTAAGACACCTTCCTCCAGAATGGGGCCGTTGTGCAGGTCAAAGAACGGGCTGCCGTAAATAATGTGCATGAATTCATATTGGTTTACAAAGCGGTCGGGATGTCCGCCTCTGATGGTTTCCAGTAAATTCTGTCTTTTTGTCAGCATATCAAAAATCTCCTTTCATGAGTTCCGTTTTTACATATTACATATTTTCATTTTCCCGGACTTCCTGCATGGACAGGTCGCTGGGATTTTTCTTATCCATTACAGTGCAGATAATAGACAGTATAGCACCGATTCCGGAAGCGGCAATGGCTACGGGAAGCAGTTTTAAAATGCCTGTGGTGCCCAGAAGCTTCTGCAGCATGGTGCAGGCATAGGTGGAGAGGAACATTCCAAAACCTCCGATGGCTGTTGTCATGGAGATAGAGGAGGATACCCGCTCCTTGGGTACGACGACCGTGCATCTCAGGAAGAAGTAAGAGAAACCGTATCCATAGGAAGCACCGCACAGCGTACATGCAATTCCGGCCATGACCGGTCCGGATGCCAGGTAAAGCAGCAGATAGGAGAGACAGAGTCCCACATATCCGAAAATGATGGTTGCCCTTTTCAGCTTGGAGTACAGGGCTCCGAACAGGATACAGAGGATGCAGCTTCCCACGGTACCCAGTGTGGAGAGCAGTGCGGCAACGCTTTCATTTCCATACCCCTGTTCTGCCACCAGGACAGATACCTGATAATAGATGACCGCGTAGATCAGATTATAGGCAAAGCAGGAGACCAT
Organism: Blautia caccae; assembly: GCF_040095955.1. Lineage (NCBI taxonomy): Bacteria > Bacillati > Bacillota > Clostridia > Lachnospirales > Lachnospiraceae > Blautia > Blautia caccae. The sequence continues at coordinate 145,622 of NZ_JBBMFP010000004.1, read as the reverse complement.
CAGCATAAACTGCCTCGACAGATATGGATTTCTTCCCTGTACTTTCGCCTGGTTTTCCTCTGAGGGACTGCCCTCCGCCGGCGTTGTGGGAAGGAAGAAAATCATCATGACGATCACCGGCACGGCTATCCAGTAGACCTTAAAAACTTCGTTCCAGGAACGTACTGCAAATACACCTGCGATCAGACTGATGACAGCACCGGTACCTGCCATAGTGGCATTGAAGATACCCATGATGGTTCCGCGCTTGTCTTCATCCACATAGACCTCAGCGATCAGAGCCATGGCAGCGGCATTTACAAAGCCCATGGAAATGCCCACCAGTATACGCATAACCAGTACGTAATACACATTTGCCACAGCTCCGCCTAAAATGGCAGATACGGCAAACAGGATCATAGCCCCAATTAAAATTTTCTTTTTGCTCAGATACTGCATGAGTTTTCCGCACAGCATGGCTGAGAAAAGCATGATAAAGGATGGTCCTGACAGGATAAAATTCACGGCGGCGTCATTTTGGAAGGTCTCATACAGCCCGTTTCCGGCCGGAATGATAACCATATCTGCCATAACTGCCACGTTTGTCAGAAAAAGAGAGATTAAAAACAGAAGAGCACGCCCTCTGGTCATTTCTTTGTCCATCTTACACCTCCATAAAATATTTGCGATCCGGATCTTATGTACCCATTATATCTTATTTAAATTCTCTTACCATCCTTTGAAATTCCTGTATTTTCGTGACCTGACCGTCTAAAACTTTTGAAAAAACGCAGAGGCATCCTGTTTTTCGTCCGTTTTTGTGAATTTGGAGATGAAAAAACGTCAAAACGGAGGAAAGGATAATCTGGTAAAACAAAGAGAAGGGATTTATAATGGAACTATAGAAGCCGAAACAGGAAACGGAAGGTATAGGGAGGTACAGAATGGAATTAAATATACATATTCTGATGAATGAACTGGAGCATGTGTCCGGGTACCGGGGAGAACAGGATTATCTGGATAGAAAGCTGTCCTTCTACACCTTGTATCAGCCGGGCTGTGTGCTGCGCAGGGACACACTGTATCTGATGGAATCTGCAGACCAGGCACTGGATATTCCGGAGCTGGAATCAGGAACCGCACTGCTGTTTTTAGCGGGGACAGAACCACTGGCGGGAGATTTCCCGTATGGCTGCTCCTGGATCTGTATGGACGGCAGTCTGACAGCGGACGCGCTGCTGTCCCGGCTGGAAGAAATCTTTGAGAAATACAACAGATGGGAGCAGGGGCTTTCCGCTGTCCTCTCCGGGGAGCGGAGCATTGAGGCACTCTGCCGCCTCAGCCTGCCCATTTTCAACAGCCCTGTCATGGTGCACAACAGGGAATATGAGCTTATGGGGTATGCGGAGGCGGGAAATGCCAGTTTTTCCTACAGCCTTTTACAGGAGGGGACCAATTATCTGGACCGGAATATTACGGATGAGCTGTTTTTTCGCTCGGATTACCTGACCACCCTGGAATTTGTAACACCCCAGTATTGGAGCAACGAGGGGGAAAAGTTCATAAGTATATACAGCAACATATTCGACGAGAACGGGGAATACTGGGGAAGGATTGTCATAGACGGGGTGAATATCACTCTGACAGACGGACATCTGGCACTGCTCTCTGTGTTTACCGAGACGGTGCGGGCGCTTGCTGTGCGTCATTCCGGTTCCAGATTCAATGCTCTGGAGGCATTTAAGAATTATGCCCTGGAGTATCTGCGAAGCCCGTCGGAATTTGATGTGGATAAGCTTCTCATGGCAATGCGGCTGGCAGGATGGAAGCGGAGCGGCCCTTTTTTCTGTGTCTGCATGGAACTGACGGAGACCGGGCAGGAGCTGCATTCAGCCGCCTATGAGAGCGTGCTTTTTGACCACCAGCTTCACGGTTACCTCTCCCTGGAATATGAGGACAGGCTGCTGCTTCTGTGCAATCTGGGCCTTGGGCTGGAGGGCAGGGATGAGGAATGCAGGCGCCTGGCCTATATTGTGAGGGACAATCTGTTCAAGTCAGGAATCAGCACAGAGTTCTCTGACTTCTTCCAGTTTCCTGACTACTACCGGCAGGCAGAGGCAGCCCTTTATTCAGGAAAGGAGTGCAGCAGCACCCAGTGGCTGTTCAAATTCGAGGACTATGCCCTGCACTATGTGCTGAACTGCGGTGCCGACACCCTGCCGGTGCGGACGCTGATACCGGCGTCCATCCTGGAACTCATCCGCTATGACAGGACCCACGATACCAGCTATTACAAGACCTTACTGAATTACATAGAATTTGACTCCCACACAGCAAAGGCCATTGATGATCTGTACATACACAGAAATACCTTTAAGTCCCGGATGAAAAAGATCAGGGAGCTTCTGGATATGGATCTGGATTCCCCTCAGGAGAGGCTTTATCTGATGCTCATCTTCCGAATCTTAAAACGGTATCCTGAGCTTGCAGGGGAGCAGGAGGTGGTATTATGAAGCTGAATGGATGGATACTGGCGGAAGACTTAAAGGGGGTGGAGGGAAGTTCCCTGAAATCAGACCCTGCGGAGCTTTGTCTGACCGGCGCCCTGATCTGGCAGGAGGGGATATTGCCGAGAGCCTATCACGTATATGTCATGTACGCCGGGGACCTGGAGCGTATACCGAAAAAACATCCTGCCCTTACTTTAGTGAGCATCGGAAAGCCCTCCAAAGAGTGCCTGGAAAGAGAGGGCATGGATATTCTCTGGGTCAGACCCTATCTGACACCTCAGATGATCTTGTCGCTGCTTATGAAACTGTTTGAAAAATACAGGATGTTTGAGGAAGAGCTGGACCGGCTGTGCAGGGACGGAAAACCGTTCTCTGCCCTTGCCCCTGTGCTTCTGTCTGTCTTCTCCAATCCCATTATCCTGGTGGGAGAACATATGGAGATCCTGGCACTGTCCCAGAATGAGGATGCCTGCAGGATTCCCTGTGAGTGCAGGGACGGGGATACCGATTTTCTGCGGCCGTCTTTTGCCCGTTCTTTTTGCCGGGCCTGTAAGGGGGAGGGCGGGGTTTCCGAAACAGAGGAGGGGATTCCCTTCCTGGCAGTGCCGGTCCGTAAGGAGGATAAGTTTTTGTTCGGGATCTTTCTTCTCTCTGTCACAATGCCGCTGACGGAACTGGACAGGATACTGCTCTGTCATACAGGGCAGTATTTAAGGAGCCTGCTCCGTGTGAATTTTATAAACAGTTATCAGGGTATGGAACGGATGCAGAAAACCCTGGCGATACAGGCGGAAAAGGGCAGCAGCTTTCTGCAGATGCCCAGATGCCTGGAGCTTGCCCTCTCCACCCTCGGCTGGGAAATAAAGGGCAGTTATGTGTGCATTGTGCTGAAATCAGCCTTTTTCAACAAAGTCAGCCAGAGAGAGATACCCGATGATGAGCTGTTTGAGCGAAGCAGTCTCATGGTAAAGACAGGGACTGAGATTTTCTTCCTCTGCAACCTGCTTCCGATATCCGGCGGTGTGGATGAGATCGCAAAACGGCTGGAAAAGATACTGAAAGATTCCCCGCTGATCGCAGGTGTCAGCACGCCTTTCCGCAGTTTTTTAGATTACCCGGATTACTGTACCCAGGCATTGGCTGCCATACGGATTGGAAACAAACTGGATTACACGAAAAAGGCATGTCTATTCAGGGATTTTGCGCTGGATTACATCATCTATGAGGGGTGGAAATCCCTGCCGGTCAATGTCCTTTTATTCGGAGGGCTGAAGGACCTGCTCCTCCATGACCATATCCACCACACCAGCTATTATCAGACCCTGGAGGCTCTCTTTGACAACTTTATGGTCATGAGCCGTACTGCTTCCCATCTGGGAATCCATATCAGTACGCTGAAATATAGGGTAAGACGTATCCACGAAATGCTGGGTCTTGACTTAAACGACAGCTACAATAAAATGTATCTCCAGAGCATTCTGTTCCTGCTGAAACAGGATACCGCGTCCCTTAAGGCATACCTGGAACAGGAGGCTAAGAAGCCCGCGCGGTCGATTCGGGTTGCCAGTTCAGAAAAAATGAAGTAAAATAATACCATTGAGGAGGTATTATCATGAAGAAACGTAATATTCAGAAAATTATAGAACCCATCGTCCGCCGCCCCGGCTGTACGTCATTTGCAGTGATCGGAGACCCGGGATGCGAAGGGCTGGGCACTGTTATGATGAAGACGTACGCAGGCGCGCTGGAGAAGGCAGCGAAGGAGGATATGATTCTCATTGCGGGCGATATGGTTCCCGTAGGGGATGAACGGCACTATAAAAATGTGTGTACCCTCACGGAATCCGTAGCCGAAAAAGATGTATTTGTGCTCCGGGGAAACCACGATACAGGAGACTATGAAGCTTTCTTCGGCCTGCACGATTACGCGGTCCTTGCAGAGACCTTCACCATTGTGGTGGTGGATAATGCCTTCCGGAAATTCTCCGATGCAGGGCTTGCGCTTCTGGGACAGGTACTTGCCATGGAGGAATGCAAAAATGTGGTGATCGCGTTCCACATACCTATTCCAAACCATTTTACGGGAAATTCAGTCTCCCAGGAGGAGTTTGAACGCCTGCGGGCAGTGTATTTACCCTATAAAGAGAAGATCAAATATTTTGTGTGCGGCCATGTCCACTCCTGCTTTGAGGACGAAGTGGATAACATCCCCTTTGTCTGTACAGGGGGAGGCGGTGCCATTATTGAGGACGTATCCGAGAATATCAAGGCAGCGGATGTGGAGCATCACATTGTCCGCTTTGCCCGGGAGAACGGCAGGCTCTGCCACAGGTTTGAAAATCTGGGGGATGCCCCTTACCAGAGGGAGCGGGAGGATAAAATCACCAGGAGTCAGCTTGAGGAGACGGTAAAGGGAGAACTGTATGCGTTTCTCAGATATCAGACATTTGCGGAACGCGCGGATAAGAGAGGATACGGCAGGATCGCCAATCTGTTCCGCGCCCTGGCAGAGTCGGAATACCGGCATGCCAAGAGCTTTTACGCCATTTTAGACAAGCCGAAGGCCTTTCATGAATCCGTGGACACCTATGTGCCGGGAGAGGAATTCGAGTACGAACGGCTGTACCCCATGGTTGCGGACTACGCCCAGGAGCATGATCTCCTGCTGACCAGGCAGGCTTACCGGGATGCCGCTTCCGCGGAGAAAGCCCATGCAAGGCTTCTTCGGGAGGCTGCAGACTGTGACGGATTTGAAAAAACCGTATTTTATGTGTGCCCGGTCTGCGGATGCCTGATGGAGAGCCGCCCGGAGCGCTGTCCGGTCTGCGGGGCGCCGGCCGGGGAATTTTTAGTATATGAAAGTAAAGAAGAGACGGAAGAGGGATGACAGAATTATGACACAGAGCATTGCAAGAACAGGTCTTGTTTTGGAGGGAGGCGGCATGCGCGGTGTGTTTACCGCAGGCGTGCTGGATTATTTTCTGGAACAGGACATACAGTTTGACACTTGTATTGGCGTTTCCGCAGGTTCCTGCCTGGCCTGCAGCTATCTTTCCAAGCAGCACAGAAGGGGATACCGGACGATCACCGGATATCTGGATGACCCCAGATACTGCGGAATAGGCAGTTTTATCAAAACAGGTGATTATTTTGGGGCCGAGATGCTGTATAAGACCATTCCGGAAGAGCTGGACCCCTATGATTATGAGACTTTTGACGCCAACCCTGCCGGATTTTACGCTGTGGTGACAAACTGTGAGACCGGGCAGGCAGAGTATAAGCAGATCAGGGACCTGCGCCGTGAGATCTGTTATATCCGCGCATCCAGCTCCCTTCCTCTTATGTCCAGAACCCTGTGGATCCGGAAGAAACCCTACCTGGACGGAGGCATCACAGATTCCATTCCCATCCGAAAATCCGAGAGCCTGGGAAATGAGAAAAATGTGGTGATTCTCACCCGCGGCAGGGAATACCGGAAAAAGAAGAACCAGATGATGCCTCTTCTGCGCATCCGCTACGGCAGACAGTTTCCAAAGCTTGTAGAGCGTATGGAAAACAGACATCTGGATTACAACGAGACCCTGGATTATCTGTACCGGGAAGAAAAAGAGGGCAGGGTTTTCCTGATCCAGCCTCCCAGGCCTGTGGAAATCGGGCGTATAGAAAAGGACGGGGAAAAACTGGAGGCACTTTACCGCCAGGGATACGAGACAGCCGCACAGAGAGCAGAGGCGCTGAAAAAATACCTGGAAGGTTAGAGCCTGTTTGACGCTCTTAAGGAAGCTGCCGGACAGGTTTATGTAACAAGAAAAAACAAATATTAACATCCTGAACTATGTTACTGAAACGGAAAGTTTTCTATAATAGAGCCAGGAAGACGAAAAGGGGTCTGCCGGTGCGGGCCCCTTTCGTTTGGGAAGGCGCAGAGCCATTACAGCGGGTATCTGCAGCAAAGTTCTTAATAGGAGATTCAGGAGGGTTTCGTAACATGAAATACGGACATTTTGACAATGAGAAAAGAGAGTATGTGATTGACAGGGTAGATCTGCCTACATCCTGGACCAATTACCTGGGAGTAAAAGACATGTGTGCGGTTTTGAACCATACCGCAGGCGGATATATTTTCTATAAATCACCGGAGTACCACCGCATAACCCGCTTTCGGGCCAACGCAGTTCCCATGGACCGCCCGGGCCATTATGTGTATATCCGGGATGATGAGGACGGAGATTACTGGAGCGTATCCTGGCAGCCGGTGGGAAAACCGCTGGATCAGGCAAAATACACCTGCCGCCACGGTATGTCCTATACGGTCTATGAATGCGATTACAGCGGCATCAAAGCGTCTCAGAAAATGTGCATCCCCAAAGAGGACCCGGTGGAGCTGTGGGATGTGAAGATCAAAAACGACAGCGGACGTACCAGAAGCCTCAGCGTGTATTCCTATCTGGAATTTTCCTTCCATCAGATCGAGATGGACAATAAGAACTTTCAGATGAGTATGTACGCGGCTGCCTCCTCCTGCGAGGACGGCATCATTGAACACGACCTTTTCTATGAAGAGTTTGGATTCCAGTGGTTTACAGCCAGTTTCCGGCCGGACGGATTTGAGTGTCTGCGGGATGAGTTCATCGGCTCTTACCGCACGGAGACCAATCCCATCGGGGTGGAAAAGGGTGTTCTTGGCGGCGGTTTTGAGAAGGGCAACAACCATTGCGGAGCCCTGCAGAAAAAGCTTACACTGGCTCCCGGTGAGGAAGTGCGCCTGGTGTTCATGCTGGGCGAGGGAAACAGAAAAGCCGCTTATCCCTACAGAGAAAAATACAGCAGTTTTGCCAATGTGGACGCAGCCTATGAGGAACTGAAAAACTACTGGGAGAGCAAGTTCGACAAACTGCAGATCCGGACTCCAAATGAAGGCATGAACACGCTTATCAATACCTGGACCCTCTATCAGGCGGAGATCAATGTGATGTTCTCCAGGTTTGCCTCCTTCATCGAAGTGGGCGGACGGACAGGACTGGGCTATCGGGACACTGCCCAGGATGCCATGACAGTACCGCATTCCAATCCGGCAAAATGCCGCCAGAGGATCATAGAGCTTTTAAGGGGCCAGGTGTCGGAGGGATACGGCCTGCATCTGTTCCAGCCGGAATGGTTTGACCCGGATACGGAAGTGAAGCCCTTTAAGTCCCCCACAGTCGTGCCCACACCCAGTAAGGACCAGATGATCCACGGTCTGGAGGACACCTGCTCAGACGATGCCCTGTGGCTGGTCAGCTCCATTGTGGAGTATGTAAAAGAGACAGGGGAATTTGAACTGCTGAAACAGGTGGTGCCTTATGCGGACAAAGGCGAGGGCACAGTCTATGACCATATGAAACGAATTCTGGACTTTTCCGCCAGACAGGTGGGAGCTGACGGCGTGTGCAAGGGTCTGCGCGCGGACTGGAACGACTGCCTGAACTTAGGCGGCGGTGAGAGTGCCATGGTATCCTTCCTGCACTACTGGGCGATACAGAGCTTTCTTGAAATGGCTTCTTATCTGGGCGAGAAAGAGGATGTGGAGAAATACAGGTCAATGGCTGAAAATGTGAAAAAAGTCTGTGACCAGGAGCTGTGGGACGGAGAGTGGTATATCCGCGGCATCACGAAAAACGGCCGAAAGATCGGAACACAGAAGGACAAAGAGGGAAGAGTACATCTGGAATCCAATGCCTGGGCAGTGCTCTCCGGCGCGGCGCCCAAAGAAAAGGGAACAAAGGCCATGGATGCTGTCTATGAGAACCTCTTCACTCCTTACGGCATCATGCTCAACGGCCCCTCCTATACGGTGCCGGATGATGATATCGGTTTTGTGACCAGGGTGTACCCGGGCCTGAAAGAAAACGGTTCTGTGTTCAGTCATCCCAACCCATGGGCATGGGCAGCGGAATGTATGCTGGGCAGAGGCAGCCGTGCCATGGAGTTCTACAACGCCCTGTGTCCGTACTATCAGAATGACATGATAGAGGTGCGCCAGGCAGAGCCTTATTCCTACTGCCAGTTCATCATGGGCAGGGACCACACAGCCTACGGCAGGGCACGCCATCCCTTCATGACAGGCAGCGGCGGCTGGGCTTACTTTGCAGCCACCAGATATATGCTGGGCATCCGTCCGCTGATGGACGGACTGGAGATCGATCCCTGTATTCCGGGTGACTGGGACGGATTTTCCGCGCACAGGGTATTTCGCGGTGCGTCCTTTGATATCACAGTGGAAAACCCGGACCATGTGGAAAAAGGCGTGAAGGAAATCTGGCTCAACAAGGAAAAAGTGGATAAGATACCGGTCTGCGAAGCAGGCAGTGAAAATACAGTAAAAATTGTTATGGGATAACTTGTGGGTTCGTACAGGAAGGAGAGAACAGCAATGATCAAATTTGGAACAGGCGGTTGGAGAGCAATTATAGGTGACGGCTTCACGAAGGAGAATATCCAGAAGCTGACAAAGGCCCTTGCCATGAAAATGAAGGCAGAGGGCGTGGAGAAGGAGGACATCTGCATCGGATATGACAGGCGTTTCCTGGCAAAAGAGGCAGTTATGTGGTCCTGTGAGGTGCTGGCAGCGGAGGGAATCCGCGCCTGGTTCATCAACAGGTCCTCACCCACACCACTTATCATGTATTATGTGATGGCACACAACCTGCCATACGGCATGATGGTGACAGCCAGCCATAATCCGGCGATCTATAACGGCATCAAGGTCTTCACAAGAGGCGGAAGGGATGCCAATGAAGTGCAGACCGCAGAGATTGAGGAGTATATCGCAAAAGTGGAGGAGGAGATCGCCGCAGGAACTCCCATCGCCGCCATTCCCTATGAGCAGGCAGTGGCTGAGGGGAAAGTGGTGGAATTTAACCCTCTCAATGAATATCTGGACAATATCATTGCCGCTGTGGATGTGGAGGCCATCAAGAACAAAGGACTCCGTGTGGCTCTTGACCCCATGTATGGTGTGAGCCAGACTTCTCTGAAGACCTTGCTCTCCATCACCCGCTGCGAGCTGGAGATCATCCATGAGCGCCATGACACGCTGTTCGGCGGCAAGCTGCCGGCACCCAATGCCCAGACCCTGCGCTCCCTGCAGAACTATGTGCTGGACAGAGGCTGTGACATCGGTGTGGCCACCGACGGGGATGCGGACCGTATCGGCGTCATTGATGATACGGGAAAATTCCTGCACCCCAATGATATCTTAGTGCTGCTGTATTATTATCTGGTAAAATATAAAGGCTGGAGCGGCCCGGTCGTCCGCAACGTGGCAACCACCCACATGCTGGACCGTGTGGCAGAGAGCTTCGGGCAGAAATGCTATGAGGTTCCCGTTGGCTTTAAGTATATCTCTTCCAAGATGGAGGAGACAGACGCCATTATCGGCGGGGAGTCTTCAGGCGGCCTGACCGTAAAAGGACACATCAACGGCAAGGACGGCGTATATGCTGCCATGCTGCTGGTGGAAATGATCGCAGTGACAGGAAAGAAGATATCCCAGATCGCCAGGGACATTGAGGAGGAGTACGGAAGTATCTATATGGAGGAGAGGGACTACAAGTTCACGCCTGAAAGAAAAGAGGAGATCCAGAGGACCCTCATGGTGGATAAGGCCCTTCCCGATATTGACGAACCGGTGGAAAAGGTTTCCTACATGGACGGCTGTAAGATCTACTTTAAAAACGGAGGCTGGATCATTGCCAGATTCTCCGGCACAGAGCCTCTTCTGCGCATTTTCTGTGAGATGCCTGAGGCTTACCAGGCTGTCCGCATGTGCGAGATTTTCGAGGAATTCCTGGAACTGAAAAATTGATCGGATAAAGGATGAGGGTATGCTGCAGGATGTTAAAATTTTGCAGCATACCCTCTAATTTTTTCTGCGCAAAAGGATAGTACATGGTATGATAGAGAAAGAGCGGTGCCGGGACGGGAACCGCAGAATGCAGGAGAGGGGAAACGAGATGAAAGAAAAGAAGAAATTTTCCATCCAGTGGAGAGTGATCGCCATTGCTCTTGGCTGCTGGATGATACCATTTGTGCTCATGGTGGGGATGATGGTCCATTATATCCTGTCCAACCAGTTAGGTGACCGGGTGGATAATATGACGGACCAGGTGAACTTTAATATGCAGACAAGCGTGGAGCGGCTGAACCAGGCCATAGAGGACTCCAGAGACGCCTCCTATGAGGGGGAACTGCGCTCCGTATACGAGGCTTTTATGAACAATCATTATAAAGATTACTGGCTCAGCGGCAGGGTGCGCGGATATCTGAACACCAAGTATACCAAGGATAAAAGCTTTTCCAGCACCGTATTCTGGTATCTGGATGATCCGGAAAAGCTGAACGGCGAGGTGTACAATGCAAGCGCCGGCGGGTCCTATCATCAGATTGACACCTATTGGAAGGAAGACCATGAGACAGTGAAAAAATATGCCGAGACCCTTGATACAAACATCGGTTTTCTGGAGTGTGACGGCAGGGTCTACATGATCCGTAACCTGGTAAACCGTTCTTTTGAGCCTGTGGGTGTACTTGTCATGCGTATGAATATTGCCTACTGCTTTGAGGGCATGCGGCATTTCCTGGAAGACTTTGATATGAGTATCTATTTAAATGAATTGAATCTGGAGTTCAGCCAGGGGAAAGAACAGACGAAGACAGAAGGACTTCACCCTGAGGAATATCCTAAGGGAAGCACCTGGGACGGGGGCTATCTGTATATCAGGAATCTGGTGAAGGAGAACAGCTACAGTCTGGATACCCTTGTGCGGATACCTAAGATGGTGGTCATGGATTCCATGTACGCGTACCTTCGTATTCTGGGCGTGATGATTGTGCTGCTGGTGCCTTTGGTGGTGTTCCTGATCCTCATGGTACGGCGGCATATCCTGCAACCCACAGAACAGCTTATGGAGGGGGCGAGGGAGATCCAGGAGGGCAATCTGGGCTATCAGATCACCTTCGAGGCGGGAAGCAGGGAGTTCGTCTACCTGACAGAGTCCTTTAACCAGATGTCAAGCCGGCTGAAATACCAGTTTGACCATATTTACCAGGAGGAGATGGCGCTCAAGGATGCCAGGATCATGGCCCTGCAGTCCCACATCAACCCCCACTTTATGAACAACACACTGGAGATCATCAACTGGGAGGCCCGTCTCTCCGGTAATATGAAGATATCCAAGATGATAGAATCCCTATCTGTGCTCATGAACGCTGCCATGGACAGGAAACGCCGCCATGTGGTGCCTCTGAAGGAGGAGCTGCAATATGTGGAGGCCTATCTTCATATAATGAAAGAGAGGCTGGGAAGCAAGCTCACTGTGGAGGTGGAGATCGCGGAGGACACCCTGAATGAGAAGGTGCCCAGGCTGATCCTGCAGCCCGTGATCGAGAACGCCATAGAACACGGCGTTATCCGAAGCGGCAGCGGCACAGTGGTACTGAGAAGCTACAAAAAGGGGGACTACCTCTATCTGGAGACCGAGAACAACGGTGTGATGAACGAGCAGGAGAGGGCAAAGGTGGACAGGCTGCTTGCGCCTGACTACGACACCAGCAAGGAATCCTCCGGCAATCTGGGCATAGCAAATGTGAACCAGAGACTGGGTATTTTGTACGGGGAACCCTGCGGACTGGCCATTTTCCAGGAAAAAGATGACCGGATTTGTGCCCGCTTGACCATTTTTGTTGGTCTAAGAGCACAATAAAAAGCAAAAAATCACAGCCTCAGTTATTCGCTTTTTACAATATTTGCGGTATTATAATGTCATCAAGAAAAACAAAGCAAAACAAAGCAAACAGGGAGGTAAGTTAGTTATGAAGAAGAAAGTTGTAGCAGTTTTACTCGTTGGAGCAATGGCAGGAACCATGCTGGCAGGCTGCGGCGGCGACAGTAAAGCAGCGGACGCTGGTGACGATACCAAGAAAGAAGATACCGCGGATACATCGGATGACAGTGACGAAGGCAGTGCGGAAGGCAAAGTTACATTGAATGTGACCACAACTTTTGCAGGAACCGAGAGTAATGTGGATAAATATCAGGAAACCATTGAGAACTGGCAGAAAGAGACAGGAAACAAGATCAATGATTCCTCCGCATCTGCAGATGAAGCCATGAAAGCCCGTGTGATCACAGACTTTGAGACAGGTGCAGAACCGGATGTTATGTTCTACTTCAACGGCAATGATTCCAACCCCTTCGTAGAGGCTGACAAGGTAGTTTCCATTGATGAGATTCGTGAAAAATACCCGGACTATGCGTCAAATATGAATGATGACCTGATCCCGGCATCCCCGGTAGACGGTGTAAAATATGCGGTTCCTTTCTACGGATACTGGGAAGGCATGTACGTGAACAAGAAAGTCTGTGAGGACGCAGGTGTTGAGATTCCGGGACCGGATACCACATGGGAACAGTTCATGGAGACCTGCCAGAAGATCAAGGACGCAGGTTATACACCGATTGCCGCTTCTCTGATCAAAGAGCCGCACTACTGGTTTGAGTATTCTATCTTCAACCATGACACACCGGCAACACACGTGGCAGTACCGGAAAAAGTAGATGACAAAGTGGGCAAAGCCTGGGCAGAAGGCATCGCTGACATCAAAGATGTCTATGAAAAAGGCTTCTTCACAGAAAATACCAACACCTGCGAAGCTGACGAGGCATTCCAGGGATTCTTACAGGACAAAGCAGCATTTTATGTAGACGGATCCTGGAAGATGGGCGGTATCAGAGACAACGCTGAAAACATTGATAACTTCACCGTTACCTTTGTACCGGGACAGAACGAGAGAAAGACAACAGATATCATCAGCGGTCTGTCATCAGGATGGTACATCTCCAAAAAAGCCTGGGATGATCCGGAAAAACAGAAGGCAGCTGTAGATTTAGTGGAATATTTCATCAACACAGAAACCGTTTCCGATTTTGCAGGAACAGCCACAACATCCTTAAAAGACGGCGCCCAGATTGATGAGAGCAAACTGAACTCTCTGGAAAAAGACGCCCTCACCATGCTGAAATCCGTAACCGCTACATCAGGCGCATGCCAGGATCTGTGCACCGAAGATCAGAGAGCTCCTATCTTCACAAATATGCCGCAGATCGTAGAAGGTCAGATGGAAATCAATGACGCGATCCAGCAGGTTATTGATGCAATGGAAGAATGATCATATCTGTATCCGCAGATGAAGTATTTGTAACGTAAAAACTGTATTTTTTCAAGGACCGGAGAGGAAAAAATCCTCCGGTCCTTCTTAAAGAAAAGCAAGTGAAGTAACTTTCAAATGGACGCAGGTGTTCGCTTGAAAGTCTGGGAGGCGAAATCTATGAATAACACATCAAATATTTATAAGAATAAGAAGCCGGCCATTTTTTTCCTGCTGCCTGCATTCCTGTTCCTGATTCTGTATCTGTACTACCCATTTATCCAGAACATCTTCAACAGTTTCATGAAAATCAAAGGACTGGCAACTCCGGCCAAAGGGTTCAATGACCCGGTTTACAAAAACTACACACGTCTGTTCACAGACCCGAACATGAGAATTGCCCTGAAAAACACGCTTATCATGATTATCGTAACCATCGTAGGGCAGGTGGGAATCGCAATTATCATAGCACTTCTGGTAGATAATATTAAAAGAGGAGCGAAGTTCTTCCGAATCGTTTACTTCTTCCCGATCGTTATCTCCGCAACCGCATTAGGACTTCTGTTCAACCTGATCTTCCTGTATGACAAAGGTATGATCAACCAGCTTCTGGAGTTCCTGGGCATGACGAACCTGACAGACTGGAAGGACGAGGCCCACGCCATAATGACCATGATGATACCGGTCACCTGGCAGTATGTGGGATTCTATTTCATCATACTGCTGACCGGACTTAACAATATATCGGATGAACTGTATGAATCAGCATCCATTGACGGAGCCACAAGGTTCCAGAGAGTACGTTTCATCTCCATCCCGCTTCTCCACAATGTCATCTGCACCTGCTGTGTGCTGGCTGTGACAGGAGCACTGAAGGTCTTCGACCTGCCATGGATGATGTTCCCCAACGGCATGCCCTACGGCAAGACATGGCTCACCGGCACGTATATGTACTACTACGCGTTCGTGGCAAGTGACGCGGACTACAGTTCCACCATTGCAATCGTAATTGTTGTTCTCGGCATCATACTATCCAAGGTTGTAAATGTCATTTTCAAAGAGAAAGATTATTAGAAGGGAGATATAAAAAATGAAAAAGCGTAAATTTTCACCAGGAATGTGCGTCGTATATCTCATCCTGATATTCTGGGCACTTACAACAATTTATCCGATTTTGTGGGTTATCTTAAACTCATTCAAGGACAAAAAGAAAATAATAGCAAATTCCTTTGCACTTCCCATCGGGGATTTGTTCAGTATGGATAACTACAAGACAGCATTTGACAGGCTGAACATCTTCACCGCATATAAAAACAGTATCATCGTTTCCTGCTGTGTGGCCCTTGTGGTTATCCTCCTGGCAGGAATGGCCTCCTACGCACTGGTCCGCTATAACCTGAAAACCAAGAAACTGCTGAACACACTGGTTGTGGCAGCTATGATGTTCCCGGTATTCGCAACCATCATCCCGGTATTCCGTATGGAGTTTTCCTGGGGAATCGTAAATACCGATAAGGTTTCCCTCTCGCTCATATCGCTGATACTGCCGCAGATAGCCGGAAACCTGGCCTTTGCCATGGTGGTGCTCACAGGGTATATCAGGAGTCTTCCCATTGAGCTGGAAGAGTCGGCGTACCTGGAAGGCTGCAATCCCATGCAGATCTTCTTCAAGATCGTGGTACCGCTTACGAAACCATCGTTTGCAACTGTCGGTATCTTCAGTTTCCTGTGGAGCTACAATGACCTGTTCTCCCAGACCTTCTTCCTTCGTTTCAAAGACCAGTGGGCGATCACACGACTGCTCATGGAGATCTCTTCCAGAGAAGGAACAGACTATGGCCTTATGGCAGCAGTAGTGACACTGATCATCGTACCGCTTCTGGTTGTGTATGTATGTCTGCAGAAGTACATCATCAAGGGTATGACAGCGGGAGCTGTAAAAGGATGATGCCTGAATCATAAAAGCTATAAGGAAAGTATTTGGTGGAAAACCGGCCAAATACTTTCCTTTTTTTCGTTAATGTTTTATAATAATAAAAAGTGAATATATTTTACATAAATTTAAGGCAAATTTGAAAGAAGAACAGAAAATTTGTGATAAACTAAAACAGGAGCCGGGGGTACATATGTATAAAGTAGTGATCGTAGATGACGAACCAATTATTGCAGAGGGCCTTTCCAAAGTGGTACCGTGGGAAAAATACGGCTGTAAGATCGCAGCCACAGCAGGCAACGGACAGGAAGGCCTGGAAGTCATAAGGAAAGAGCAGCCCAATATTGTAATATCCGACATTTCCATGCCGGGCATGGACGGGCTGAAAATGATTGCGGCTCTCAGGGTGGAATTTCCGGAGATGCAGATTTCCATTCTGACAGGGTACCGGGATTTTGACTATGCGCAGCAGGCAATCCGTCTGGGTGTGACGCGGTTTCTGTTAAAGCCCTCCAACATGGATGAGATAGAGGAAGCTGTGCAGGTCATGGCGGAAAACCTGAAAAAGCGCAATATCACCGGCGAGGAGGATGAATCTGAAAATACTGCCGGAAGTTTTATTGTGAAGAATGCCCTGGCCTATATACAGGAAAACTATAATAAAAAGATTTCTTTAAGTGAAGTGGCGGAGAATACTTTTGTGAGCCAGTGGCATCTGAGCAAGCTTTTGAACAAGCATCTGGAAAAGAGCTTTTCGGAGATCCTCAATTCCATCCGGATCGACAAGGCCAAGGAGCTTTTAAAGGACCCGTCCCTGCGTATCGGGGATGTGGCGGAGGAAGTGGGATTTCTGGATATGGCGCATTTCTCCAGGGTCTTTAAGAAGATAGAGGGGATTTCAGCCAACGAGTACAGAAATAAGATATAGTCCGTTTACGGAAGAGGTGAGAGAATGGCAATTACAAGATTTGCAGCAATCGACGTAGGGTCTTATCATGTATCCATGGATATCTATGAAATATCACCCAAGGCGGGAATCCGCCAGATCGATGAGGTCAGAAGCCGTCTGGAAATCGGACGGGATACCTACGGCACCGGAAAGATCGGGTACGATTCCACCCAGGAGCTGTGTGCTGTGCTCCACGATTTTGCAGGCATCATGAAGGAATACCAGGTGGATGCATACCGCGCCTGTGCCACCAGCACGCTGCAGGAGGCAAAGAATGTCTGGATCGTGCTGGACCAGGTATACCAGAAGACAGGCATCAATGTGGAGATCCTCAGCAATTCAGAGCAGAGGTTTTACGGTTATAAATCACTGGCAGCCAAGGACGCGGCTTTTACGAAGATCATCCAGAAGGGAACCGCCATCATTGAGATCGGCGGCGGTAATGTACAGATCTCCCTGTTTGACAAGGACGCGCTGGTGACTACCCAGAACTTCAAGATGGGCAGCCTGCGTATCCGGGAGCGCCTGATTCCTGTGGAAAAGGAGACCGTATACTATGAGCACCTGGTGGAGGAGCTGATACACAACGATATCCTGAGCTTTAAAAAGCTGCATTTGAAAGAGCGGAAGATTGACAATATCATTCTTCTGGGGGATGTGTTTATTGAAACACTCCTGAAGAAAAAGAGCAGCATGGAGGAAAACAGGACGGTCAGCCGGGAGGCCTTTATGCAGGTGTATGAGGGCATTGTCCACAAATCGCCGGAGCAGGCGGCTGTGGAGCTGGGAATCTCCCTGGAGTTTGCCACGATTTTGGTGCCAACCCTGATCATCTGCAGGGTATTTATTGATGAGATGGGGGCAGACACCTTATGGCTGCCGGGAACCCAGTTAAATGACGGTGTTTCCTATGACTACGCCCAGAAACAAAAGCTCATCAAGAGCACTCACAATTTTGAAAATGACATACTGGTATCCGCCAGAAATATAGCGAAGCGTTATATGAGCAACAAGAGCCACACACAGGCCGTGGCGGAGGTGGCTACCATCATCTTTGACAGCATGAAAAAAGTGCACGGCATGGGAAGCAGGGAGAAGTTGCTTCTGCAGATCGCGGTCATCCTTCACGACTGCGGAAAATATATCAGCATGAGCAATGCGGCAGAGTGTTCCTACGCGATCATCATGTCCACAGAGATCATCGGCCTGTCCCATATGGAGCGGGAAGTGATCGCCAGCGTGGTGCGGTTTAACTCAGAGCCTTTCAAATATTACGGGGAGGCGGACTCCAAAAGTGCCATTGACCGTGATACTTACATGCTCATCGGCAAGCTGACAGCCATATTGCGGGTGGCTAATGCCCTGGACCGCAGCCATAAGCAGAAGGTGGAGGAGATCAAAGCGGCAGTCAGGGAGAAGGAACTGGTACTGACCATTGACACGCAGGAGGATCTGACACTGGAGGAAGGGCTTCTGACGGAAAAGGCGGATTTCTTTGAAGAGGTGTTCAGCATCCGACCGAGGCTGCGCCGGAAAAAGAGAAGATAGGGGGCATGAGGATGGATTTAAAAGATTATATAAAACCGGAATATTACTGGAACAGGGAACTGAGCTGGATCAAATTTAACGAGAGAGTCCTCTCAGAGGCCAGGGACAAAAGTCTTCCCCTGTTTGAAAGACTGAAATTTTTGAGTATAACGGCATCCAATCTGGACGAATTTTTCATGATCCGTGTGGCATCCCTGAAGGATATGGTACATGCCAAATATACAAAGCCGGACATTGCCGGCATGACGCCCAAGGAGCAGTTAAAAGAGCTGTCTGTTGTGACTAAGGAGCTGGTGGAGACACAGTATAACACCTACAACCGCTCCCTTCTGCCTGCGCTTAACAAAGTGGGGCTTCACGTGGTGGAAAAGCATGAGGATCTGACAAAGGAACAGAAGGAATATGTGGACCGCTATTTTGAGGAAAGCGTATACCCGGTTCTGACACCCATGGCAATGGATTCCGCCAGGCCTTTTCCGCTTATCAGGAATAAGACGTTGAATATCGGTGCCCTGATCTCAAAAAAGGACAAAAAGGGCAGGGAGGAGCTGGAATTTGCCACGGTCCAGGTGCCATCTGTGCTGCCGAGGATCGTTATGCTGCCTGAGGACAAAAAGGGCAACACCGTGGTGATCCTGCTGGAGCAGGTGATCGAGCGGAATATCGGCAAGCTGTTTTTGAGCAATGAGGTGGCCTGCACCTGTCCGTACCGGATCATGCGGAATGCGGATCTGACCATAGATGAGGACGAGGCGGCAGACCTCTTAAAGGAGATCCAGAAGCAGCTGAAAAAGCGCCAGTGGGGCGAGGTGATCCGTCTGGAAGTGGAAGACAAGATGGACGAAAGGCTTCTGAACATTCTGAAAATGGAATTTGAGATCAAGGAGGAGGATATCTTCCAGATAAACGGCCCCTTAGATCTGACCTTCCTGATGAAAATGTATGGAATGGACGGCTTTGAGGAGTACAGAAACAAGCCATACACACCGGCTTTGGTGCCGGCTATGATGACAGATGAGGATATTTTCACCCAGATCAGAAGGGGAGACATTCTGCTGCACCATCCGTTCATGACATTTCAGCCTGTGGTGGATTTTGTGCGTCAGGCAGCCAAGGACCCGGATGTGCTGGCAATCAAGCAGACCCTGTACCGTGTGAGCGGCAATTCACCCATTATCGCGGCTCTGGCCCAGGCAGCGGAGAACGGCAAGCAGGTCACGGTGCTGGTGGAGCTGAAGGCCCGTTTTGACGAGGAGAACAATATTGTCTGGGCAAAGATGCTTGAGAAGGCGGGATGTCATGTGATCTACGGCCTTCTGGGACTTAAGACCCACAGCAAGATCACTTTGGTGGTGCGCAGGGAGGAGAACGGCATCCGCAGATATGTGCACCTGGGTACAGGCAATTACAACGATTCCACAGCCAAACTGTACACAGACTGCGGTATTCTCACATGTTCTGCCAGGATTGGGGAGGACGCCACAGCAGTGTTCAATATGTTATCAGGCTATTCGGAACCGAGGACGTGGAATAAATTGGTAGTGGCGCCTATCTGGATGCGTGACCGTTTCCTGCATCAGATTGAGATGGAGCGGGAATACGCGCTGAAAGGACGGAAGGCCCGGATCGTGGCGAAAATGAATTCTCTCTGCGACAGGGATATTATTGCGGCTCTGTATGCTGCAAGCGCCGCCGGGGTGAAGATCGATCTGATCGTGCGGGGTATCTGCTGTCTGAAGGTGGGGATTCCGGGAATCAGTGATAATATCACGGTGCGCTCCATTGTGGGAAATTTCCTGGAGCACAGCAGGATTTTCTATTTTTACAGTGACGGGCGTGAGGAGGTCTTCATGGGAAGCGCTGACTGGATGCCGAGAAACCTGGATAAAAGGGTGGAGATTGTATTCCCTGTGGAGGATGAACGGCTGAAAGAGGAAGTGAAGCATATTCTGGAGATACAGCTTGCGGACAATGTCAAAGCCCATGTGCTGCATCCGGACGGCAGGTATGAGAAGATTGACAAGAGGGGCAAGGTGCTTCTTAATTCCCAGGATTACTTCTGTGAGGAGGCATGGGAGAATGCCAGACTGCCGGAGAGTTCAGTGGATAAGCGCGTGTTCATTCCTGCGGAGGCACCGGAGGATTAAAGAAGAATATAAGGACCGGTATCCGGGGAGGACATGCCTTCGGATGCCGGTCTGTTTTTGGGCGGGGGAAAAGTCTGGCAGAAAGGTGTCCCGGAAGGGAAAGATTTCTGCCGGGCTCTCTTTTGGCATAACAAAAAAGATTCCAGCATAAACACTGAAATCTTTTTAGCAGTTCGTAGGGGAATCGAACCCCTGTTTCCGCCGTGAGAGGGCGGCGTCTTAACCGCTTGACCAACGAACCATGTTGCGCTTTTCAATTGTAGCATACTGTATGAGCAGTTCGTAGGGGAATCGAACCCCTGTTTCCGCCGTGAGAGGGCGGCGTCTTAACCGCTTGACCAACGAACCGTATTGCGCTTTTCTGTTGTAGCATACTGTATGAGCAGTTCGTAGGGGAATCGAACCCCTGTTTCCGCCGTGAGAGGGCGGCGTCTTAACCGCTTGACCAACGAACCATTCTGCGTTTTGCTTTGTCGTTTCGCATGACGCTTGATTATGATACTACATATTATTCCAAAATGCAAGAGTTTTTTTGAAAAAAGTTATTTTTTTGAATCATTTTTTCGGATATCATGTCTTTATATAAGCACACCGGCATAGAAATGCAGGTATTCCCCTATGAAAAATTGCTTCACAATCGGGCGGATACCTGCTTTCTTTATTTTCAGCCACAGGCAGAGCGGTAATCCTGCTGTTACTCAGCCTTCCTGATTTTCTGTTCAAATGCTTCAACTGTATCTGCCCTGGCGGCGTATTTTACCCATTGTTTCAAAATTTCAGGATTCTTCTGCTTCATGATTTCAGACTGCAGTAGCTCAGGTACACTGCCCAGTTCAAAAAGCAGATCTAAAATAGTTTCTGTTATTCCTTCTACTTTTTTGGCTTCCAATTCATCTTTCATTAATTCTTCCAATGCTTCACACATGGCCTTTACCTCCTTGAATTTTTCCTGGTTAGCGCGGACAATTAGATTCATTACTGATTTATACAGGCTATTTTCTTTATGTTTTGCATACTGTTCGATTAAACGATTTACCATTTCTGGGTCTTCCAGATTATCGGTCAGATTTTTCAGCCATAAATTGTGATTTTCTGACAATTCCTTTGTCAGGATCAACTGTATGGGGATTTTATCTCCGATAATATAATAAATACCATCCTCAACTCTGGTGATCTGATACCCTATTTCATCCGTTAAATACCGTATCAAACTGCGGGGATAACGGTGGCATACGAAGGTTATGGTGATATCATGAATCTTAATACTGTCGGCCCTTGCCGTATCCGCCTTGTAAAAACAGGCATAGCCATAAACCTTATAGAAATCATCTATACTTAAATAATCGGTTGGACTCTTGTATTCTACGATATTATGCTTCCGAAAAATCCTTCCGATATTTTTTCGTATAGGAACTTCTGCCTCCTTTTTAACAATCAGTACGTCAATCTCCTTTGGCTTTGTCCCAAGCTGATGTTCATTTTCAAAAACCAGAAGTCCTGCTTCTTCTTCCAGCTCAATCTGAATATCAGCATAAAAGGCAGGATGCCATTGCAGTGCATGTGTTCTTGGTTTGTCCATGTAAATCCTCCTCCTTATTTAATTCATGTGTGCAGGAGGTTTTAAAGTTTCCGAAAAACCCCTGCTATAGTGTGAGAAAAGCATGAATTTTCCGAAAAGACAGGTCAAAGAATACAAACCTGCTGTAATGAAATGCTTACAGATATTTTGAATCCTAATCGGATACAAAACCAGATAAATGACTTAGAAAATTTGCTTTTCATTATTCTAACACATCGTTTAGCGGACCGCAACAGGATTTTGCCTTGTTTGTTCCTTATCTGCCGTCAGCAGGAAACGTTGTATCTTTCCTGCCTCTCTGTTATACTGATATTGTAAAAATTAAGATGTTTATTTCTGATACAGGAGAATCCATATGAGAGATTTGATAGATCTGCACACACACTCAAACGCTTCTGACGGCACTTATACGCCGAAAGAGCTGATTGCGTATGCTCAGGAAAAGGAGCTGCGGGCTATTGCACTGACTGACCACGATACCATGGACGGGATAGAGGAGGCCATGGAGGCGGCAGAGGGAACTTTGCTGGAAGTAATTCCCGGGATTGAGCTGTCCACGACCTGGTGGGGGAAGGATGTGCACATTGTGGGGCTGGGGATTGACTGGAAGGACACACATTTCAGAAAAGAGCTGACTTACTTCCAGCAGTCAAGAGATGCCAGAAATATTAAAATGATAGAGCGGCTGAACGAACACGGTATGGATATTACATACGAGGCGATGAAGGAAGCATTTCCGGATAGTGTGTGGACCAGGGCACATTTTGCGAGATTTTTGTTTGAGCACGGATATGTGGGTTCTGTCAGTGAGGCTTTTGACAGATACCTGGGGGACCGAGCCTGCTGTTATGTGCCCAGGGAGAAGGTGACGCCGGCCCAGGCCATACGGCTCATACATGAAGGGGGCGGCAAGGCAGTCTTTGCCCATCCTGTGCTGTGCCGTTTTATAGACGACAGACTGATCCGAGCTGTGAAGGAGCTGAAAAAGGCCGGACTTGACGGGCTGGAAGCCATGTATTCCACGTACAAGCCTTTTGAGGAGAGAAACATGATAAGGCTTGCAAAAGAACTGTCTCTTTGCATTTCGGGAGGCAGTGATTTTCATGGTACGAACAAACCGCATATTGATCTGGGAAGCGGAATGGGGAATTTAAAAATCCCTTATTCCGTGTGGGAGAAAATAAAAGAAAGCTGACAGGTAACTGTTCAGTCAGGTCTGCGCATTTGCTGCGCTGACCGTGCAAAAGAGTAGTGGCGGCAGGTATTCGCCCCATCGCGAAGCGATTTTTAATGGGCGAATACCCGTAACGATTCAGCTGGCTGAATAGTTACGCTGACAGAACCGTACAGTCCCGTGACACTTCTACACTCTGTTGCAGAAAAGCTTTCAGAAAAAGACAGAATAATGGATTGACAATATTTTTTAATTCCTTTAAACTAGAGACGGTAGGAAAGATAGATGAGTCTGCTTCGGCAGACTCTTATTTCATGATATAGGAAACTTTGTCTCCTATATTCTGCCGGGGGAAATACATAAAGGAAAGGAAGTCTTATATGACAGAAACAAATGTACAAGAGAATAAAATGGGAGTCGTGCCGGTGCCGAAGCTTCTGTTTCAGATGTCTCTGCCCATGATATTGTCCATGCTGGTGCAGGCTTTATACAACGTGGTGGACAGTGTTTTCGTGGCACAGATCAATGAGAACGCGCTGACTGCCGTCTCTCTGGTCTTTCCGGTGCAGAGCCTTATGATCGCTATCGCAGTGGGTACCGGTGTGGGTGTCAATGCCGTGTTATCCAGAAGTCTGGGAGAAAAAGATTTCAGAACAGCGGATGAATCGGCGAAAAACGGTATCTTTCTGGCATTCATAAGCTGCGTGGTCTTCGCAGTGCTGGGAGTTGCTCTGGCAAAGCCATTTTTCCACATGCAGACCTCGGATGTGCAGATCCGGGAATACGGAATCCAGTATATGACCATTATTTCAGGCTTCTGCCTTGCTGTCTATATGCAGGTTATGTTTGAGCGTCTTCTGCAGTCCACAGGACGTACTTTTTACACTATGATATCCCAGGGACTGGGCGCTGTCATCAATATTATCTTTGACCCAATCTTAATCTTCGGCCTTCTCGGTTTTCCGAAGATGGGGGTTGCGGGAGCCGCGGCAGCTACAGTTTTAGGACAGTTCTGCGGTATGTTCCTGGCAATGTTCTTCAATGTGAAGTTCAACAAGGACATTCATATCAGTATGCGGCATTTCAGACCGTCAGGAAGAATTATCAAAGTGATCTATTCTGTAGGCGTGCCCTCCATTATCATGCAGGCGATCGGCTCTGTCATGACCTTTGGAATGAACAAGATCCTGATTCAGTTCACCACAACGGCAACTGCCGTATTCGGAGTATATTTCAAGCTGAACAGCTTTATCTTCATGCCTGTGTTCGGTCTGAACAACGGTATGGTTCCCATTGTTGCCTATAATTACGGGGCTGGGGACAAGAAGCGTATCACCCAGACAATCCATCTGAGCATTGCGTCAGCGGTGATCATCATGCTTTTGGGGCTGGCGCTGTTCATGATCTTCCCGGCACAGCTGCTGGGTATGTTCAATGCCTCCAAGGATATGCTGGCGATTGGTGTGCCGGCTCTTCGGATCATCTGCTTAAGCTTCCTGTTCGCGGGATTCTGTATCATTGTGGGCTCCGTGTTCCAGGCTCTGGGAAATGGTGTCTACAGTCTGATCATATCCGTGACCAGACAGCTTCTGATCATTCTGCCGGCAGCCGCGATTCTGGCAAAGGTAGGAGGATTATCCGCTGTGTGGTGGTCCATACCCATTGCGGAGATTGCATCTGTATTGCTGAGTGCGTATTTCTATAAGAAGATTTACAGGGAGAAGATTGCTCCGCTTAGAGGAAGATAATAAAAAGGAACAGAGAACGGTTAAGGCTGCCGTTTTCTGTTCCTTTTTTGAGTGAATATTTGGGAAAATCAGGTTTCCAGCTTCTGTTCCAGGATATAGAAGGACAGCCGGAGGGTAAGCCGTTCCCTGCTGTCCTCGAAATCTATGCCGGCGATTTTCCGGATGCGCTCCAGACGGTAGAAGAGGGTGCTGCGGTGAATGTACAGCTCCTTTGCGGTCTGCAGAACATTGCGTTCCAGCTCCAGATAGACCTTGGCGGTATGGTACAGGTCTGTTTTGTTGTTATCGTCGTATTTTTTCAGGAGAAGCAGTTTTTCAGAGCAGAGAAGCTGGGGCGGGATTTCCGCCCTGCCTTTTTTCAGGAGATATTCCAGCAGGTAGTCGTCAAAACGGTAGCACCAGGTCATGCTGTCGCTTTTCCGGCCGAGATCCAGGGCTGCGCTGGCCTGGATGTATCCCTGAGGAACCAGCATGAAATCGCTGATCTCTGAGCTGGCACCCATTTTCAGGAGGCCTTCCCGCATGAGGATCGCAAGGCTGCTGATGACCTCAGAGGAGGTATTATGGGCGTAAGACAGGTTGACCACCACAGCTATGCTGTTTTGGTAGAGGAACGCGTGTCCCGTGGGAATCTGCGTCTCAATATGCCCCAGAGTGGCGGCAGCGGACAGCATATTGATATCCCTCTGCTCTGTCTCCAGGCGCAGGCAGAGATAGCGGTCATTCTGCTTCCAGTGCAGGAAATAGAGGTAATTGAGGATGCGCTGCGGGTCCGTGATGGTGCCGTCCAGGTATTCATTGAAAAAGCGGTCCATATCATTGCCCATGCTCAGATAAAAGAGACTTTTGTGCTTGATCGCCAGCTCTATGGACTGCCCCAGGTATTCAAGGGCAAGATAGTTGCCTTCCTGAATCTCACTCTGTATTTCATCCACGCAGATGCGGCCCTCATAGCGGCTTCCGTTCCAGAGATTCACATAGAGTATCCGGTAGCCCCGCTGTTCCGCGGAGAAAAGGTCGGGTGATTTTTTGCTGAGGGTATCCAGATATTCGGTGTCTGCCTTGAAGTCATGGATCAGGCTGAGAGGGACCATGCTGCGCCCCGTCCGTGAATCCCGCTCCCAGACGGTCATGCCCTGTACATATCTGGGACAGGAGAGAATATAAAAATCAGTGTCGTGGATGAACATGGGATTGCCGAAGAGCCCCAGGCTCGCCAGCAGCATTTCATCCAGGGGATGTTCACTGGCAAGAGCATACTGCAGGCGTCTGTCCCACTGTCTGTATTTGGCGAAGATTTCCTGTACCAGCTCAAAGGCATCCAGAAAGTCGGTGCCGCTTTTCAGCTCTATGACAGGACAGCTTGGATGGATACAGGAGATATCAATACGTCCCACAGCGATAAAATCAACATCCCGGTAATCGAGGAACGTCTGATCCACATCCGCACTTTGAAGCAGGTAAACATACCGGGAATACAGTTTTTTTCCCTTTTTGTAGAGGCGTATACCTTCCAGGCAGGGACGGTCATTCTGGGAATAGAAGGTGACATTCTGGTCATGCTCCGAGAAGGCGTCCGCCAGTATCTGCATGTTCAGCCGGAACAGGCGGTTTTTCTCCTCTGGATTGAAAGATAATTCTGTCAAAGCCGGATTCTCCTTTTACTTTTTGTATGGCAACAGTATAACATTTCCTGAAAAAGGGTGCAAAGTTTCCAATGATATATGGAAAAATAAGCGGAAGCGGGAAATGCTGTTTTCCCGTTTCCGCATTCTTGACTGCTTCGTCAGATATGATAGGTTTCCCTGTTGTAAGCTTCGATCTCGTCGGCGATGATCTCGTCTGTCTTGGGATAAATGGTACCGGCAAGGCCGTAGGTCATGCAGGGGATGAAGTGTCCGCCCGGTCCGTAAGTGCTGCAGGCCCTCCGGACATCTGCGCGTATTTCTTCCTCCGGGGCGTCCTCACGGTCTATGGTGGCGTCAATGCCTCCCATGAGAGTCATGCGGCCGTCAAGCTGCTTCTGCAGTTTTAAAATGTCATTTTCCGGCAGCACGCCCTGCCATACATCCACACCAATCTCTGCCATGTCCTCAACAATAGGTTCCAGGAAGGAATCTGCATGGTGCATGACCAGAACACCGTGGTCGTGCATATATCCGTAAATGCGTCGATAGTGCTCTTTGAAGAACTGCCTCCAGATGTCAGGCTGCATGAACAGGCTGGTCTTGGAACCCCAGTCATCGTGTGACAGGATGATATCCGGGTGCAGATTGTCAACCAGCAGTTTGGCATACCGGAAACGGTATTCCGCAATGGCGTCCACCAGCTCCTGCATGGATTCCGGCTCCAGAAGAAGATTCATCAGGGCATCCTCAAAGCCCATGAGAAAATGGCTCTGCTCAAAGATTCCGGTACCCATAAAGCCGAGAATCAGTTTTTCACTGCGGTCCACCTGGGATGCGGCGCTGAGGGCGTCTTCCCATCCGTCGCTGCAGTTGGCGATCAGGTCAGGGACTTTTACGGATTCCTGCCACCGGGTCACATCCGGACACACTTTATTGGCTTCCGTGACATGGGGCATGGGGCCGGGAGCGTCTTCGGGGAAGAGAATCTCCGTTCCCCAGCGGTCCACGGAAGTTTTTCCACGTACACGGTTTCCTCTGGTGAATTTCTGCAGGGGATCATTCATGATCGGGACAAAGGGCTGATATTGATTGACCAGGCGGTCCGGTTTTCCGTCCTTTTTCAGGGTTTCCAGGAAATTTTCTTTTGGTGTCAGCATTTTGATTCCTCCAATTCTGCATATTTGATTCTGCTGTAGCGGTACAGTTCATCGGCAAGATTCACTGCACGGTCAGGCTTCTCATCCTTCAGACGGCAGGCAAAACGGCCGGTCATAGCCAGTTCATCTACTTTTTTGTGGATATCCGCGACAGCGTCCTCATCGCTCATATCCGCGGGTATGATATACAGTGTACACTGTGCCAGGTCTTTTCCGTATTCCTCCATGATGGCTGCCTTATCATTGGCGCTGTCCTGGCCCTCCCAGGCATCAAATCCAGCCTCAATAATGAGGGGCATCAGTGTTTTGATGCAGCCGCAGGAGTGCAGACAGATGTACATGCCCATATCGTGGGCGGCTTTGGTGATCTTCTTATACTGGGGAACAAACAGCTCTTCATAGGTAGACGGTGAGAAGAAGGTGCTGATCTGGGTTCCCATATCGTCGTGGAAGAGGATCATATCTGTGTGGTAGACATCATGGGCGATCTTGATCAGTTCAATGTGCCATTCAGCCAGCTTGTCATAGAAGGCAGTCAGCTCCTCCGGCTCTTCGATGAGGGCACAGAAGGCATCCTCAAAACTGATCAGGTCAGCAGTTCTTTCAAAAAATCCGTTTACGATGACAAAGTAGGAAAAGCGGTCACAGGCAATCCGTCCTTTATAATTCTCTTCGTAGTCTTTCTTCCAGTCTATGGCGGTCAAGTCAGGAAATTCCAGTTCTTCCCGCCATTTTGTAATGTCAGACAGCCTCCGGGTACCTGGTTTTACCATGGCTGCCTTTGTGTTCGGCTCGTATTCCCACTCAATGCCGAACCAGTCCGTGCCGCCGAAATTGCGGGCTTTTGCATCTGGCATAACAAGGGGTTGTATGGCATTGTTGTCAAGGGTCTGGTTTGGCACCCACAGAGGCATCCTGCCTTCCAGC
The DNA here is from genome assembly GCF_040095955.1 of Blautia caccae. Taxonomy (NCBI): domain Bacteria; kingdom Bacillati; phylum Bacillota; class Clostridia; order Lachnospirales; family Lachnospiraceae; genus Blautia; species Blautia caccae. Next base: position 117,156 of record NZ_JBBMFP010000004.1, on the reverse strand, counting down.
ATGCGGAGCATGTTTTCCTTGGGAGTGATGGGACGGTTGTATTTGGGAACTATGCTGTCCGGCGCGCCGTAAATGCCGGGCATGTTGTATTCACCCATGATCTCCAGTTCTTTTTCGTCAAATTTCATATTCTGATACCTCCTGTTATTTTCTGTTTCTTGCGGCAATCTCAGCGGAATACTGCTCCACTTTCTCTTTTGTCAGGCGGAAGCCGAAGAGAAGTAGGACAGCGGCCACAATGAGGGCCAGTGCAGGGATGACCATAAATGCCATGCAGATGCCTTTTTTCAGCTCTACAGATGCCATAGCAGCGTCGATGCTCGGGTCAAAGGCAGCGAAGGCAAGGCAGGCGGAGATGATGATACCCCTTGTCATAACACCGACTTTTAAGGGGACATTCTGAAGTCCGCTGATCCACCCGGTAGCATTTTTTCCTGTTTTCCACTCAGAGTAGATAATGGTATCGGCATAGAGAGCCGGAGTACACGCGTAGGCAACTCCATATCCGAACTGTGCCGCTGACATAAGAACAATGACCAGGGTCACGTTGGAATAGATGAAATTGGCGGCGATCAGTATGACAGCCATGGCGAAAAAGGTGACGATGGTGGTGGATCTGGTCGAGATTTTCTTTGCCATATTTTTGGCAAAATAAGAACCGATCACGCACAAAATGTTGGAGATCAGGATATATCTTGCCAGAAGGTCCGCATTCTGTGCCACATAGGTGAAGTAATAGATGGCTACGCCGGAGCACACGAAATTGAACATCCATTTTGCCAGATCAGCCAGCAAAAGGGAGAGGAGGGGCGGATTCTGCAGAAGGGCCTTGATCAGGTCCATACCGCCTGTCTTGGTGGTATCTTTTTTAGCTGCTGCGCTGTTTGCCGCTGCTTCTGCCTCCTCGTATCCGTCAAACATTTTAAAATGTGCGAAATAAAGCACTGCCATAATACATCCCAGTACAAAAGCGGTTGCGCCGTACTGGCTTTTTTCTCCGATCATGCCTGCAAAGAGAGCAGCCAGGGGAGGCCCCACATAGGAGAAGATCACCTTGGAAAAGTTAGCCCACGCAGCTCTTGTGGAGGCCAGATGCGCCCTGTCATCCGGTGTTTTTCCGGCTACCGCGATCATGGATACATTGGCCACATAGGGGAAGTTCCATACAACATGGCTGACAACAGCAGCCGCGATAATGATCGCTATGGAAAGAGGCCCGTCTCCGATTTTCAGAAACTGGAATGCATAGAGAAACGGTACCAGCCATGGCAGAAGAATCAGCCAGGAACGGTAGCGGCCCCATTTTTTCGGTTTGATACTGTTTAAGATGGCTCCATATATCCAGGACAGGCAGGCGTCTATGACGCTTGCGGTGGTGGTGATAAAGGAGACGGTTGCCAGTCCGAACTGTGCCAGATTTGTGAGGAAAAAGTTAAAGTAATAACTCTCCACATTGGTCATCAGGGTAAAGCCGCAGTCGCCGATGCCGTAGAACAGCTTCAGCGCCTTACTCAGTCCTTTCTTTTCGTTACTCATCTGAATTTCTCCCTTCCTTTTGGACAAAATGCGCACTTGCCCGTTCATACTTTTTGCTCACATACCGGTATGCAGTAATAAATTCATAACATCAGTATATAACAGGATTTCCGGTGCGTAAATCCGCACAGGGTTTCATTTGCCGAAAAAAGATTCCTACTTTTTGTAGCATAGGGTATGATCAATATGACGAAAGTTTTTTTCCGCTTTACAAACAAAAATGCACCTGTATATAATGAAGATATCATATGGTGTGCTGCAAAAGGAGGAAGGATTATGTATGAAGCACTGTATGCGTCTGTTCCCGATGCAGACGCCTATCTGAAACGGATTCAGCGAAAGCGCAGGGATGTGCTCACAAAGGAATACCTGGATGACCTGATCTACGGGCATCAGCTCCATGTGCCGTTTGAAAATCTGGATGTCTGGATGTTTCAAAAGGACATTCCGTTGGACATTGAAGCAATCTATGAAAAGGTGGTGACAAAGCACAGAGGCGGCTACTGTTTTGAACTGAATGCCCTGTTTACCGCCCTATTAAAGGACCTGGGGTTCCATGCCAGCTCCTGTATGTGCCGGATTACCAGGAATAAGAATTATGTGCCGCTTGTGCTTCACAGGGGAATTATTGTGGAGCTGGATGGCATAAAGTATTTCTGCGACGTGGGCTACGGCGGTCCCATGCCCCCGGGAGCAGTACCGGTGCAGGACGGAGCAGTGGCGGATATGAGGGGAGAGCGGTACTATATGTATAAGGATGAAGTCCCCTGGTGGACCATGAAGAGAAGGACCGGCAGCGGGGAGATTGAGTCCATGCTGCAGTTCTATACCATGCCCCAGGAAGCTGTGGATTATATCCCCATGAATGAATACTGCTCCAAGAACGAAAATTCCGTGTTCCGTCAGAGGCTTTATCTGAATAAGAGGACAGAGCGTGGGAGTGTGTCGGTGATAGGGAATCGGTTTACGGAAGTGGAGAATGGGGTAGTGGTGCAGGAGATGGAGATTGGGGAGGAGGAGATGAAAGGGGTTTTGGAGAGGTATTTTGAGATTGTTGTATAGAGTGGTCTTCATCTGTTAGAAGTTCGTTTACAAGAAATATGAGAGGAAATTATGGTGGAATTCTTTATGTGAATTTTTAGTTGACATTATCATTAGTTGATAATTGCATAATGTTGAGAAATAGATAAGATATATGAATAAAATATAAATTCTGCCAGATTACAGGTGAATATCTATGCTTGAGATTGGTTCTTTAGTAGATGGCAAATATAAAATTTTAGCAGAGATTGGCCGAGGGGGTATGAGTGTAGTATGGCTGGCGATTAACGAAAGGCTTAATTTGATTGTAGCAATTAAGGAGATTAGATATACAGGGACTGCACGTGATGAAATTTTAAGAAGAAGTTTTAGAATGGAAGTCGATATGCTGAAGAACCTGAATCATCCTGGCTTGCCAATGATCTTTGATGTAATCGCTGAGGATGATACGTTTCTTGTAGTGATGACATATGTTGATGGAGAAACACTTAGCGAACTCTTAAAGAAGCAGGGAGCACAATCGCAGGAATTGGTAATTGAATGGGGAAAACAGCTTTGCGATATTTTGATCTTTCTTCACAGCAGAATACAGCCAATTGTATATGGAGATATAAAACCCGCCAATATTATGTTACGACCGGATGGACAACTGGTGTTGATTGATTTCGGTATTGCTGGTGGATGCAAGTTAAATGATATGTTAGCTTTAGGTACCAGGGGTTATGCTGCTCCAGAACAGTATTCAGCAGGTGCTCAGATTGATGCTAGAACTGATATTTACGCACTGGGCGTAACACTGTATCAACTGGTAACGGGAGAGAATCCGGCCAAGCCGTCTTATGAATTAAAGCCCATACGACAAATTGATCCAACATTATCTTCAGGTTTAGAACAGATTATTGAAAAATGTACGAATATAAATCCTGACCAGCGGTTTCAATCGGCACAGGAACTAAAAAATGCATTAAATGCATATTGTACGATGGCACGCTCTTCAACTGGTACACGTATTAGGAATTCTTTTAATGTGTGGAAAAAAAAGTGGATTTTTGCGAAGGAAAGCGAAACCATATCATATACAACAGAGAATATGGAAATGATTTACTACAATGCGGAGTTACTGATACATCTGTACAGCAATTTAGAAGATACAGAGATATAGAGGAGTGTCCCTATGACTATAAACAAGAAAAAAGTATTAGAAGAACTTTCTTATCGAAGACTTCATCTCTATTCTGACTATAGAATAGTCAATTCCAATCATATTTTTGGGCAGGGGACGCTTCCATATATTGGTCATAGACCCTATCGCAAGCAGTTGGAAGCATTTCTATCCAACTCTGATGGCGGTGCAGTCTTGATTACCGGATTCCGGGGTGTGGGAAAATCGACAATGGTACATAATGCAGTTTCTACGTTAAATCGGAATGGTTTGTTTAGAATCATCCCAATTTCTGTAGTCCTGCCGGCGGAGAAGACGTATGGTCAAGTGTTAGTTGAAATTATTCGCAAGCTTTATGAAACTCTGTCCAAAGAAACATTTTGGAACAAGTTGAAGATTGAAACACAAGAGCGTATCTGTCTTGCTTATAATCGTACTATGTTGAATATTAAGCATTCAAGTAATATGTCAGCAGAGTCAGAACTTTCTATACAAAATCCATTAGGGTGGCTGCCTGCCTTCAAGACAAAGAGTGGCGTGCAAGAGGCAGTAGAGAGGAGTTATCTGGCTTTTTCAGAGCATGATGTTGAATACGAACTTATACAGTGTATCGAGGCACTGTATGAATCAGACGTTAGGAACAAAATTGTTATCATAGTAGATGAAATAGATAAGATAACAGCTACACAAGAGGGGATGTGTTGTTTTGATAATCTGTTGGAACGGATGAAAAACATCATTAGTTCAAGTAATGCATTATTTGTATTTGTTGCGGGGATTGACATATATATGCGTTGGGAGAGTGATAGTCAAAAAATCAATGGTTTATATGATAGTTTGTTTGATCATCATATCTATTTGCCCTGTATATGGGATTCTGTTGAGGAGTTATTTGATGTAATTAATGATAAAAAGTATGTGTATAAACCTATAAAACATGAATTCCTGAGTTTGGTAGAAACAGGATATACAACAATTTTAGAGGAATCGTTCCGGATGATTGAGGATTATATTCTATTCAAGGGTAAGGGATTGCCTCGAAGGATTTTAGGCACTTTTAATGATTTTGTAGTATGGGATGATAAACAGCCATGTTTTCTACTGACAGAAAACCGAATACAGGCAATTCTATTGGTTGGCAAACTACTCGAAAAATTTCGTAGTTATATTTTTTCGGCTAAAATCACAACGATATATGAACGGGATATTTATTACACATTGTTCTTTTCTATGCTGGAATTTCTATTGTTCCAGGGAAATACAACATTTACGAACGGGCAAATTAAAAATATCCTTTTAAAAGAGCAGGGCACCTTGGGGTTGTATTTTGATAATGCTTTGGATGAGCTTCTTGGCGAATTTGAGAAATTGGCTTTCATTAAAAAAACGGGAGCAGGTTATGAAGTAATTGATGATACGCTTTTGAAGCAAGATCAGTCTTTAAGAATACTGGATCAAGATTTGCTGCTTAGTACCCAAAGTATTGGTCAATTACCAGATCGAAATGATGCTTCTATAGATGAACGGTTTCATGATCAAATTAATCTGCTGCACAATGCAGAATTAACGGATTTCTGGAATGACTATAAGGCGATGCAGGTAATTGCTAATTCAAAACGAATGATGATGTTCAGCGTCATGCTCAAGCGTTTTGGTTTGAAAAGATTTGCCATAGTCTATAAAGATAAAAAACAAATAGATATAGAAGGCGGTAGCAGAGTAATATCTGATAACTTGTACTCAGTTGGCTCATATCAGTTCAGTGGGCCATATTTTTTAGACACAGTAGATTATATTGAGAACGGTATACCAGTGACTTCTCTTCGTACCGCAGCAGATGGATATGCATTAGTACATTTAATTGAAGCAAAATTAAAGAATATAGCAATCTACCAGATTATCTGTCAAGTTTTGTCTTTACTAGATTATCTGCATAAAAGAGGATTTGGAAATATCAGACTGAAGCCTGATAATATTATGATCTGCAAGAATGCAGCAATCAAAGTTCTGGATTTAAAGCATATATGCAGACTGGGAAAAGATAAGAGGCCTTGTGTGACCCGTATTTATTCAGCCCCTGAAGTTTATCTATCAGTATGCAGTGCAGCAACAGATTATTATTCTGCAGGTATCCTGCTGACAGAAATGGTTGTTGGTAAATCATTGAGCAGATACTATACTGAACGGCATATTGATGTAAAAACCGTTATGGCAAATTTGCCATGTTCAAAGAAATTGAAGAATATACTTGTGAAAGCAACTGCTTTTGATCCGGAAGATCGTTATACACAAGGAAGCGATTTGATAAATTCGCTAGATAAATGCCCGGAATTTTGGAGAATGAAAAAAATTCCGATTCCAAAAGGTAAGGATGGTACAGTGATTGGAAGCAATATTAAAAATATGATGTCAGTGATACAAGCTGATACTATTGATGATAACGTGGAGGAAACAATTAAATCAGATACAGTATCCAAAGCGAAAAAGGATGTTAGATCTAAGAATCCGTATTTGGCATCTCCGAATCTTGAAGATATAGATGTTGCGCATACAGGAATCCTTGGAGGGGCATATTTTGATGATAAACATTCAGGGATACTCTCGGATTATACGGAACGATGGGTAATAGAGGCATATTTAGTCCGTCTGAGCAATAACGAACGGATTGTTTTAAAAAAGCCTGTGTTTCGAGTTGGTAGAGATGAAACAAAGGTAGATTACTGCATTAATAATACAGGTGTAAGTTTAATACATATTGAATTTAGACAAATTGATGAGAAATTTTATGTTAAGGATTTGAATAGTACGAATGGAACTTATATCAATTCCGAAAGAATTGAATCTGATATGTTTTATAAAATCATACACGGGGATTTTATTAGGATTGCAAATGAGGAATTTGTTTTTAATGAGCGTTAAGTTTAGCAATAGCCTGATTATAAGCAGGGAAGATAGTTTTGGGTTTTAAATAGTATAAGCTCTGCGATAGAAAGAGGGTTATTGTAGAGTCATATACCTTATAGTGAAAGATTTGAAGAACCTCTGCTCCCATCCCGGGAGCCGGAGGTTTTTTGCCGTCACCCCACATATTTACCGAATTACAGAATAGATTTGAAAAAATCCCCAAAATAAGTTATGATATAGGACGAATCCGAAACAGAAAGGAAAAAGATATGGGTTGGGAATTTACGATATTGGATGCTTTGCAGCAGATACATACCCCTCTGCTGGACAAAATTTTAGTATTTATCACATCCCTTGGAAACGCAGGATGGTTCTGGATCGTACTTGGTCTGGTGCTGCTCTGTGTGAAGAAATACAGAAAGTATGGCGTTCTTGTGCTGGGGGCGCTGATATTATCCGCTTTGTTTGGAAATATTATATTAAAGCCGCTGGTGGCCAGGCAGCGTCCCTGCTGGATCAACGACACCGTGGAGCTGCTGATCCGGGTGCCGAAGGACTATTCCTTTCCGTCAGGTCACACGCAGGCCTCCTTTGCCGCGGCCACAGCGCTGTTTACGGGCAATAAAAAGGCCGGCATCTGCGCCTATGTGCTGGCGGCCCTGATCGCCTTTTCACGCCTGTACCTGTATGTGCATTTCCCTACAGATGTAATGGCGGGCATTGTCATCGGCATCTGCTGCGGGCTGCTGTCTGCGTATGTATTTGGCTGTGTGAAAAGCCGTCGAATGAATCCGAACAAATAACAGGAGAACCAAGATGAGAAAAGATTTAAAAATGATAGCCATTGACCTGGACGGTACGCTCCTTCGGGACGACTGCACCATCTCAGAGAGGACCAGGGAAGCTGTGGAGGAAGCGGGAAGAAAAGGATACCTGATCGTGCCCACAACAGGCCGCTCCTACCGCAATGCCCGGTTTGTTTTAAAAGATTTCAGGGAAATTTCCTATTTCATAAACGGTAACGGCTCCGTTATCACCGACGGCAGGACAGGAGATGTCCTGTATTTTCATGAAATGGATATGGACAATGTCAGGAAGATCTGCGAGCTTGCGGCACAGTATGATACATATGTGGAAATCTATGCGGGACAGGATGCCTATATGGATGCAAAGGGGCAGGAAGTTATAAGAAGGTGCGGTCTTCCGGCAGAATACTGCGACCAGCTTCTTGCCACCAACAAAATGACAGCAGACTACAGGCAGCTTCTTGCAGAGGATGGAATCCGTGTGGGAAAGGTACATATTTTAGTATCCAAAATGGAAGAAAAGGATAAGCTGATAAGGGAAATAGATATGCTCCCCGGTGTACATCCCATTTCCGTCATCCCCAATAATATAGAAGTGGTGCACGGAAGATGGAGCAAATGGAATGCCATTGTAAAGCTGGCCGACATGATCGGGGTCAGACAGGAAGAGATCATGGCAGTCGGTGACAGCAATAATGATTATGAAATGCTTTTAAATGCCGGATACTCTGTGGCTATGGGCAATGCCTGCAGCAGAGTGAAGGAGATCAGCAGCGCAGTGACAGACACCAATGAGAATGACGGTGCTGCAAAAGCGATTGAGAGTATACTGAAATAGAAAGGACGAACAGGAATGGCAAAAAAAACAACCTATGATGCCAGCAGCATCACAGTTCTGGAGGGACTGGAGGCTGTAAGGAAACGGCCCGGTATGTATATCGGCAGTGTTTCCCGGAAGGGTTTGAACCATTTGATTTATGAGATTGTAGACAACGCGGTGGATGAGCATCTGGCCGGATTCTGTACGGATATCCGCGTGACGCTGGAGCGGGACGGCTCTGCCACTGTGGAGGATAACGGACGTGGAATCCCTGTGGGCATGCATGAAAAGGGGATGTCAGCCGAGAGGCTTGTATTCACCACACTGCATGCAGGCGGAAAGTTTGATGACTCCGCGTATAAGACAAGCGGAGGCCTTCATGGTGTCGGCTCCTCTGTGGTCAACGCTCTGTCCACATATCTGGATATCAAGATCAGCCGGGAGGGGTATATCCATCACGACCACTATGAGCGGGGAATCCCCACCATTGAGCTGGAGGAGGGCCTGCTTCCGAAGCTCGGAAGGACAAAAGCCACAGGTACGCTGGTGAATTTCCTGCCGGATGCGGAGATTTTCGAGAAGACACGATTCTCTGCCACGGAGGTGAAGAGCCGTCTTCACGAGACTGCCTATCTGAATCCTGAGCTGACCATTGTATTTGAGGATAAGAGAGGGGACGAACCGGAGAGCATCACCTTCCATGAGCCGGAAGGTATCGTGGGCTTTATCAAGGATCTGAACAAAAAATGTGAGATCCTCCATGAGCCTGTCTATTTTAAGGGAGAATCCGAGGGCATCACCGTGGAGGTTGCCTTCCAGTATATCAATGAATTTCGGGAAAATGTGCTGGGCTTCTGCAACAACATCTACAATGCAGAGGGCGGCACCCATCTGACCGGTTTTAAGACCACATTCACTTCGGTGATGAACAACTATGCCAGGGAACTCGGTGTCTTGAAGGAAAAAGACCCCAACTTCACAGGGGCGGACATCCGAAACGGAATGACGGCGGTGGTGTCCATCAAGCATCCCTCCCCCCGGTTTGAGGGACAGACCAAGACTAAGCTGGACAACCAGGATGCGGCAAAGGCAACCGGAAAAGTGACAGGGGAAGAAGTTGTCTTATTTATGGACAGAAATCTGGACACCCTGAAGAACATTCTGTCCTGCGCGGAGAAGTCCGCAAAGATCAGAAAGACGGAGGAGAAGGCCAAGACCAATCTGCTGACCAGGCAGAAATACTCCTTTGACTCCAACGGCAAGCTGGCAAACTGTGAAAAAAGAGACCCTTCTCTGTGTGAGATCTTCATTGTGGAGGGAGATTCCGCCGGGGGAAGTGCCAAGACAGCCAGGGACAGAAGCTTCCAGGCCATCCTTCCCATCCGCGGTAAGATCCTCAACGTGGAGAAAGCCACCATTGACAAGGTGCTGGCAAATGCGGAGATCAAAACCATGATCAATGCCTTCGGCTGCGGATTTTCCGAGGGATACGGCAATGACTTTGACATCAGCAAGCTGCGCTATGATAAGATCATCATCATGGCCGATGCCGACGTGGACGGTGCCCACATTTCCACCCTGCTTCTGACTTTGTTCTACCGGTTCATGCCGGAACTGATCTATGAGGGACACGTGTACATTGCCATGCCGCCCCTCTATAAAGCCATGCCCGCAAAAGGGAAAGAGGAATACCTCTATGACGACAAGGCTCTGGAACGTTACAGAAAAAGGCACAAAGGCCCCTTCACCCTGCAGCGGTACAAAGGTCTCGGTGAGATGGACGCGCAGCAGCTCTGGGAGACAACCCTGAACCCGGAGACCAGGCTTTTGAAGCTGGTGGAGATCGAGGATGCGCGTATGGCATCCGACGTGACAGAGGTACTGATGGGAACGGAAGTGCCTCCCCGGAAAGCATTCATCTACGAGCACGCCCAGGATGCGGAATTAGACATATAGGAGGAGCAAAATGGCGAACGTACAGGATAATATTATCAGAACAGAATATTCGGAGATCATGCAGAAGTCTTATATTGACTATGCCATGAGTGTTATCGTCGCCCGCGCCCTTCCGGATGTGCGGGACGGCTTAAAGCCGGTGCAGAGGAGAACCCTTTACGATATGTATGAGCTGGGGATCCGTTATGACAGGCCATACAGGAAATGTGCCCGTATCGTAGGCGATACCATGGGTAAATACCATCCCCACGGAGACAGTTCAATCTATGAATCCCTGGTGGTCATGGCCCAGGAGTTTAAAAAAGGCCAGACCCTGGTGGACGGCCACGGCAACTTCGGCTCCATAGAAGGGGACGGGGCGGCTGCCATGAGGTACACAGAGGCCCGTCTGGAGAAAATAACCCAGGAGGTATATCTGGCAGACCTTGACAAGAATGTGGTGGATTTTGTTCCCAACTTTGATGAGACGGAAAAAGAGCCTGCAGTGCTTCCCGTGAAGGTCCCGAACCTGTTGTTAAACGGAGCGGACGGCATCGCCGTAGGTATGGCGACCAGTATTCCTCCCCACAACTTAAACGAAGTCATTGACGGTGTCATCGCCTATATGAAGGATAACACCATCACCACCCAGGGTCTGATGAAATACATCAAAGGCCCTGATTTCCCCACAGGCGGAATCGTGGTCAACAAGGATGACCTTCCCGCCATCTATGAGAGCGGGAGCGGCAAGATCAAGCTCCGCGGCAAGGTGGAGGTGGAGAAGGGAAAAGCAGGAAGAACCCTTCTGGTCATCACAGAGATCCCATACACAATGATCGGCGCCAACATCGGCAAATTCCTGAACGATGTGGCAACCCTTGTGGAGACAAAAAAGACCACGGATATTGTGGATATTTCCAACCAGTCTTCAAAAGAGGGAATCCGCATTGTACTGGAACTGAAAAAGGGCGCGGATGTGGAGAACCTGACCAACATGCTGTACAAGAAGACAAGGTTGGAGGACACTTTCGGCGTAAATATGCTTGCCGTTGCGGACGGAAGGCCTGAGATCTTAAGCCTGAAACAGGTCATTGAGTACCATGTGGATTTTCAGTTCGAGGTGGCTACCAGAAAGTATCAGACACTCCTTGCAAAAGAGCGGGAAAAACAGGAGATACAGGAAGGTCTCATAAAGGCCTGTGATGTCATAGACCTGATCATTGAGATCCTCAGAGGAAGCAAGAACAGAGAACAGGTGAAAAACTGCCTGGTCAGCGGTATCACAGAAGGGATACGCTTTAAGACAAAGACAAGCGAGCGGCAGGCAGGAAAGCTGCGGTTTACGGAAAGACAGGCGGCTGCTATTCTGGATATGCGTCTCTATAAGCTTATCGGCCTGGAAGTGGAGGCACTTATGGCAGAGCATGAGACCACGCTGAAAAATATTGCCCGCTACGAGGATATCTTAAACAATTATGACTCCATGGCAGCTGTTATCATTGACGAACTCAGAGCCGTGAAAAAGGAATTCGGAAAGAAGCGTCTCACTGCCATTGAAAACGCAGCAGAAGCTGTGTATGAGGAAAAGAAAATAGAAGAGATGGAAGTTGTCTTTCTCATGGACCGTTTCGGATATGCCAGGACCATCGACAAGGCAGCCTATGAGCGGAATAAGGAGACTGCGGACAGTGAGAATAAATATATTTTCTCCTGTATGAACACGGACAAGATCTGTGTGTTCACAGATTCCGGCAGAATGCATACCATCAAGGTGCTGGACCTGCCCTACGGAAAATTCAGAGATAAAGGCACACCCATTGACAATGTGAGCAACTATGACAGCTCTGCGGAGCAGATGGTATTTGTATCCAGCCTCTCCGGAATCAAAGATTCCATGCTGTTCTTTGCCACGAAGACAGGTATGCTGAAACAGGTGGCAGGAACAGAATTTGATGTGTCCAAGCGGACCATAGCAGCCACAAAGCTGGCAGAAGGCGACCAGTTGGTACTGGTACAGATCGCCGACCCCATGGAATATGTGGTGCTGCAGACAAAGAACGGCATTTTCCTGCGCTTTCTGAAGGAAGAGGTTCCGGATAAGAAGAAGACAGCCATCGGCGTGCGCGGTATCCGCCTTGCCGGGGACGATGAGGTGGAGCACGCTTACCTGCTGGAAGGCCGCACAGAGTATACCGTTACCTACAAGGAGAAGAGTGTGGCACTGAACCGGCTGAAGCTGGCAAAACGTGATACAAAAGGTACAAAGGTAAGGCTGTAGCAGGCCGGTATGGCCGCAGGGAACAGCGCCGATACGGGAGGGCCTATGAGATATCGTTTGAATAAGAAAATGTCAGGCCTCGGGGAAAAGGAAATTTTGGCTCCCGGAGACTGCCTTATTGAGATACTGACAGTGGAATCCTACAAAAGAAAATACGGGGACAGCAGTCCGGGGCGTTTGCTTTTAAGAAGCCTGGAGCACGTGCATTTCTGCAAGGCGGAGCTGCAGAAGGACTGCGTAGTGGGAACTTTTTCCGTGCCCCAGAAAGAAAAACTTCTGGAAAAACCCATCTCCTTCGGGTATTATATGGATAGGGAGAAGCTGTTGTTTGTGGACGAATCCGGATTTGTGGCCCATATAGTAAAAGAGATGGAGGAGATCCGGTTCCAGGAGCAGAGTTATGTGGCGCATTTTCTCTTTGAATTTATGGAGCGCCTGTTAGAAGATGATGTCCGTTTTCTCCAGGCGTATGAACTCAGGATGACAGACTTGGAGGACGGGCTGTTCCGTCGGGAGATCAAGGACTGTCCGGCAAGGATGCTGACTGTGCGCAGGGAGCTTCTGCGCATGAACACCTACTATGACCAGCTTGCGGACTTCTGTGAAATGCTGGAGGAAAATTATACGGGATTTCTCGGGGAGGAGGACTGCCGCCTTTTCCGAGTAATGGCAAAAAGAATAGAGCGCCTTGCGGACAACACCAGAAACCTGCGGGAATATACCCTTCAGATCCGGGAAATGTATCAGGCCAGAACTGCGGAGCGGCAGAACAAGATCATGCAGTTCCTCACCGTCGTCACCACTATTTTCATGCCCCTGACGCTGATCACCGGCTGGTATGGCATGAACTTTGTGAATATGCCGGAGCTTTACTATAAAGGCAGCTATTTTATCATTATCGGTGTGGTGCTTCTGATCGTTATCATAGAGATTTTGTATTTTAAACATAAGAATTGGTTTGACTAGGAGAAGATGCCTATGAGAAAAAGAGTATACAGCCTGCTTCTGTGCGGGACGCTCCTGGTCTCCTTTCTGTTTTCCGGCTGCGGCAGGGGGATAGAGACGGAGGCGGAGACAAAAGAAAGTGTGACCGAATCCGTACAAAAGAAGATCTATCAGGTCTTTGAGCCGGAGAAGGAGAAAATTGCGGAGGCGGATGCCCTTCAGTATATAAACGGCGAATACATACCCTATGGTTATGAGAGCCTGACAGAGGACCAGCAGAAGTTATACCGACAGCTTTTGAACGGGATTCTGGAATATAAGGATATCGTCACTGTGGATGCCTGTACGGAGGCAGATATCAACCGGGTCAACAATATGGTGTTCGTGGACCATCCGGAATTTTTCTGGCTGGACCAGCAGTCCTACACCTTCCAGGGAGACGGCAGCGCGGAGGCGGCCGGCAGTGTGGATCTGCAGCTTGTGTACAATATAGATAAGGCAGAGATAGAATCCACAAAAGCCGGCATTGAGGCGGCAGCAGACCAGTGGATCGCACAGGTACCGGCAGATGCGGATACATATGGGAAAATCAAGTATATTTACGAATTTTTGAGCCAGAATACAGCATATGACCAGTCCTGCCCAAACAACCAGAATATTCAGAGCGTCTTCTTAAACCAGGTCACGGTATGTGCCGGATTTTCCAAAGCGACCCAGTACCTTTTGGGAAAGATGGGAATTTTCTGTACGCTGGTCACCGGAAAAGCAGCGCCAAATGATGAGGAACATGCATGGAATCTGGTGAAGATAGGAGAGAATTATTACTATGTGGATACCACCTGGGCAAATCCGGGATTTTCGGAGAAACAGGAAGGGGCCGTGCAGGAGATCTCCTACACGTATCTGTGCTGTGATGCCGCCACACTCCTTGCCACACATACACCGGACGACCTTCTGCCGCTGCCGGAATGCACAGATGACAGCTATAACTATTACAAAATGAACGGCACCTGGTACTCATACTATGAGGAGAACGAATTCTACAATATACTCACTGCATCCATATCGGAAGGAAGGGAGCGGGAAGATTTCAAGTTTGCCGATCCGGACAGTTACCGGCAGGCTGTAGCCGCCATGGTGGACGGTGATCTGATCGAGCGGGCTGTGCGGGATGCCTATCCGTTCCAGGAGGGGGAAACCTATCAGTGGAACATCGGATACAGCGATGAGGACATGCTCCTCACGGTCTATTGGTAAAAAACACTTGCAACTTTACTGCTTTAGTGGTATTCTGGTATAGAACTTGATAATCACGATAACATAAGAGTGGGCCTTCGGTCCACTCTTATTATGTAGTGGGAAACTAAGTACCCATAAAGTTGCCACGAATATAAATGTTCCGTTATAACTTTATCGAATAGCGGACAGAAAATGCGGAAGAAGGTGAAAGAATGAGTCAGAGAGAAAAATACGAGCAGAAAGCAGAAGCCCTGATAACACCCATACTGGAGAGCAATGGGTTTGAGCTTGTGGATATGGAATATGTGAAGGAAGGCAGTAACTGGTATCTGCGTGCCTACATTGACAAAGAAGGCGGCATTACTGTAGATGACTGTGAGGTTGTCAGCAGAGCATTTTCTGAAAAGCTGGATGAAGAAGACTTTATCGACACTGCTTATATTATGGAAGTGAGTTCCCCGGGTCTTGGAAGACCACTGAAAAAAGAAAAGGACTACTTAAGAAACATGGGCAAAGAGCTGGAAATCAGAACTTACCGTGCCATTGACCGGGAGAAGGAATTCTACGGTATACTGAAAGCCTACGATGCGGACAGCGTGACCATTGAGAATGAAGATGGGGAGCGCACCTTTTTGAAGGCTGACATTGCACTGATCAGGCAGGCATTTGACTTTTAACAGCAGTGGATATTATATAGAAGAAATTCAGGAGGATGTAAAAAAATGAATACAGAGTTATTAGAGGCGCTGGATATTCTGGAAAAAGAGAAATCCATCAGCAAAGATACGCTTTTGGAAGCCATTGAGCAGTCCCTGATCCAGGCGTGCAAGAACCATTTCGGCAAGGCTGACAATGTGCACGTAAATATCAACCCCGAGACCTGTGATTTCGGCGTGTACGCGGAGAAGACTGTGGTGGAGGAAGTGATGGACCCGGTCATGGAGATCAGCCTGGCAAATGCCAAGATGATGAATTCCCAGTATGAGCTGGGAGATGTGGTGAATGTGGAGATCAAGTCCAAGGAGTTCGGAAGGATCGCCACCCAGAATGCCAAGAACGTAATTCTGCAGAAAATCCGTGAAGAAGAGAGAAAAGTGATCTTCAACCAGTATTACGGAAAGGAAAAAGATGTTGTGACAGGTATCGTACAGAGAAGCCTGGGCAGAAACTACAGCATCAACCTGGGCAAGGCAGATGCCATCCTGACAGAGAACGAACAGGTGAAGACAGAGGTGTTCCGCCCCACAGAGAGGATCAAACTGTATATCCTGGAGGTAAAAGATACCCCCAAGGGACCGAAGATCCTTGTGTCCAGGACACATCCGGAACTGGTGAAACGTCTTTTCGAGGCGGAGGTCACAGAGGTGAAGGACGGCACGGTGGAGATCAAGAGCATTGCCAGAGAAGCGGGCTCCCGTACGAAGATCGCTGTGTGGAGCAATGACCCGGATGTAGATCCCGTGGGTGCCTGTGTTGGTATGAACGGCGCCAGAGTCAATGCTATTGTGGAAGAGTTAAGGGGCGAGAAGATTGATATTATCAACTGGAGCGACAACCCGGCACTTCTCATTGAGAATGCGTTAAGTCCCGCAAAAGTCATCTCTGTTATGGCTGACCCGGATGAGAAGACAGCTATGGTCATTGTTCCGGATTACCAGCTCTCCCTGGCGATCGGCAAAGAGGGACAGAATGCCAGACTTGCAGCCAGGCTGACAGGATTCAAAATCGATATAAAGAGCGAGACACAGGCCAGAGAGTCCGGTGATTTCGATTTCTATGAGGAAGAGTTTGAAGAGGAAGAGTTTACAGAAGAAGGCTACGACGAGGAAGCATACGGGGAAGAGGACATAATAGAGAACTATGAAGAACCTTCCGATCTGCCGCTTCCCGGTGAAGAAGAGTAGGTGAGAGTATGGGTACGGTCAGGAAAGTCCCTATGCGGAAATGTACCGGCTGCGGTGAGATGAAGAGTAAGAAGGAAATGCTCCGTGTTCTGAAGACACCGGAGGATGAGATCATTCTGGATGCCACAGGCAGAAAGAACGGCAGAGGGGCATATCTGTGTTTTGACAAGGAATGCCTGCAGAAGGCCATCAAAAACAGAGGACTGGAGCGCTCTTTAAAGACAGCGATTCCGGTATCTGTATATGAGAGCCTGGAAAAGGAGTTTGATAAGCTTGAGCATCAGTAAAGAACTGTCCCTTCTGGGACTGGCGGCTAAAGCCGGAAGAGTGGTAAGCGGCGAGTTTGCCACGGAAAAAGCAGTGAAGGCAGGAAAAGCGCGCCTTGTCCTTGTGGCAGGCGATGCATCAGATAATTCAAAAAAAAAGTTTTCCGACATGTGTACTTACTATAAGGTGCCGCTGTATGTTGTCGGAACAAAGGAGGAGTTGGGAGGTGCCATTGGAAAGGATTACCGCGCGTCTCTGGGTGTGACGGATGATAATTTCGCAGTGGCGATGAAGAAAAAGCTGGAACAGATGGGAAAATAAAAAGGAGGGCAATATATGTCAAAACTGAGAGTGCATGAAATTGCAAGGGAATTAGATAAAACCAACAAGGAGGTCATGGATTTTTTGAAATCCAAAAATATAGATGTAAAAAGCCACATGAGCAGCCTTGAGGATGACCACGTGAGCATGATACGAGCAAACTTGAGAAAGGGAAATATGGCAGCAGCCAGCACAGATTCTGCAAAGCCGGCGGCGTCAGCAGAAGAGAAACCAAAGAAAAAGCTGATCCAGGTCTTCAGACCGCAGAACGCCAGTCATATGCCTGAGAGAAAACAAAAACCACAGAATCGTCCTGCAGAAGCAGGCAGTGTGCACAGCAGCAGCCAGCCGGGGAATAATCGTCCGGCACAGGGAGGAATGAAAACGGAAAGTACAGCAAATACTCAGAACAGGACGGATAATCGTCCAAACAGCGACAACAGAAACGGAGACCGTCCGAATCGTTACAATAACGATAACAGAAACAGTGATAACCGCCCAAGAACCAGCAGCGGAGACGGCCAGAACCGTTATAATAATGACAACAGAAACGGTGACAGCCGCCCGAGAACAAACACAGGCGACCGTCCGCGCTACAACAGCGACAACAGAAACGGTGACAGCCGCCCGAGAACAGGCACAGGCGACCGTCCGCGCTATAACAGCGACAACAGAAACGGTGACAGCCGCCCGAGAACAGGCACAGGCGATCGTCCGCGCTATAACAGCGACAACAGAAACGGTGACAGCCGTCCGAGAACAGGTACAGGCGACCGTCCGCGTTACAGCAGCGACAACAGAAACGGTGACAACCGTCCGAGAACAAACACAGGTGATCGTCCGCGCTACAACAGCGACAACAGAAACGGTGACAACCGTCCGAGAACAGGTACGGGCGACCGTCCGCGCTACAGCAGCGACAACAGAAACGGTGACAACCGTCCGAGAACAGGTACAGGCGACCGCCCGCGCTACAGCAGCGACAACAGAGGCGGTGATAATCGTCCGAGAACAGGCACCGGTCCGAACCGCTTCGGTGATAACCGTCAGAGAGGTACGGATAACCGTCAGGGCGGCGGATTTAACAGAGACAAAGGCGGCAAAGCAGATGCTCCCAAACTGGAATTTGTGGAGAAGGACAGCCGCAAATTAAACCGTGAGAATAAGAAGAAGGATGTCAAGAAAGACGATTTCAAGGCAGCCGGAAAACGCCCGAACCAGGGAGGCGGAAGACGTCCGAACCAGAGACTGCCGAAAGCGCTGCAGAGACCGAGCACCCAGCCTAAGGTGGAGGAGAAGAAGGAAGTTGTAAAAGAGATCACGCTTCCGGAGAAAATGACCATCCGCGAGCTGGCTGAGAAGATGAAAATGCAGCCCTCAGTTATCGTCAAGAAGCTTTTCATGGACGGTATCATGGTCACTGTGAACCATGAGATCGATTTTGAGAAGGCACAGGAGATCGCTCTGGAGTACGATATCATCGCAGAACCGGAAGAGAAGGTAGATGTGATCGCGGAACTTCTGAAAGAAGATGAAGAAGATGCCTCCTTACTGGTTCCGAGACCTCCGGTAGTCTGCGTTATGGGCCACGTTGACCATGGTAAAACATCTCTTCTGGACTGTATCAGAAACACCCATGTGACAGACAGAGAGGCAGGCGGTATCACACAGCACATCGGTGCCTACGTGGTTACCATCAATGATCAGAAGATCACCTTCCTTGACACACCGGGCCATGAGGCGTTTACTGCCATGCGTATGCGCGGTGCCAATGCTACAGATATTGCGATCCTGGTAGTTGCCGCTGATGACGGTGTGATGCCTCAGACAGTGGAAGCGATCAACCATGCCAAGGCTGCAGGCGTTGAGATCATTGTTGCCATCAACAAGATTGATAAGCCGAGTGCCAATATTGAGAGAGTAAAACAGGAATTATCCGAGTATGAGCTGATTCCGGAAGACTGGGGCGGAAGCACCATCTTTGTACCGGTATCCGCACATTCCGGGGAGGGTATCGAGACCCTTCTGGAGATGATCCTTCTGACTGCGGAAGTTTCAGAGCTGAAAGCCAATCCGAAGAGAATGGCAAGAGGTCTCGTGATCGAGGCAGAGCTTGACAAAGGAAAAGGCCCTGTTGCCACGATCCTGGTACAGAAAGGAACCCTGCGTGTAGGTGACTTCATTGCCGCCGGCGCATGCTCCGGTAAAGTCCGTGCCATGATGGATGACAAGGGAAGAAGAGTAAAAGAGGCAGGTCCGTCCACTCCGGTAGAGATCCTGGGTCTTAGTGACGTGCCAAACGCAGGAGAGATCCTGGTTGCAACAGAAAATGACAAAGAGGCAAAACACTTTGCTGCTACCTTTGTTTCCGAAAATAAAAACCGTCTTCTGGAAGAGACAAAAGCCAAGATGTCCCTGGATGATCTGTTCACACAGATTCAGGCAGGTAATCTGAAAGAACTTCCTCTGATCGTAAAAGCCGACGTACAGGGTTCTGTGGAAGCAGTGAAACAGAGTCTTGTGAAGCTTTCAAACGAGGAGGTTGTGGTGAAAGTCATCCACGGCGGTGCGGGTGCCATCAACGAATCTGATGTTACCCTTGCAAGCGCATCCAATGCCATTATCATCGGCTTCAATGTACGCCCGGATGTTACGGCTAAGGCCATTGCAGAGCAGGAGGGTGTTGACTTAAGACTGTACCGTGTCATCTATCAGGCCATCGAGGATGTGGAAGCTGCCATGAAGGGTATGCTGGACCCGGTATTCGAGGAGAAAGTCATCGGCCATGCGGAAGTACGTCAGACATTCAAGGCATCCGGAGTGGGTACCATTGCCGGCGGCTATGTTCTGGACGGTATGTTCCAGAGAAACTGCAAGGTCCGCATCACCAGGGGCGAAGAACAGATTTACGAAGGTGTTCTGGCATCTCTGAAACGCTTCAAAGATGATGTAAAAGAAGTAAAAGCAGGTTATGAATGCGGTCTCGTATTCGAGGACTTCAACGACGTTTTGGAAGAAGACAGGGTAGAAGCTTACATTATGGTGGAAGTGCCGAGATAGGAGAGCTTTTATGAGAAAAAACAGTATTAAAAATACACGGGTGAATGCTGAGGTTCACAAAGAACTGGCAGAGATCATCCGCAACGGTATCAAGGACCCGCGCATCCAGCCGATGACAAGCGTCACGGCAGTGGAAGTTGCGCCGGACCTTAAAACCTGCAAGGCATATATCAGTGTGCTTGGCGATGCAGAAGCGAAAAAGGACACCTTAGCAGGGCTTCGCAGTGCGGAAAGCTATATCCGCAGGCAGCTTGCCAAGACGGTGAACCTGAGAAATACGCCTGAGATCCGGTTTATTCTGGACGAATCCATTGAATATGGCGTAACCATGTCTAAGCTGATTGATGAGGTCAGCAGAAAAGACACAGCATCGGAGGTGCATGAGGATGGAGAAGATAGCGAGTGAACTGAAGGGAATCAAGAGGGCAGCCATCGCCGGACACGTTCGTCCGGACGGTGACTGTGTAGGCTCCTGCATGGGGCTTTACCTCTATCTGCGCGAAAATTATCCGGAGATTGAGACAGATGTCTATCTGGAACAGCCCAGGGATGCCTTTTCCCTGATCTCACATCTGGATGAGATCAGGACCGTGTGCGGCGGGGATGAGGTGTATGATGTGTTCTTTCTCATTGACACCAGCACGTCGGACCGCATCGGTGTGGCATCTGAAGCGTATCAGAAAGCGCGGAAACGAATCTGCATTGACCATCATGTGAGCAATAAGGGCTTTGGTGATATCAATGTGGTGAAGCCGGATGTAAGCTCCGCGTCAGAGGTGCTGTTTGGCCTTCTGGATGAGGAAAAAGTGTCAAAGCAGGCGGCAGAGGCCATCTATATGGGGATGGCCCATGACACCGGTGTGTTCAAATTTTCCTCTGCCACTCCGGAGACCATGCGCATTGCCGCAAAGCTCATGGAAAAAGGGATTGATTTTACAAGGATCATTGATGAGACCTTTTACCGGAAAAGCTATGTGCAGAACCAGATCCTGGGCAGATGCCTGATGGAGAGCATTATGCTGCTGAACGGAAAATGCATCATCGGGTGTATCAGAAAGCGCGATATGGAATTCTACGGTGTGGAACCAAAGGATTTAGACGGTATTGTTGACCAGCTCCGCATTACAAAAGGTGTGGAAGTTGCAGTCTTTTTGTATGAAGTAAAGACACAGGAATTTAAAGTGAGCATGCGCTCCAACGGTCCTGTGGATGTCAATATGGTAGCCAGCTATTTTTCAGGCGGCGGCCATGTGAAGGCAGCGGGCTGCACCATGCAGGGCTCTGTCTATGACGTGATCAACAATCTGACCGGACATATAGAAAAACAGATAAAGGAAAAATGCTGTGATTAACGGAGTTATTAACATATACAAGGAAAAGGGGTATACATCCCACGACGTTGTGGCAAAGCTTCGGGGCATTTTAAGACAAAAGAAGATTGGCCATACAGGTACGCTGGACCCGGACGCGGAGGGTGTTCTCCCGGTATGTCTGGGAAAGGCCACAAAGCTGTGTGACCTTCTGACAGATAAGCAGAAGACATATGAGGCGGTGCTGCATCTGGGGATCACCACAGATACCCAGGACATGACAGGCACTGTGCTGGAGGAAAAAGAGGTCTGTGCCGACCCTTCGGGCGTGCGCGCCTGTATCGAGAGCTTTCTCGGAGAGCAGCAGCAGATCCCTCCCATGTATTCTGCTTTAAAGGTAAACGGCAGGAAGCTTTACGAGCTTGCCCGTGAGGGAAAAGAAGTGGAGAGAAAGCCGCGCCGCGTGGTATTTTACGGGATTGATATTCTCGAGATGAATCTTCCGCTTGTGCGGTTTTCGGTTACCTGCTCCAAGGGTACTTATATCAGGACCCTGTGTCATGACATCGGTCAGAAGCTGGGCTGCGGCGGCTGTATGGAAAGTTTGCTGCGCACCCGTGTGGAGCGCTTTGACGTGAAGGATGCCCTGAAGCTTTCAGAGGTGGAGAAGGCGGCAGAAGCAGGCACGGTCCTGTCTCATGTTGTCACAATTGAGCAGATGTTTTCCCAATACGGAGAGATACAGGCACCGGCGTGTTTTGACAAAATGCTCCGCAACGGAAATGCGGTTCCCGCCAAATGCGTCATGGAGGACGGCACCAGAGTCCGCATGTACGACAGCAGCCGGCGTTTTATCGGCCTGTATGAATTTGAAGAGAAGAAAAAACAGTTTCGGCTGATTACCATGTTCTGCACCCCGGAGGATTTTGCGGAGAGCAGAAAGGAGACACCATGATATATACAACAGATGTGCCACGGCTTGGCGAGGGGGAGACAAGTGCAGTCACCCTCGGAAAATTCGACGGGCTGCACAGAGGACATCAGAAGCTTATGAACTGCATACGGGAGAAAAAAGAAGATAACTGTAAGGCGGTTATCTTTACTTTTGACGTGTCGCCTGTGGTGAGGCTTCTACATACCCCTGCAAAGGGACTTCTGACCAACGAGGAACGGGAGGAGCTGGCCTGTGAGCGGGGAATGGATATTCTGGTGGAGTGTCCTTTTACCGATACGCTCATGCACATGGAAGCAGAGGAATTTGTAAAAGAGTTCCTGGTGAACCGCATGCATGTGAGGTATCTGGCTGTGGGCCCTGATTTCAGATTCGGGCACGACAGGGCAGGTTCCCCCGAACTTTTGCGAAAAATGGGAGAAACTTACGGATTTACCGTTGACGTAGTGGAAAAATTAAAAGACGGCAGCCGGGAGATCAGCAGCACCTATGTGCGGGAAGAACTGGAAAAGGGAAATATGGAAAAGGTCAACGAGCTTCTGGGATATGTGTATTTTACCAGAGGTGAGATCGTGCACGGGCGGCAGCTTGGGCGTACCATAGGCGTCCCCACTGCCAACCTGATCCCTCCGGTCTGTAAGAAACTGCCGCCCAACGGTGTCTATATCACCCGTTCCCGTATTAGTGACAAAATATACCAGGGAATTACCAACGTAGGGTATAAGCCCACAGTTGCGGAACATTTTCTGGGTGTGGAGACATACCTTTTTGACTGTGACGAGGACTTGTACGGACAGGACGCAGAGGTGCGTTTTTACCGCTATTTGAGGCCGGAGAGAAAATTCGCCTCCCTTCAGGAATTAAAGGGACAATTGGATGTGGATGTCCAAAAAGGTCGAGATTTTTTCAAAGCGTTTGACAAATAATGATGGACAAACCTCAGATTTTCTATTATAGTTTATAACGAAATCTTTTTTACCAAGGAGATAAGAATGAACGTAGGAAACATTTTGACGCTGATAGGCGGTTTAGGGTTGTTCCTGTACGGCATGCGGGTGATGAGTGACAGCATTGAGAAGGCCGCGGGAGCAAAGATGCGTAGTTTTCTGGCTTTCTTTACAAAAAACAAGGTTGTGGGAATGCTGTTCGGTATGATTTTCTGTGCCATCATCCAGTCATCCAGTGCAACCACAGTAATGGTAGTCAGCTTTGTAAATGCAGGGCTTATGAATCTTTACCAGGCGGCAGGCGTGATCATGGGTGCCAATATCGGTACCACCATCACATCACAGCTTGTAGCTTTTAACCTTTCCCAGATTGCCCCGGTATTTTTGATGCTGGGCGTGATCATTGTCATGTTCTGCAAGAAGGAGAAGGTGAAAAAGGTCGGTGAGGTCATTCTGGGCTTTGGCGTGCTGTTCATGGGACTTTCACTCATGTCGGGAAGCATGGCGGGCCTGAAGGAATCACCATTTATCATCAGCCTGCTCTCCAATCTGAAAAATCCGTTTTTGGGTATTTTCATCGGATTTCTCATCACTGCCATTATCCAGAGCTCATCGGTAACGGTCAGCATACTGCTTTTGATGGCGCAGCAGGGTCTGCTTCCGCTGGGAATCTGCTTCTACATCATTTTGGGATGTAATATCGGTGCGTGTACTTCCGCACTGCTGGCAAGCCTCAATGGAAACAAAGACGCAAAACGCGCGGCGCTGATCCACTTTCTGTTCAACGTGATCGGTACAGTGATCATGGCGGTAATGCTTCTGCTGGGAGAGAGCTGGGAAGAGAATATGATCACCACACTTTCCGGAGGCAACATAGGACGGAGCGTGGCAAATGCCCACACCCTGTTCAAAGTTTTCCAGGTGTTGATTTTACTGCCGTTCTCCGGTGCCATTGTAAAGATGACCTATCTCTTCGTTCCCGGAAAGGACGAAGAGGCCACAGACGGCGGCTTCAAGCTGGAATACATAGGTCCCACCAATGTATTCTCACCCAGTACGGCTGTAGTGGAAGCTACAAAAGAGCTGGAGAGAATGGGTAATATGGCTATCACCAATTTAAACAGAGCGATGAATGCGCTGATCACAATGGATGAGGAGGAGATCGCAGAGGTCTACCGGGTGGAAAAACATATTGATTATATGAACCACGCCATCACGGATTATCTGATCGCCATCAACCAGAGCACGCTGCCCATTGATGATATCAAGAGCATCGGCGGCCTTTTCCATGTGGTGAACGATATTGAGAGAATCGGAGACCATGCGGAGAATGTGGCAGACGCAGCCATTGAGCGCAGGGAGAAAAATATCGAGTTCAGTCCGGCGGCCCAGAAGGAGCTGGCTGAAATGATGGACAAGGTTATAAGGATCATGACTTACTCCATGGACATGTTCTCCCATAACAGCCAGAAGCATCTCCAGGAGATCCTGGAGCTGGAGGACAGCATTGATGAGATGGAGAGACATCTCCAGGAGACCCATATACAGCGTCTTACCAGAAATGAATGTACACCCGACGCCAGCATGATCTATTCAGACCTGATTTCCGGTCTGGAGCGTGTGGCTGACCATGCAACAAACATTGCATTCTCCATTCTGGACGAAGAACCGGAAGAAGATAAGAGAATTGTAATGAAATCGTAATAAAATCGTAAAATACAGGCAATACTCTATAATACAATAAAAGATATGCTTTTATTGTCCTGAATACCAAAGAAAAAGCCTGCGGCAGAAGCGCCGCGGGCTTTTTGCGTCCGGCCCGGCAAAGTACGGCCGGAAGGAATGATGGTTTCTTTGAAAAGGAGTATTTTATGCAGAATTTTATGAAAAAAATCAGTTATACACTGGCAGGTACCGGTATGCTTCTGGCAGCAGTGCCAGTTATGGCAGAACCGGCAGAGAACGTTCCCACAGAGCAGTGCTGTGCCGTGGCAGATGTGGATAGCTGCCTGAATATCAGGGAGGGGGCAGGTACGGATGCTGCCATCATCGGCAAACTCCCCAAGGACGGGCTCTGTTATGTGGAGAGCACAGAGGGAGAATGGTCTTATATCAGCTCCGGGGAGATGACAGGGTATGTGTGCAACCTGTATCTGGATATGCTGGGCACCAATGAGGCGGATTATCTGGAGATGACAGGGCTTACAGAGCCGGTGCTGGCATATCCGGTGGATGACCCGGAGCCGGTGCCTGTTATCAACCCCTCGGACGTGCGCACGTCTTTGGTCAATTATGCCCTTCAGTTTGTGGGGAATCCCTATGTCTGGGGTGGGACAAGCCTGACAAACGGCGCGGACTGCTCCGGTTTTGTACAGACCCTTTACAATGATTTTGGCGTGGATATCCCCAGGGTGGCAGCAGACCAGGCAAACGCGGGACAGAGAATATCCGTGGAGGAAGCACTTCCCGGGGACCTGATCTTTTACTCGGAAAACGGGTATATTTATCATGTGGTCATGTACATCGGCGATGGACAGGTGGTCCATGCCAGCAGTTCCGCCACAGGTATAAAAGTGTCTGATCTGTACAGGGAACAGGCTGTCTGGGGCGTGCGTTTTTTCTGAAAATGCATCTTTACAACTACGGACTGTTATGCTATACTAAACCAGTATGAGCACAGCCCTGATTCAGGAATTGGAAACTCCGACCGTTTCTTAATCAGAGGCGATTATAAAAAAGAATATGGAGGAACATACAATGATTTCTAAAGAAAAGAAACAGGCTATCATGGCAGAATATGCAAGAACACCGGGCGACACAGGTTCACCGGAAGTGCAGGTTGCAGTTTTAACAGCAAGGATTGAGGAACTGACAGAGCACTTAAAGACAAACCACAAAGATCATCACTCCAGAAGAGGTCTTCTGAAAATGGTAGGTCAGAGACGTGGTTTACTTGCTTATCTGAAGAAAACTGATATTGAGAGATACCGTACTTTGATCGAGAAGTTAGGTCTTAGAAAATAATCAGTCAAACCTAGGGGCGGAGTATTCCGCCCCATTTTATCACGGCGAAGATACTGGAACCGAGACCACTGAAAAGGGTATTTCCTTACAGGGAAATGCATTTTTCAGTTGTTTCGGACAGCGCATCGCCGAAGAATGTAAAGGAGAAATAATATGTACAAGAGTTTTACCATGGAACTTGCAGGCAGAACCCTGACGGTTGACATTGACCGTGTGGCTAAGCAGGCAAACGGCGCAGCATTCATGCATTACGGAGACACCACCGTATTATCTACGGCGACAGCTTCTGACAAACCGAGAGAGGGAATTGATTTCTTCCCGCTGAGCGTTGAGTACGAAGAGAAATTATATGCAGTCGGAAAAATCCCGGGAGGATTTAACAAGAGAGAAGGAAAGGCCAGTGAGCATGCCATCCTGACTTCACGTGTCATTGACCGTCCTATGCGTCCTCTGTTCCCAAAGGATTACAGAAATGACGTTACCCTGAACAACATGGTAATGTCCGTAGACCCTGAGTGCAACCCTGAGGTCGTTGCTATGCTGGGTTCTTCTATCGCTACCTGTATTTCCGATATTCCTTTTGATGGTCCCTGTGCGGCAACCATGATCGGAATGATCGGCGGGGAACTGATCGTGAACCCCACACTGGCACAGAAAGATATCTCAGACCTGCAGCTTACCGTTGCATCCACAAGAGAAAAAGTGATCATGATCGAAGCCGGAGCCAACGAGATTCCGGAAGACAAGATGATCGAGGCAATTTTCCTGGCTCATGAAGTGAACCGTGAGATCATTGCATTTATAGATAAGATCGTGGCAGAATGCGGAAAAGAAAAACACACGTATGAGAGCTGTGCAGTTCCGGAAGAACTGTTTGCGGCGATCAAAGAGGTGGTGACACCGGAAGCCATGGAAGAAGCTGTGTTTACAGATGACAAGCAGACAAGAGAAGGCAACATCCGCGCGATCACAGAAAAGCTGGAAGAGGCTTTTGCTGAGAACGAAGAGTGGCTGGCACTGATTCCGGACGCTGTTTACCAGTACCAGAAAAAGACAGTCCGCAAGATGATCCTCAGAGACCATAAGCGTCCGGACGGCCGTGAGATCAGACAGATTCGTCCTCTGGCAGCAGAGACAGACCTGATTCCGCGCGTTCACGGTTCCGCTATGTTCACCCGCGGACAGACCCAGATCTGTACCATCACCACTCTGGCTCCTCTTTCCGAGGCACAGAGACTGGACGGACTGGATGAGTTTGAGACAAGCAAACGCTATATGCACCACTATAATTTCCCGTCCTATTCTGTAGGTGAGACAAAACCATCCAGAGGTCCGGGACGCCGTGAGATTGGTCATGGTGCTCTTGCTGAACGTGCGCTGGTACCGGTGCTTCCAGCAACAGAGGAGTTCCCGTATGCGATCCGTACCGTATCTGAGACTTTTGAGTCCAACGGTTCCACATCACAGGCAAGTATCTGTGCATCCACCATGTCCCTGATGGCAGCAGGTGTTCCCATTAAGAAACCGGTAGCCGGTATCTCCTGCGGTCTGGTGACAGGCGACACAGATGATGATTATATTGTTCTGACAGATATCCAGGGTCTTGAAGATTTCTTCGGAGATATGGACTTTAAGGTAGCCGGTACACATGACGGCATCACAGCGATCCAGATGGATATTAAGATCCACGGACTGACAAGACCGATCATTGAGGAGGCCATTGCCAGAACAAAAGAAGCCAGAGAGTACATCCTGACAGAAGTTATGGAAAAATGTATTCCGGCTCCGAGAGACCACGTGAATGAGTACGCACCGAAGATTATCCAGATCCAGATCGATCCGGAGAAGATTGGTGACGTGGTAGGCCAGAGAGGAAAAACAATCAACGCGATCATCGACGAGACAGGCGTTAAAATTGACATTGATGATACAGGTGCAGTTTCTGTCTGCGGCACAGACCAGAAGATGATGGATAAAGCACTTCACTATGTGAAGGTCATCACCACAGACTTCGTGGAAGGCCAGATCTATTCAGGCAAGGTTGTAAGCATCAAAGACTTTGGTGCATTCCTGGAATTTGCTCCGGGCAAAGAGGGTATGGTTCACATTTCCAAAATTGCCAAAGAGAGAATCAACCGCGTAGAGGATGTCCTGACACTTGGAGACAAGGTAAAGGTAATCTGCATGGGCAAGGACAAGATGGGAAGAATCAGCTTCAGCATCAAGGACGTGCCGAAGGACGCACAGTAATTCGTAAAAATATTGAGGGGAGAGCCAGGCAGCCTGTATCCGGACTGCCGGTCCTCTCCTTTTTTCATGAGAATAGAAACGGTTACGGCAGGAGGGAAGTTTCATGAGATATCATAACATCACAAAAGATGACATGCTGAACGGGGATGGCCTGCGGGTAGTCTTATGGGTATCCGGCTGTTCCCACTGCTGCAAGGACTGCCAGAATCCCATCACCTGGGACCCGGAGAGCGGTCTTGCATTTGATGAGGCAGCGAAAGAAGAGATTTTCGAGCAATTGGGTAAAAGCTACATATCCGGAATCACATTTTCCGGCGGGGACCCGCTGTATTTTCAGAACGAGCCGGAAGTGACGGCATTTGCAAAAGAGATCAGGGAAAAATATCCGGCCAAGACTATATGGCTTTACACCGGATACCTGTGGGAAGAACTACAGGGAAAAGAGATTCTGAGATACCTGGACGTGCTGGTGGACGGCAGGTTTGTGGCGGAGAAGAAGGATATTGCCCTGAAATGGAAAGGCAGTTCCAACCAGAGGGTGATTGATGTGCAGAGATCCCTGGAAGAGGGAAATGTGGTACTGCATGCAGATTAAAATAAAAAACATACAGGAGATGACTATGAGAAGAATTGCAAAATTTCATAAAGTGAGCAGAGAACAGTTCGCAGAGGGATGGAAAGACACCTTTGGTGAGGTGACAGAAGAGGAGATCAATACCGTATACGACAGCATAAAACTCCCAAAAAGAGCAACCGCAGGAAGTGCGGGCTATGATTTTTACAGCCCCCTCTCCTTTGAGCTGAAACCCGGTGAGACGGTGAAGATCCCTACCGGCGTGCGCGCGGAGATGGATGAGGGATGGGTCCTTAAATTGTATCCGAGAAGCGGACTGGGATTTAAATATCGTCTGCAGCTAAACAATACAGTTGGTATCATAGACAGCGATTATTTTCATTCAGACAATGAGGGTCATATTTTTGTGAAAATAACAAATGATTCCAATGAGGGAAAAACCGTATGCGTGGAAGCAGGTACCGGATTTGCGCAGGGAATCTTTGTGGAATACGGGATTACCGTGGATGACGACGTGTGTGAGATCCGAAACGGAGGATTTGGAAGTACAACCAAATAAATAGACTGAGTAGTTTACTCTATACCCCCTTAAGCAGACAAGACAAAGAACCAAAATCTGTTTAAGGGGGAGTTTTTATATATTGTATTATCAGAAAAATGTGATCTGGTTTTTGCCGTTTTGCTTTGCGCGGTACAGGGCATCGTCTGCATTTTTATAAATTTCCTCAATACTCCTCTTATCGTCGCAGAACGTCACGCCGATACTGCAGGTCACATTTGACGGAGCCTTATTGCACTGTTTTACGCTTTTGACCTGTTCCAGTACCTGTTCCAGCCTTGCGGTAAGTGCATCCTGTGTATGAGTACCCGGAAGGAAAACCGCGAACTCGTCGCCTCCCAGACGTCCAACAATACCATCAGCGGCAAAAATATCCTTCAAAATACCGGCAATAGCCATCAGCACCAGGTCCCCTGCCGGATGGCCTTTGGTGTCATTGATGGATTTAAAATTGTCGATGTCCAGCATGACAAAAGCAGGAGTTCCTGTACTTAAGAGAAGAGAATCTGTGACAGAACGGATAAATGCGGCCTTGTTGAGAACGCCTGTCATCACATCCCTGTCTGCTTTTTCAATCATCTCCAGCTCTCTTCGTTTACCGGCGTCAATGTCCTTTACGTACATGATGCCTTTTTTGTCGCCGGTCACTACATCTGTGATAAGCCGTACAGTGGTGACCATCCAGAGCACAGAGCTGTCAGGACACAGAAAGCGGTATTCGCAGCTCAGTTCTTTTTTTTCGGCTTCAAAAGCAGCCTTTATACTTGCCAGCGACAGGGTTTCCAGAAAATGTGCCCGGTCTTCCGAGGCCACATACTGCGGCAGTTTATCACATATAAACTGCTCATAGGGAGTCTGCGGCTCCACAAAAGCGCATAGATCACCGTTTAACTGGCATTTTTCAAAGACGTCCTTGGAAAAATTGATGATGTAGAAAGCTACAGTATCAGCCAGCACAGCCTGCCGGTACTGCTCCTCAGCCAGATATGCCTCCTCACCGATTTTTTCTTTCAGGCTCTGCAGGGTTTTTTCGGCAAATTTCAAGGGATATGCCTCTACACTCTCCTCTGTTACGATGGGAGAGGAGGCATGGAGGGCACAGATTTTCCAGTCTTTTCCTCTGCGGACTAAAGTCAGTGACTGCAGGAACTGACTGATGGACACGTTATTTTCCTTTTCAGCCCTGACAATGACCTTTGCACAGAGGTTGGCAAAGCCCTCCTCGTGTATCAGAACATGAATCTGTTCAAAGGACAGAGAATGCTTTGTATCGGTATTATTTTTCAGGCCGGTGGTAAAGACCTGACGAACATCCTCTTTGGAAGTGACAAATCCCTGTTCTCCGATTCCGATGCCTATCAGAGTTTCATCCAGGCAGTTCAAGATTTTGTTCAGATCCAGGGAAACAAGACCTCCATCCTCATAATCATAGAACACCTGTATTATCTTTTCTCTATCCGTCATTGCATTCCCTTTCTTTTCAGGCCGGACAGGTAAGAATCCTGTGCAGCCTGCCCGGTTTTTATCGGGTCATACATAACATTTTCTTTTATTCTAATAGTTAAGATGGCATATGTCAAATAGGAAAGGGAAAGATTTAGTACAGCAGCGGCAGGAAACGGATTGCTGCTGTACATTCATGCGGTCATCCCCATGGATGTGCCGAATTTTTTAGACGGCTGCGGCATCAGAACAGATATCCGTTCATTACATAGTCAGTCCGCATGCAAAGGCAAGGGTCATGTATGTTTCTGCGCCTGAAAGCCCCCAGTCGGTCAGGTCCCGGGGCTGCCATGTGGGATTATCCAGGCTGTCTGCTCCATAGAAGAACTGGATAAGCGGCAGATTCCGGTATGCTGCGGCTGCCAGCAGGGCGGAATACTCCATCTCCACACCGATGCACCCGGCTTCTTTCCAGGCGGCTATCTCCTGGGGCGTCTCCCGGTATATAGCATCTGTTGTCCAGATTTTGCCGCAGGCGTAGGGAAATCCGTATTTTTCCATGCAGCTTTTTAAGACTTCCGTGGAATGGCTGTCAGGCTGCAGTTCCTCTGTGGGAGGAAGGTAGTGGTAGCTGGTCCCCTCATCGCGTATGACTCCTGTTGGTATGATAAGCCTGTTTTTTACGGCCTCATCATTCAGAATGCCGCAACATCCGAAGAAAACAAATTTTTCAGCACCCATGGCTGCTGCCTCCTCAAAGCAGCTCACACATGCAGGTGCGCCTACCGGCGACATATAAAATGCGATTTCACTGCCGCCGTAAGGGATTTTATAGATGGGTATGGCTCCATTGGCTGTATACAGATGCGAAATGACTTCCACACCTTCCAGGGCAGCGAATTTTTCAATGATTTTCCGGGAGTATGTGGATACGCAGATGTTCGGAAAATCGGATACGGGGACAACGGTATCTGTCGGGTTGATAAATGCCCGGCCGGGGCGTTCCTTTCTGTAAAAGACTGTTTTCATTTCTTTTCCCTTTCTTTTAATAACAGAGATTTGATCTGGCTGGTAATGTGTTTCGGTATGGTCTCCTCTATTTCCATGAGCCTGCTGTACATGCGGACACCCTGGTAAGAAAAAACGATCAGGTCATAGACCGCTTCCGGGCTGACCGGAGAGAACTCACCTGTCTGTATCCCGTAACGGATGAGGGCAGTCCACATCTCCTTAGAGGCCTCATACTGCTGCTGTATGGAATTGCTGCTTTTCGATACAGAAGGGCCGCTGAAAAACTCGTAGATCGCAATGCTGAGAGAATGTTCCCGGTCAAGCATTTCCGTTTCATAGCGGTCCAGCACATGGAGCAGGATTTCCCGCGCAGGGACCTTTGCTTTTATTTTCTCTTCAAATTCGTTCTGCTGGTCTGCCATCAGTGTGTGGATGAGTTCCAGAAATATCTGGCTGGTGCTGTCATAGTGGCGGTACAGGCCCCCGCGGCTGAGCCCGGTTTTCTCGCAGATATCTTTCATAGTTACATCTTTGAAACCCTTTTCCGCAAAAAGCCGGAATGCGGCTTCACAGATAAAATGTTTTGTTTTTTCACCTTTTGTTCCCATTGGATATTACCTCATTTGCGACACGCGTGTTGCTTTTATTATGCGACATGCATGTCGCTTTGTCAATAAGGAAACAGAATATAATTACCGGGTTGCATTTCATGTGTATTTATGATAATATACTTTGGTAATCAAACTATTAGAAGATAAAAGTAAGTAGAAAGAAATTTCAGCTTTCAGATAATAAAAAGTCGGAGGATAGGATAATGATCGTTGAACCTAAGGTAAGGGAATTTATCTGTACAACAGCACATCCGGAAGGATGCCGGGAAAATGTGAAAAGGCAGATTGCATATGTGAAGGAAAAGGGCCAGGTATGCGGACCGAAAAAGGTACTGGTAATCGGTGCTTCCACAGGATATGGACTGGCAAGCAGAATTACGGCGGCTTTTGCATGTCAGGCAGCCACCATTGGAATCATGTTTGAAAAGCCGTCCAACGGCAAACGGACAGCAACGCCGGGCTGGTACAACACGGCAGCCTTTGAGGAGCTTGCACAGGAAGAAGGACTCTATGCAAAATCCATCAATGGAGACGCCTTCTCAGCGGAAGTAAAACAGCAGGCAATTGACATGATCCGGGCGGACCTGGGACAGGTGGACATGGTGATCTACAGCTTGGCGGCACCGAGAAGGACGACTGCGGACAACAAAACATGGTCCTCCACTCTGAAGACGACAACAGGTGCTTTCACGGAGAAGAGCCTGGATCTGAGAAACAATACAATTGTGACCAAGACAGTAGAGCCTGCAAATGAGGAGGAGCTGGAGGGAACCATCAAAGTTATGGGCGGTGAGGACTGGATGGACTGGATGGATGCCCTGACAGATGCCGGCGTGCTGGCTGACCATGCTGTGACAGTGGCGTACTCCTACATCGGTCCGGAACTTACTTATCCTATCTATACAGAGGGAACCATCGGACAGGCCAAAAAGCATCTGACAGAGACAGCAGGCAGGATACACGAGAAACATCCGGGTATTCAGGCATATATTTCTGTGAACAAAGCCCTTGTGACACAGGCCAGTGCAGCTATTCCTATCGTGCCTCTTTATTTTGCCATTCTGTATAAGGTGATGAAGGAACAGGGCACACATGAGGGATGTATTGAACAGATTTCACGCCTGTTCCATGACAAACTTTTTGCTGCGGAGATTCCCACAGACCCACAGGGCCGTATCCGCATGGATGACTGGGAGCTGGCACCTCAGGTACAGGGCGCTGTCATGGACTGCTGGAAAGAAGTGAATACGGAGAATGTGGAGAAACTTTCTGATATCGAAGGATACTGGGAAGACTTCTACCATATGTTCGGTTTCCATTTGGACAATGTGGATTACAGCAGAGATGTGGAGATACAGGTGGAAATTCCGAGCTTGGTATAGGCTGGACGTTCCCTTGGCACCCGGCAGTACGTTTCGTGCTGCACAGATATGGAGCAAGCTGCTCCATATCGCGCTGGCTGCCGCGGGAGTTACATGCCTATGGCCTGAAAAGGCCTTGTGGAAAATAACACTTGCTTTTTTCCGGATAATTTCATATACTTTATAACTAACAGCACCTGCAGTATGCAGCTCATGGACAACTCCTTTTCTATGGTGATTCAGCATTGGGGGACAGTGGTACTCTCTGTAAAGAGGATCCGCTTTGACCTGTTTTTTATTTCCTTATCTTATAAAAAAGTCTTATATGTCCTATTCAGGACGAAATTTCCCAAAATATAAAAAAATCATGGTAAAACCATTGCCTGCAAAATGATAATTTGCTATAGTATAAAAAAGAGATGCAGTCTGTCTGTATACATTTACAGATGCAGCGAATGCAGTGCTATATAAGCGGATGTTTTTTCAGAGTGCCTGTAAGGAGGTACAGTGAAAAAATCCAGGCCGCCTGCTGTGCGTGAGAAGTTCCCGGCACATTCGGAACATGAGGACAAGGCCATGAAGACCGCCGTGTCCTTCTTCGCCAGGGAACTGCTGCCCATGGCGGGTGTGAAACAGAAGGTCAGAAGGATAGCTCATACAGAGAGTATCCATCTGGAACTGAAAAAATTTTATGAGGATTTAAACCTCATTATGGAGGATGATACCTGCGGTCATCTGGAGTTTCAGAGCAGGGATGGGGGAATCGAGGATATGAGACGGTTCCGGCTATATGAGAGTATTATCAGCTATCAGTATGGGATTCACGTTGTGACCTATGTTATATACAGCGGCAGTGTAAAACATCCTGTTACCAGCATGAAATGCGGTAAAAATACTTACAAAGTGGTTCCTGTGATGCTGTCTGACAGAGACGGAGACAAACTTTTGAAAAAGTTGGAGAAGAAACAGGGAGAGGGCAGGAAACTCTCAAGAAAAGATCTGGCAAAGCTTTCCCTGCTTCCGTTACTGGGAGGCGAGATATCCCAGAAAGACAGGATGGAACGGGCCTTTCGCCTAACGGCCAGCCAGGAGGTCACGCAGGAGGTTAAGAAGACAGAATCTATTTTGTACACACTGGCGGAAAAATTTCTGGAAAAAGAGGAATTGGAAGAAATTAAGGAGGTGTTGAGTATGACGTGGCTGTACAGTATGCTGACGGAAGATGCAGAAAGGGAAGGAGAACGAAAAGGTGAGAAAAGAGGTGAAAAAAGAGGTGAAAGGCGAGGAAAACAGATGGGACTGGAAAAAGCGGCGGTCAGTTTTCTTGATGTTCTGCCCCCGGAGGTAATAGCAGAAAAGCTGGATATCCCACTGGAGAGGATCAAAGAACTGAAATAGAAATCCATGCTGCGAATACCTGCCGCCACTACTCTTTTGCACGGTCAGCGCAGTAAATGCGCAGACCTGACTGAACAGTTACCAAAAACAACATAAAAAAGCCAGCCGGATTCTTCATGCGCTTTGCCGCAGTTATCTTTATCCAACTGCGCAAATTTCATGAAGTCCCGGCTGGCTATACCATATCCCTGCTTCCGTACAATGAAAGCCTCATTTCTTTAAAAATCAGACTTATGTAAGGAACCCACAGGATTCATCACATCATTAACCCATCCTATCATTGACCATCCGCATCATTCCAGAAAACGAATCAGATTACCGCCCATCACATCATGCCACTCTTCCTCCGTAAGCCCGGCGTTTGACCGGATATCCTCCACAAACATGGAAAAATCCATCTCCCTGCATTTGGAGGGATAGAGCAGCAGCGGAAAATCACTTCCAAACAGCAGCCTTTTACTGCCGATCATGGAGATGACGGAGCGAAAACTGCGGATGTGGTACAACAGGGGATTGGCGGCTGTGTCATAGCAGACATTTTGGAATTTGCCCTGATATTTTGGGTTCATTTCATAGAAGGGAAGTCCGCCGCCCATGTGGGCCAGGATGAGCTTCAAATCAGGATATTTCTTCACCAGTCCGGGTATAGGGGCCAGACTGGTAAAGTCCCTGCCCGGATAGGCATGTCCCACCGGTTCCCCGCAGTGGATGCATACGGCAAGACCATAGTGCTGTGCGCATTCCAGAACATCTATAAAATCAGAATCCTCAAAATCATATCCATTTCCCCCGGGGCCAAGTTCGCCTATGCCGGTAAAGCCAAGCTTGGCACACCGTTCAATTTCGGCGATGGCTTTTTCCCGGAATTTGGGAT
This sequence comes from Blautia caccae, assembly GCF_040095955.1. Classification (NCBI taxonomy): domain Bacteria; kingdom Bacillati; phylum Bacillota; class Clostridia; order Lachnospirales; family Lachnospiraceae; genus Blautia; species Blautia caccae. Next base: position 80,624 of record NZ_JBBMFP010000004.1, on the reverse strand, counting down.
TAATGGAAAGAAAGCCTTTCAGCCTCTTGGGATGACGTTTCATCATATCAGCCATATAATCATTGTGCAGGGTCATGAGTCCCTCATCATTCCAATACCATCCCTGCATGACAAGGCCGTAAATACCGGCTTTGTCTGCGCATTCCAGAGCTTCCTCGGCGTTGGCCCAGGCCTCCTCGGTCCCCTTGCCGTTTTCCGGCTTCTTTGTGAGAAGGGCAAACCAGTTGTCCCTGGCAGCGTATTTCTCCCAGTTCTCATAGACCTCAGGGGGAAAGAGATGGACATGGCTGTCCCAGATCTTAAAATCATGCATGGCAGATCCTCCCCATGAAAAATATTTAATTACAGAACCCTGATCATTTTTCTTCCATATCCTGCTCGCTTGGAAGATTGGCGATAAATTCATGGAAGCTCTCAGCAGCAGCCATGTATTCATCCTCCCGCTCGATATTGGTCACCACAGGGTTGCCTTCCTCGTCCTCCGCATAGCGGAACAGATAAGTCTCCCCGGATGTACTTTTGCCATCCTTGTCAAGGGGAACAAGAGCAATGAACTCACCGAAGTCCTCCACCGGGAAAGTGGTGAGAACGGCACACTCCAGGACTGTGTTATCCTCCAGAGTCAGTTTGATGGTTGGGTTCGGAACCCTGGGAATAGAACCTTTGCCGGCGCTGGAGCAGTTGGAGCTGCAGGTAGCGCAGTCGCTGGGGTCGCAGCCGCCGATATTTGCTGTGAATGTTTCTTCACTCATATGTGTTACCTCTCTTCTTTTCTATCAGTATTCAAAATACGGCCAAGAACCGCATTTTGACTGCTTTCATACTATCAGATTAGGGAAAAGATTGCAACAGTTACGAATTGGCGATTGCAATTTTATGGGGTCACACGTATAATGAGAGTAGTCTTCAGAAGAAGACCAGTGTAACAGTAAGGTACCAAAGAGGGAGGAATCATTGTGAAGCGGGACACTTCCTATGTGATCAAGAGAGCAGAGCATTTTAAGTCCATTCTGACAGCAGAGGGATTCCTGGTGGGAATCGTAGCCGGACTTGTGGTCCTTTTATACCGGGTACTTCTGGAGTACGCGGGCAGGGGCATGAACGTTGTCCTTGCATATGGAAGAAAATATCCACTGGCTGCGGGAGGCTGGTTTGTTGTTTTATTCATTCTCGCCTGTGTTGTAGGGCGTCTTGTAAAATATGAGTCATTTATCTCCGGGAGCGGTATTCCCCAGGTGGAAGGAGAGATGGCAGGTAAATTAAATCAGGTCTGGTGGAGAGTGCTGCCTGCAAAATTTCTGGGCGGCTTTTTGTCACTCTTTGCGGGGCTGTCTCTGGGAAGAGAGGGTCCGTCCATCCAGATTGGGGCCATGGCAGGAAAGGCAGTATCAAAGGTACTGGACAGGAGCAAGACAGAAGAAAAATTCCTGCTCACCTGTGGCGCAAGTGCCGGACTTTCGGCTGCGTTCCATGCACCTCTGGCAGGTGTGATGTTTTCACTGGAGGAGATCCACAAGAACTTTTCTGTATCTGTGCTGGTGTCTGTCATGACAGCATCCATCACGGCAGATTACATATCCTCCAGATTTCTGGGATTCCGTTCTGTATTTCAGTTTGAGATAACAGGCTCTATTCCGGCAAAGTATTACGGACATATTATTGTGCTGGGGATCATTCTGGGACTGATGGGTGCCTTCTATAATAAGCTGACCTTGTTTGTGCAGTCCCTGTTTGGGAAAATCCGGGGGAAGAGGGCTGAGACGACCAGGCTTCTTATTCCCTTTCTGCTGGCCGGGGCGCTGGGCCTTATCATGCCTGAAATCCTGGGCAGCGGGCATAATATTATTGATATTATCACAGAGGGCAATGTGATGCTGAAGACCATCCTTCTGCTTTTTGTGATGAAGCTTTTATTTTCTGCCATTTCCTTTGGTTCCGGCGCGCCGGGAGGGATTTTCTTTCCGCTGCTGGTACTGGGGGCTTTGATCGGCGGGGCATACGGAACCTTTGCCGTGCAGTTTCTGGGACTTGATGCCCATTATCTGAACAATCTGATCATGCTGGCCATGGCCGGGTATTTTACTGCGATTGTGCGGGCGCCCATTACAGGTATTATCCTGATCTTTGAGATGACAGGCAGTGTCAGCCAGATGCTGTCCCTGTCCCTGGTGTCCATCGTGGCTTTTCTGGTGGCAACTGCGGTGAAATCGCAGCCTATTTATGAGAGCCTTCTGGAAAATCTGCTGAGAAAGCGGGGCGAGCCGGTGCCGGAGAAAACAGGTGAGAAGATTTTACAGGAATTTGTGGTCCGCCATAACTGTGAGCTGCAGAATAAAATGGTGCAGCAGATCGAATGGCCCAAAAACTGCCTTCTGGTGGCAGTGCAGAGAAACGGTGCAGAGCTGATTCCAAAGGGGCGCACCATATTGATGGCAAGTGATACCATTATCACCATGACAGATGAACAGGACGCGCCGGGAGTACATGACAGGATGGAGGCACTGTGTTCGGAACAAGAGAGATTGAAATGAGGTGAACAGCTTGACGAAGAGAATGGACGAGGCATCAAAGGAGATACAAGCTTTGCCAGTATATCCGGGCAAACCGGGAGTCATAAGGACGGAAAAGGGATATCAGTTTACTGTTTCTGTCCCGGACGGGGAGGAGGCATTTCTTCTTCTGTACCATACAGGGGAGAAAAAGCCGGTAAAGGAAATCCCTTTGTCAGAAGAAAAGAAGACGGGGAATTTGGTTTCTGTCTGCGTGACAGGCATTTCCCCTGATAGGTATGAGTATAATTACCGTATCGGAAATGAAGTGATACAGGATCCCTACGCGGTCTATCTTTCCGGTGCAGAAAAATTCGGACAGCCGCAGACAGAAGATACGGACATCATCCGGTGCGGGTTCCGGAATGAAAAATACAGATGGCAGGATAATTCCTTTCAGCCCTGTTCCCTGTCGGATTCTATTATCTATAAGCTGCAGGTACGGGAATATACCATGCAGAAAAATTCCGGGGTCCGTTTAAAAGGAACCTTTAAGGGGCTGGAGCAGAAGATCGCATATCTGAAAGATATGGGTGTCACGGCAGTGCTTTTGATGCCGGCCTATGATTACAGGGAGATTGAGAGGAAGCGCAGCGCCGGAAGGCGGCCGGAACCTGCCTATGCTTATAAGGAAAGTGCGCCCGGTAAGATAAACTGCTGGGGGTATACAGGCGAGGCCTGCTATTTCGCTCCAAAGGCATCCTTCTGTGCCACAGACCGTCCGGTGCGGGAATTTTCACATCTGGTGGATACTTTGCACCAGGCAGGGATGGAGTGTCTGATGGAATTCTATTTTGACGGTTCTGTAAGTCCTTCGGTTATGCTGGATATTCTGCGTTACTGGAAGCTTAAGTACCATGTGGATGGATTTCATCTGATGGGGAGCGGCATCTGCCAGGAAGTCCTGGTAAGGGACGCGCTCCTTTCCAGAACAAAGCTCTTCTTTCACGATGTGGACGGCGGATATCTCTATCAGGGAAAAATACCGGCATTTAAAAATGTGGCGGAGTACAACGAAGGGTTTCTCTACTGTATGCGCCATCTGTTGAAAAGCGATGAGAACATGCTGGAGGATTTCATTTACCGGAACCGGAGAAATCCCAAAGAGACGGGAATCATCAATTACCTGGCGGACCAGGACGGCTTTACCATGATGGATATGGTGTCCTATGATGAGAAACACAATGAGGACAACGGTGAGGACAACAGGGACGGCATGGAGTACAACTGCAGCTGGAACTGTGGGGCAGAAGGTCCCACCAGGAAAAGAACAGTGCGGGAACTGCGGCTGCAGCAGCTTAAAAATGCGTTTTTGCTGCTTCTGCTGAGCCAGGGCACGCCTCTGATCTTTCAGGGGGATGAGTTCGGCAATTCCCAGAAGGGCAACAATAATGCCTGGTGCCAGGACAATGACATCGGATGGGTGGACTGGAGTGCGTTCAAATCCAACCGGGCACTCTATGAATTTGTTAAAGAAGCCATTGCCTTCAGAAAAAAATACTACATTCTGCATATGCAGGAAGAGTTAAAAGGAGTGGACTACAGGGCACTTGGCTATCCGGATCTGTCTTACCACGGAGCGCAGGCCTGGTATGCGCCCTGTGAGAGAAATCTGCGGCATCTGGGAATGATGTACTGCGGAGATTATGGGAAGCAGGAAAAAGAGTTTTTGTTTGTAGCATATAACCTGCACTGGATGCCTCATGAATTTGCACTGCCCAATCTGCCGAAAGGGTCTGTATGGAAATTCGTGGCCAGCACCAGCAGGCAGGAAGGAAAGGTTTTTACAGAAGAAGAGGTAAAGACGGCAAAGCAGAAGGGGAAGGGTAAAAAAGCTGTGGAGGTGCCGTCGAGAACTATAGCAATATTAATCGGAAAGCAGGAAACAGCGTAATGCATATATGGGCACATTTCAAGACAATTACCAGCCATAAGCTGCTGGTCATGCGCTACTGTTTTAAAATAGGTCTGTACCGGCAGGGGCTGCTGCATGACCTGTCAAAATATTCCTGGACGGAATTTTCCGTTGGATGCAGGTATTATCAGGGAAACAGAAGTCCCAACAATGCGGAGCGGGAAGACACCGGGCTGTCCACATCCTGGATTCACCACTATGGAAGGAATAAGCATCATTTTGAGCACTGGGTGGACTACGGTGTGGACTGTGACACAGTCATTCAGGGTGTTCCCATGCCCAGGAAATACATTGCGGAGATGGTCATGGACCGGATCAGCGCTTCCAGGGTCTATAATCCGGGGACTTATACGGATCAGGCGCCTCTGGCCTATTTTCTGAAGAGCAGAGACAGACTTTGGTTTGTGCATGAGAAGACCAATGAGGACCTGGAATTTCTGCTGCGCATGCTGGCGGAAAAAGGGGAAAAGGAAACCCTCAGGTATATCAAAAAAGTATATTTAAAAACCACTTTCAGGGGAGAGAGTGTGTGATGCTGCAGTTCCCTTTCTGTAAAGGGCAGAGAAGGGACTGCAGGTGAAGAACAGTTACATAAACAGATAAGGGGTAAGGTGATCAAAATGAATCCGGCAGATATTTTAAACATTGTGACTTCCCAGTACGGGAATGTTGTGGAAAAGTATACGACGGGAATTATGCTGGCAGGGCTTATATTTGCACTGCTGAACTGTTTTATGGGCTATAAGCTCAGGAAAGTCTGGGGCAGTATCCTCGGGCTTGTGATCGGTGCCGCAGCGGGCGGTATTGCAGGGTATTATTTTCTGCACGAGGCAAAATATGTGGTGATCGCGGGACTTGCCGGAGCGGTGGTGCTGGGTGCGCTTGCATGGGTATTTTATAAACTTGGAATTTTTGTGCTGTGCGCAGGCCTTGTATATGCGCTGGCAAACTCTTTTTTCAGTGCGCCTACGGACACGGGCAGGATCATCTGTATTGCCATAGGAATCTTTGCGGCCACCATGGCTATCGGATATGAGGAGTATGTGATCATCGGCATCACGGGTATCTGCGGCGGTCTTGGCGCTATCAGGATTCTGTTTTCCATGACAGGCAAAGACGGCGGCGCGGGTACATGGCTGCTGGGTCTGATCCTGGCTTTTCTCGGAATCGCGGTGCAGGCAGCGCCTCTTCTTCGAAACAGGGAGAAAAAGCAGAACAGCAAAGGCAGCAGCCGGGAACCGCTTTTCAACCGGAAGAAACGGAAGTTCAGCCTTCCCACGCTGCCGGGCAGGAAAAAGAAGACCAGGAAGAAAACGGTATATAAGACCACAGAGAAGAGCAGAAATAATACGGCCCAGAGCCGGACATCTTCCGGAACAGGAAGAAGCGGGGGCGGCAGCCGCAGCCAGACGCCGCGCAGCCAGACACCGCGCAGGCCGGCAGAGGAGCCGGGAGAGAAGACAAGAGAGATTCCCGATATGGCAAAGCTGCGGGAACAGGACTATAACCGCAGACCGGAGCCGGATAATGCCCCATACCGGGGTGTGGGAACGGGAATTGACCTGGATGATCTGAGCCGGGAGCTTTCCCAGGAAATACAGAAAATTTATAAAGAGGATGAATAGATACCGGGAGGCCGTTTGTGTAGTTGACAAACGGTCTCTTTCTTAGTATACTTTGAAAGAAAAGATTTGATAATCAAACTATTTGAAAGTTTAAATGAATTCCCGGATGTGATTCTGTGAAGTAATGATTCAGCAGGTCTGCGCATTTACTGCGCTGAACAGTTATCCGGTGAAAATATGATGGAATAAGAGGTAGGAAGAATATGGTAGCGAGGATAGTCGGAACAGGCAGTGCAGTTCCCGAAAATATTGTGACAAATGATGATCTGTCCAGGATTGTGGATACAAATGATGAGTGGATTTCCACACGGACCGGAATCCGGGAGAGAAGGATTGCAAAAGAGGAAAATACAACCATTCTGGCATGCCGCGCCGCCAAAAAGGCTTTGGAGAATGCGGGAATGGATGCCGCGGATGTGGAGCTGATCCTAGTGGCTACCTGTACACCGGATTCATTTTTCCCAAATACTGCCTGCCGGGTACAGAAGGAAATCGGTGCTTGGAACGCCGTTGGATTCGATTTAAGTGCAGCGTGTTCGGGGTTTGTATTTGCCTTAAGCACGGTTCAGGCGTATATAAAAAGCGGAGTTTACAAAAATGCGCTGATCATCGGAGCGGAAACTCTGTCAAAGCTTCTCAACTGGGAAGACAGAGGTACATGTGTGCTGTTTGGGGACGGGGCAGGAGCCGTCGTGGTAAAGGCTCATGAGACAGGATTCATGGATATGGTCCAGTGGTCAGACGGCAGAGGGGACAGTGTTCTTACTTGTGGTGCCCGCCAGATGAAGAACGTTCTGGCACCCGGTGCCCAGGAGGCGGATTATGTTGCCATGGAAGGACAGCCTGTTTTTAAATTTGCCGTAAAAAAGGTGCCGGAGTGTATTACACAGGTACTGGAAAAGACCGGGACAGAGAAAGAGGAGATCAGGTATTATGTTCTGCACCAGGCCAACAGCAGAATCATCCAGTCAGTTGCCAAAAGACTAAAGGAGGCGGAGGAAAAATTTCCCATGAATCTGGAACGTCACGGCAATACATCCGCCGCCAGTATTCCCATTTTGCTGGATGAGATGAACCGTGAAGGAAAGCTGCAAAAGGGGGACAAGATCATCCTGTCAGGATTCGGAGCTGGGCTGACCTGGGGAGCCGCGCTGCTTGAATGGTAAGCACTGTCCCGCGAAGCGTGCTGCCGGGCAAGCAGTGAGCAGTAACGATTTCTGTTCCATAAAGTACAGGTATTGTGGTAAGATATAAGCATACAGGCAAAGGAAAAGGAAAAACGGAGGAGGATTTATGAAATTACTGATAAAACAGAGGGTATTTTCCTGGACAGACACCTATGATGTGTACGATGAATACGGTAACCCGAAGTATTTTGTCAAAGGAGAGTTTCTGTCTATTGGCCATAAGATACACATTTACCGTCACGATACCGGTGAGGAAGTAGGCATGGTGAGAGAAAAACTGATGACTGTCATGCCCCGGTTTGAGCTGATTGCAGGGGGCAGGGCTCTGGGGAGTATCCAAAAACGCTTTGCATTGTTTAAGCCCAAATATGAGATCGACTATAATGACTGGAGAGTGGAAGGCGATTTTTTGGAATGGGATTACGATGTCTATCAGGAATGCTGCCCGATCATGCATATCAGGAAAGAGCCCTTTCACTGGGGGGACACGTATGTGATCGACTATGCCTGCCAGGACGATGAGCTGATCGGCCTGCTGACGGTGATCGCCATTGACGCGGCAAACTGCAGTGATGGAAACCGGTAGACACGGCAGAAACAGGACAGGGAGAAAACATTTGGAAAATAGCAGCAGCAGGAAACTGATTGAGTATATAAAACAAAAACCGCAGGTATATGAAGCCAGCTCCTCCGCTTTCTGGGATGATGAGAATATTTCCGGATATATGCTGGAGGCGCACTTGGACCCGGATGCGGAAGGCGCAACCAGGAAGCATGAATTTATACAAAGATCCGCGGACTGGATTGCAGAGCGTTGCGGGGGAGGAGCGGGAAAGAAGCTTCTGGACCTGGGATGCGGACCGGGACTCTATGCAGAGCTGTTTGATGACAGGGGATTTCAGGTGACAGGTCTTGATTTTTCCAGACGGTCCGTCCAATACGCCAGAGAACATGCTGCCGGGACAAAGAGGGACATCCGGTATGAATATAAGAATTATCTGGATATGGATGAGGAGAATGCATTTGATGTCGTAACTTTGATCTATTGTGATTTCGGTGTACTGCCTCCAAAGGACAGGAGGATTCTGCTGGGGAAAATAAAAAAGGCACTGAAACAGGGTGGAATCCTTATTCTTGACGGATTTACCCGTGCTCTGCCTTTTGAAAAACTGGAGACGGTTCAGTATCAGGATGAGGGATTCTGGTCAGCCGGACCTCATGTGGTCATTCAGCGCAATTACAGATATCCCGAGACAGATAACACTCTGGAGCAGTATCTGGTGATCACAGAGGAGGACTGCCACTGTTATAATCTTTGGAACCAGCGGTACACCAGGGAAACCTTAAAAAAGGAAATAGAGAGTGCAGGGCTGTGCTGCACGGAATTTTATGATAATGTGGCAGGAAAGGCGTTTACAGGCCGGGATACGACAATCTGTGCTGTCGCAGAGAAACAGGCGGAGGGATAAGCGGCGGACATGTATTTTATGCGGCGGTGTCCTCCGGATTCAGAATACAGCGGGTGAGAAATGCGGAACAAAATAAAAGTGCCTCATATGGAAAACCGGAAATTTACAGGCTTCCATATGGGGCACTTTTATTTTTTAAAGAATCAGCAGACGGATTTCATCATTTCATATGCGCCGTCGCGCTGGATCTTGTTCAGCATATCTGTGACAGCGGCTTCAAATCCGGGCATAGAGCACAGATCCATATCCCAAAGTGCTTCATTGCCACAGACCGCGTGCACGTATTCCTCTGTGGTATCATCCTTATGTGCTGCAAAAAAGGAGAGAACATTTCTGTCGTCCGACACAGTATAAGCACCACCGTCCGGACGTACGGCAGCAAGACCCGCGTCTGTCAGTTCCTTCCCCCGGTAAAACGCCAGATAGAAGGCAAAGGAGGCTGTGAGACAGAGAGGCAGTTTTCCTGTCCTGTCCATATACGCCTTCAGGGACGGCAGGACCCTGGCTTTCCATTTGGAGGTGGAATTCAGGCAGATGGACAGCAGTGCATGGTCGATAAACGGGTTTTTAAAACGCTCTGTGACGGCGGAGGCGAAACTCTCCAGCTCCTCTTTGGGAAGAGACAGTGTGGGGATGATTTCCTCATGGACTGCTTTATTCATAAAGCCGCAGACTACATCATCCTCCATACAGTCCCGCACGATATCGAACCCGGCCAGATATGCCCCCATGACCATGGAGGTATGAGCGCCGTTTAAGATTCGGACCTTGCGCTCCTTGTATGGTTTGTGGTCATCTGTGATGAGGACCGGAAGTCCGGCCTTCTCAAATGGAAGTTCCTGTTTTAAAGCAGCAGGTCCCTCAATGACCCAGAAGGCAAAGACTTCACCGGTATCCATGGCGGCGTCCAGATAGCCGTTTTCCTCATTCAGCGCATCCTCTTCCCCTTTGGGAAAGCCGGTGACAATGCGGTCCACAAGCGTGGAGCCGAACATGTTCTCCTCCTCCAGCCATGTAAGGAAGCCTTCCTCCAGATTCCACTGTGCGGCATACGAAAGCACACATTTTTTCAGCTCTTTTCCGTTTTCCGCAATAAGCTCACAGGGAAGAATAACGAATCCCTTTCCTTTTTCGCTGCCGAAGATTTCATAACGGCGGTAGAGAAACTGGGTCAGCTTGCCCGGAAAGCTGGAGGCCGGTCTGTCCTGAAACCTGCAGGCAGGGTCGTATACGATTCCGGCCTCGGTGGTGTTGCAGGTGATAAAGCGCAGATTAGGATTTTCGGCGCAGGCCATGACCGCGTCGTAATCTTCATAGGCATTCAGGCAGCGGCTGACACAGGAGATGACACGCTTGTCACTGACCTTTCTTCCGTTTTCAAAGCCGCGCAGATATAAGGTGTAAAGCCCTTCCTGGGTGTTCAGGTCATCAGCTAGGCTGTGGCCGGGGCGTTTTGGCCGGGGCTGGACAAGAACTGCCTTGCCGTTGAAACCTGTCTTTTCATTCAACATATCAATAAAATGGTCTGTAAAGGCCCGCATAAAATTTCCTTCCCCAAATTGGAGGACACGTTCGGGAGCCTCCCGGAGAAGATAGCCTTTGTAATTCTGTTCTTTTAATATCTGATAACTGAGTTTTTCCATGATTTTTATTCCCCTGTTGTTATATTTACATTACCATCCACAGGCGCTGTCACGCGAAATGTGTTAAAGCGTAACACCCTGTTTGAAAATAGCCATGTCATGAAAACCGGCTTTCTCTGCTTTGACTTTCTCACCGGAAGCGACCTGCAGCACATACTCAAAAAGCTGACTGCTCAGCTCCTCTAAGGGCACACCCTCTGTCATGGGACCGCAGTTGAAGTCAATCCAGTTTTTTTTCTTCTCATAGAGGGCAGTATTGCTGGAGATTTTCACGGTGGGCACAGGGGAGGCGAAAGGGGTGCCTCTTCCTGTGGTGAACAGGACAATATGGGCACCTGATGCAGCCAGGGCTGTGGAGGCCACCAGATCATTGCCCGGGGCGCTGAGCAGGTTCAGACCCTTTTCCTTTACCGGTTCCCCGTAGGCGAGAACACCTTTTACAGGCGCGCTGCCTGATTTTTGTGTGCATCCCATGGATTTGTCTTCCAGCGTGGAGATCCCTCCCTTTTTATTGCCGGGGGACGGGTTTTCATAGATGGTCTGGTTGTGGCTTTTGAAATAATTTTTAAAGTCATTGATCAGTTCAACGGTCCTGTCAAACAGCGCTTCATTGGCGCAGCGATTCATAAGCAGTGTCTCCGCGCCGAACATTTCCGGTACCTCGGTGAGAATCGTAGTGCCTCCTTTGGAGATGAGCAGGTCTGAGAAACCGCCCACGGTCGGGTTGGCTGTGATGCCGGACAGACCGTCGCTGCCGCCGCATTTCATGCCGATGACAAGTTCCCTGCAGCTTATGGGTTCTCTTGAAAAACTGCCTGCATATTCTGCAAGTTCCCGGATGACGGCAAGTCCGTCGCGGATCTCATCCTCAGATTCCTGCGCCACCAGGATACGAACTCTTTTGGGATCGTAGGAACCGATATATCGCTTCAGTTCCTCTATATTGCTGTTCTCACACCCCAGGCCCAATACAAGGACGCCCCCTGCATTGGGGTGGTTGATCAAGTCTGCCAGTATCCTGCGTGTGTGTTCCTGATCCTCCCCCATCTGGGAACATCCGTAGGGATGAGGAAAGGCTGCGATGTCATCAATGGTGCCGGTCTTATAGATCTGTGCCTGTTTTTCAATGGTTTCTGCCACGTTGTTGACGCAGCCGACGGTTGGAATGATCCAGATTTCATTGCGGACACCGGCCTGGCCATTGCTTCTTCTGTACCCGTGAAAGAAGCGCTCCTCAGTGGGGGCAAGCTCTGCCGCATCTTTACGATAAGTATAGGTAAGAAGATCTCCCAGGCCTGTTTTCATATTATGGGTATGAATCCAGGAGCCTTGGGCGATGTCCTCCCTGGCCTGTCCGATGGGAGAGCCGTACTTTATAACTGCCTCCCCTGCCCGGATGTCCTTCAGGGCAAACTTGTGACCCTGGGGGATATCTTCTGATAACAGGATTTCCTTATGATCCAAATGGACAGAGGTGCCTGCTGCAAGCGGAGCAAGCGCTACGGCAACACTGTCATCCGGATGAATCTTCAGATAAGTCTGCATGGGAATATTCATCCTCCTTTATAAAATGCGATTCCATATAATAGCTAAGTATGAAATGTAAGGGCTTACACTAAATCTACAACTTGGCGGGGAGTTCGTCAACATGAATTTTAAAAATTGGACAAAAAACAAGAATTTTATTAATATTTCACAAAAATAAAAGAGAAAACTTGTGAAAAATATCGCAGCAAAAAGAATTGCTTTTTTGTTTTCCTGTCTGTATAATGAAAAATAAAGTGTAAGGGCTTACACTTCCACAGCGAAAGGAACGTGGGATTATGAACATATACGATATCGCGAAGCTTGCAGGGGTTTCCATTGCCACCGTATCACGAGTGGTCAATGACAGCCCAAAGGTGAGTGAAAAGACAAAAGAAAAGGTACGGGCAGTCATGGCAGCAAATGACTATATACCCAATGTATTTGCCAGGGGCATGAGCCTGAACTCCATGAAGACAGTGGGAATCATCTGTCCAAGTGTTTCAGACCATTATATGGCATCTGCTGTGGCATATCTGGAGAAGAACCTGAGAAATTACGGTTATGACTGCATTTTATACTGCAGCGGATATGATCAGGAGGATAAGGAGATCTCTGTGCAGATGATTCTGCAGAAACGCATTGACGCGCTGCTTTTAGTGGGCTCCTGCTACGCGGGGGACAAGGAGTACGGGGAAGACATTACTTATATTAAGAAGGCTTCCGAAGAGATTCCTGTGTTTATTATGAACGGTTTCATTGACGGGGAGAATATCTACTGTATGCTCACAGATGATTACCAGTCCGTGTTTGATGCCGTTTCCGCTATGATCGCCTCAGGCAGAAAGCAGATCCTGTTTCTCAGTGATTCTTATTCATACAGTGCCATGCATAAGCTGCAGGGGTATGAGGATGCCCTGAAGGCTGCAGGCATTCCGGTGTTCGGGGAGCGCAAGGTCTACATCAAAAATGAGATCCATCTGGTGCGGGACATTCTGCTGGCCAGAAGAGATCTGGTGTTTGACGGCGTCATTGCCACAGATGACGGTCTGGCAGTGGGCGCAGTAAAATACGCCAAGGCAAAGAAGCTGTCCGTACCGCAGGATATCAGTATTATAGGTTACAATAATTCAGAACTTTCCATTGGATGTGAGCCGGAGCTGACATCCATAGACGGCAGGGGTGACTTGCTGTGCAAGATGACAATTGACTCCCTGATGGAGGTCTTAAAAGGAGAAAGCGTGGAGCACAGAAAATATGTGCGGTGCCGTCTGGAAAAACGGTGCACCACAGATTTTTGATAAAAAGCCCATCGCCAAAGGCGGTTTTAAAATTTCCGCATAAACGTAGCGGAAAAAGAGTGAAAGGAAAAGAATCATGAGAGGATTAAAGAAAGCCTTTATACTTGCTTTATGTGTCACTGCAGTTCTGGGACTTGGCGGCTGTTCTTCCATTAAAAGTGAGAAGAGAATCGTTCGGATTTCCCATGCCCAGTCTGAGACACATCCGGAGCATCTGGGACTTTTAAAATTTAAGGAATATGTGGAGGAGAATCTGGGAGACAAATATGAGGTTCAGATTTTTCCAAATGAGATACTGGGTTCCGCGCAGAAGGCCATAGAGCTGACGCAGACAGGAGCCATTGACTTTGTTGTGGCGGGCACAGCCAACCTGGAGACTTTTGCAGATGTATATGAGGTGTTCAGCATGCCGTATCTGTTTACTTCCGAGGAAGCCTATCATGAGGTGATGGGCGATACGGACTATATGAATCAGGTATATGCGTCCACGGACGAGGCAGGTTTCCGGGTACTGACCTGGTACAATGCGGGAACCAGAAGCTTTTACGCAAAAAAACCGATTCATACACCGGAGGATCTAAAGGGCCTGAAAATCCGTGTACAGCAGAGTCCGGCCAGTGTAAACATGGTAAAAGCTTTCGGCGCGGCTGCCTCCCCTATGAGTTTCGGCGAGGTTTACACCGCCATACAGCAGGGTGTCATTGACGGTGCGGAGAACAATGAGCTTGCCCTTACCAATAACAAACACGGGGAAGTGGCAAAATACTACTCTTACAACAAGCACCAGATGGTGCCGGATATGCTGATCGGAAACCTGAAATTTTTAAACGGACTGAGCAGTGAAGAACGTGAAGTATTTGAACAGGCTGCCCTTCTGTCCACAGAGGTGGAGATGGAAGAGTGGGACAAGCAGGTGGAAGAGGCAAAAGATATTGCGCAGAACCAGATGGGTGTGGAGTTCATTGACGTGGATGTGCAGGCATTTAAGGACAAGGTGTCCAATGTGCAGCAGGATATGCTGGATGATAACCCGGACATTCAGGAATTGTATGACCATATCCAGAAAATCAATGAGAAATACGCAAAGGAGGAAGAGTAAATGAAAGCCTTACATTCAATCCGAAAAGTTATCAATACGATCTTAAGCTCTGCCTGTGCTGTTATTTTTGCGTTTATGGTATGCATCGGAACCTATCAAATCGTGATCCGTTACTTCTTCAACAGTCCCAGCACCGTTTCCGAGGAGCTTCTGACCTACAGCTTTACCTGGATGGCGCTGCTTGCCTCCGCTTATGTGTTTGGTAAAAGAGACCATATGCGTATGGGATTTTTAGCAGATAAGATCACAGGGACAAAAAGAAAAGTCCTGGAAATTGTGATTGAAATCCTGATCATGCTCCTGGCCGGAAGTGTTATGATTTACGGCGGAGCTACGATCATGAACCTTACCATGACCCAGAAGACGGCTTCCCTGGGAATCCCCATGGGTATCATCTACACGGTCGTACCGCTTTCCGGCGTGCTCATTGTGCTGTACTCCATTTTCAATATTGTGGATCTGTGCAGCGGATATGAGCAGGAGCACCGGGAAGTGAAAGAATAATCTGAGGAAAAGGAGTTTCGATTATGAATACAGCATTAGTTTCAGGATTGATCATATTGGTTCTGCTGGTCATCATGCTGCTGGCAGGTGTGCCCATTGCAGTAGCGCTGGGAATCTCTTCCGTATGCGCCATTCTGCCGGTTATGGATACAAGTGTTGCGGTTCTCACCGGCGCGCAGAGGATTTTTTCCGGTATTTCCGTGTTCAGTCTTCTTGCCATACCGTTTTTCATTCTGGCCGGAAATATCATGAATAAGGGCGGCATAGCGGTCCGTCTGATCAATCTGGCAAAGCTCATCACAGGACGTGCACCCGGTGCGCTGGCCCAGACAAATGTCATTGCAAACATGCTTTTCGGAGCCATTTCCGGTTCCGGTACAGCGGCAGCCTCAGCCATGGGGTCCATCATCGGCCCGATTGAGAAGGATGAGGGATATGACCCTAACTTCTCCGCGGCTGCCAATATTGCCACTGCCCCAACCGGGCTTTTGATTCCGCCAAGCAATGTTATGATCACCTTCTCCCTGGTCAGCGGCGGAACTTCTGTGGCAGCGCTCTTTATGGCGGGCTACATACCCGGGATTTTGTGGGGACTGGCATGTATGCTGGTGATCTATTTCATTGCAAAGAAAAAAGGATACCGGGCAAAAACAAAATTTACGTTTAAAGAAGCCATGAAAATTGTTTTACAGGCTCTGCCGTGTCTGCTGCTTATCATTATTGTGATCGGCGGTATCATCGGCGGTATCTTCACAGCCACAGAGGGGTCTGTGGTGGCGGTTGTATATAGTCTTGTTTTATCCCTGTTCTTTTACCGTTCCATCAGCTTGAAGGACCTGCCCAAGATTTTCAAGGAAAGCGCTGAGATGACAGGTATTATTATTTTCCTGATCGGTGTTTCCAGTATTATGTCATGGGTTATGGCATTTACCAATATCCCCACAGCCGTTTCCAATGGTTTGCTGGCCATCAGCAGCAACAAGATCGTTATCTTCCTGTTGATCAATGTGATTCTGCTGATCGTAGGAACTTTCATGGATATGACACCTGCCTGCCTGATCTTCACACCGATTTTCCTTCCGGTGTGTACGG
This sequence comes from Blautia caccae, assembly GCF_040095955.1. NCBI lineage: Bacteria > Bacillati > Bacillota > Clostridia > Lachnospirales > Lachnospiraceae > Blautia > Blautia caccae. Next base: position 64,716 of record NZ_JBBMFP010000004.1, on the reverse strand, counting down.
CGCTTGGCATGAATCCTATCCATTTTGGTATCATGCTGATCTTCAACCTCTGTATCGGAACCATCACACCGCCTGTGGGCACCACACTGTTTGTGGGCGTCAAGGTGGGAAAGGTGAAGATAGAGACGGTGTTCAGACAGCTTTTGATCTATTTTGCAGCGATCTTCGTTGTACTTATGCTGGTAACTTATATCCCGCAGCTCAGTCTCTGGCTGCCAAGTCTGATGGGATATGTGTAAAATAAAAGGAGGTAATGTTTTATGAAACAGTTTATGGACAAAGATTTTCTATTGAGCACCCCCACCGCACAGGAATTATATCATGACTTTGCGGCAAAGGTGCCGGTTCTTGACTACCACTGCCACATCAATCCGCAGGAGATCGCAGAGGACAGAAAGTTTGAGAACATCACACAGGTATGGCTGGGCGGAGACCATTACAAATGGCGCCAGATGCGTTCCAATGGTGTGGAGGAGCGTTATATCACCGGAGACGCACCAGACAGAGAAAAATTCCAGAAATGGGCGGAGACACTGGAGAAAGCCATCGGCAATCCTCTGTTTCACTGGAGTCATCTGGAGCTGCAGCGGTATTTCGGATATACAGGTGTGTTAAACGGGGATACTGCGGAGGAAGTATGGAATTTGTGTAATGCAAAGCTTCAGGAGGCTTCCATGAGTGCAAGAAATCTGATCCTCCAGTCAAATGTTACGCTGATCTGCACCACCGACGATCCGGCAGATGACCTGAAATGGCACAAAATGCTGGCAGAAGATGAGAGTTTCCCGGTACAGGTACTTCCTGCATGGAGACCGGATAAGGCCATGAATCTGGAAAAACCGGATTACGGTCAGTATCTGGAGACACTGGCAGAGGCGGCTAATATGGATATCCAGTCTTTTGAGGACTTGAAAGCAGCGCTGAAGTCCAGAATGGCATTTTTCAATGAGATGGGCTGCCGGGCGTCAGATCATGGGCTGGAGTATGTCATGTATGTTCCGGCTTCTGATGAGGAGGTTGAGGCTGTCTTCCAGAAGCGGTTGAATGAGGAGACGGTTACCAGGGAGGAAGAGCTGAAGTTTAAGACAGCGTTCATGCTTTTTGTTGCCGGGGAATATGCGAAGATGGGCTGGGCTATGCAGCTTCATTATGGATGTAAGCGTGATAATAATACGGATATGTATGAAAAGCTGGGTCCGGATACAGGGTTTGACTGTATCAATAATTATGCACCGTCAGGTCAGATCGCGGATTATTTAAATGCGCTGAATGCAGAGGGGAATCTTCCGAAAACGGTGATTTACAGTTTGAATCCCAATGATGATGAGGCGATTGGAACGATCATCGGTTGTTTCCAGAATTCAGATGCTGTTGGAAAGATTCAGCAGGGGTCTGCATGGTGGTTCAATGACCATAAGACAGGAATGACAAAGCAGATGACATCTCTTGCAAACTTAGGTCTGCTGGGGAACTTTATCGGAATGCTGACGGATTCCAGAAGTTTTCTTTCTTATCCGAGGCATGAGTATTTTAGAAGGATACTTTGTGAGATGATCGGTAATTGGGTGGAAAATGGAGAGTATCCTAAGGATATGAAGATGCTGGAGAGGATTGTGAAGGGGATTTCTTATAATAATGCGGTGCGTTATTTTGGGTTTGAACTGGAAATGAAATAGAGATAGGGGAAAAGAGTCTGTGTGGAAGTTGCATGCGGGCTCTTTTTTTTGTGGCAAAGGGGACGGGATGAGGCGGTGTGCAGCCGGGGACGGCGGGCGGGGGTCTGTTTGTGTCCGCTCGACGTTCCAGGACTGTGAACTAACCTCCAACTGCAACTAAGACGCTCGCCGGAGGGCTCGCGCCTAAGTTTCCGTAGGAGGTGGATTTCACAGACCCTTCCACTTAACCTCGCTGACACAAACAGACCCCCGCCCGCCGTCCCCGGCTGCACACCGCCTCATCCCTGGTTTTCTCAGGGCAGAGTTATGGATTAGATATCATTTGGGTAATAATGAGGTCTGTTAGTTTGAAAATTTTGGATTTACGTATGGATTCTAAAGATTTTTCTTGAATTATATGTAAAAATAGGTGAGTTAGCGGTGAAAATTTCTTGGATTACATACGAAAGGTAAGAAGGGATTTCAAATTATCCGTAAAGAGAAGAAAAACCACGGCGAAACATCTTAAAATTACCTACAAAAGTCAAATGATGCTTTCAAATTATCTGTAAAGAGAGGAAAAACCACGGCGAAACACCTTAAAATTACCTACAAAAGCCAAATGCTGCTTTCAAATTATCTGTAAAGAGAGGAAAAACCACGGCGAAACACCTTAAAATTACCTACAAAAGTCAAATGCTACTTTCAAATTATCTGTAAAGAGAGGAAAAACCACGGCGAGGCATCTTAAAATTACCTACAAAAGCCAAATGCCGCTTTCAAATTATCCGTAAAGAGAGGAAAAACCACGGCGAAACACCTTACAATTACCTACAAAAGCCAAATGCTGCTTTCAAATTATCCGTAAAGAGAGGAAAAACCACGGCGAGGCATCTAAAAATTACCAACGAAAGCTAAACATCTTTTTCCAATTATCTGTAAAGCAGGAAAAATCTGTGTTCATCCTTTGTTACCAACTGTAAAATAAAGAAAATCTGCAGTCATAATATATGCCGGTTCTGTATATCACCAGGTGTTTTCATTCTGCAGACATGAAAAAGCAAGGCAGCCAGCCATGGTATGAAGCAGAATGTACCATATCGGTACTGCGTAAATCATATTACTTGGCACGGAATGTTCTGGGGACAGGGGAGGATGAAAGAAAGGAAAAACGGCGATTTTTGTATGGAAGATTGTAGCTTATTGTGTTAAAATAAACCGAAAAGGAATTTAGAGAGGAGAAATATTGTGGAAAATCGAAGAATTATCCAGGTGGAAGAGAAAGTTCCGCCAAAGCTTCTGATACCGCTCAGTATTCAGCATATGTTTGCCATGTTCGGGGCGTCTGTGTTGGTTCCGTTTTTGTTTGGAATCAATCCGGCGGTGGTTCTGTTTATGAACGGTGTGGGGACGCTGTTGTTTATACTGATCACTAAGGGGAAGGCGCCGGCCTATCTGGGGTCCAGTTTTGCTTTTATTGCGCCGGCCAGTATTGTGATCAGTAAGTTTGGATATGCCTATGCGCTTGGCGGGTTCGTGGCAGTGGGATTTTTGGGGTGCATCCTGTCTTTCATTATTTATAAGTTTGGGTCGGATTGGATCGATGTTGTGCTTCCTCCGGCAGCTATGGGGCCGGTTGTGGCGCTTATCGGTCTGGAGCTTTCTTCTACGGCGGCCAGTAATGCGGGGATGCTGGATGAGGTGGTCAATCCGAAGAATGCCATTGTGTTTTTGGTGACGCTCGGTGTCGCTGTGATCGGGTCGGTGGTGTTTCGGAAATTTTTGTCCGTGATTCCTATTCTGATCGCTATTCTGGCAGGATATGCGGCAGCACTTCTCTGCGGGATCGTGGATTTTACGGAGGTGGCGAATGCCTCAATTTTTGCACTGCCGAATTTCTCTGCGCCGAAATTTAATCTGCAGGCAATCCTGATCATTCTGCCGGTTATTCTGGTCATCGCCTCAGAGCATATTGGACATCAGATCGTAACAGGGAAGATTGTAGGAAGGGACCTGATCAAGGATCCGGGTCTGCACCGTTCTCTTTTTGCGGATAATTTTTCTACTATGATCTCCGGGTTTATCGGTTCTGTGCCGACTACCACTTACGGAGAGAATATTGGGGTTATGGCTGTGACAAGGGTTTACAGTGTGTATGTGATCGGCGGGGCAGCGGTGCTTTCAATCATCTGCTCTTTTGTAGGTAAACTGTCAGCCCTTATCAGTACCATTCCGGGACCGGTCATCGGGGGAATCTCCTTCCTTCTGTATGGTATGATCGGTACTTCCGGTATCCGTATTCTGGTGGACGGACGCGTGGATTACGGACGTTCCAGGAACCTGGCACTGACCTCGGTTATTTTTGTGACCGGGTTGTCGGGAATTTCGGTGAAATTTGGACAGATTGAATTGAAGGGTATGGTTTTGGCCTGTGTAGTGGGTATGCTTTTAAGCCTGCTGTTTTATGTACTGGACAGATTTAAACTGACCAATGATCTGGAAGAAGAGTAAGAGAAGAGATGAAAGAAGGGGGCTGTCGGAAAGCAGTCCCCTTTTTTCGTCCGCCAAAGAAAATCAGGGTTGTATGCTGCGTTCAAAGAAAGAGATAGCAATACCTCCGTACATATATTCTTTTGTTATTTTGAAATTGAATTTTTTATAAAAATAGTGATTCTGTGTTTTATCGGAAGGTGTCTCCAACGCCCAGTGTCTGGCGTTGGGGTATTTTTTATCAAGAAAACGCATGGCTGTCTGTCCAATGCCTTTGTTGGCGTATTTGGGTATGACACAGAGAGCGCCAAGATAGTAGGACTCATCCCCATCCGGCCTGACAGAGACTGCACCAACAATGGCGCCATCAGCGATTATCTTATATACATCACGTTTTTGTAAGTTATCCAGAATGTCATTTTCTGTTTTGTTATATCCCGGGCATTCCCCGTACTTTAAATAGTCGCTGTAAAAACTCATATTATAAACTTCGGCAAGCCTTTTAGCGTCGCTGCGGCATGCTTTTTCTATTTTAATTATCATGGGATAACTCCTTTTGGCTGTAATGGATTATGGATTGATTACTCTATTTTAAACATTTGGTACATAAGTGTCAATTATTTTGAAGCAGCAGGGCAGCAATCAGAAGACAGGTGGCAATTACGGCCGCATTTATCCTGACAGGTGCAGCATGAAAATGGATGTAAGAACAGGAATATACGGCCTTGACTCTCACATAATGTCATCGTTTATACTTATTAAAAAGAGAAACTGAAGTAAAAAGAGGAGGGACATGTTTACAATGTGCAAAGAATGTTATATTGACAACAGCCGAATCACACCGCTGCTGAATCCCGTAGACTGCCTGAGTCATCATACCCAATATATCTGCGGAACATGCGGGCGCTGTATTTGTATAGAACGGGATTTGAGAAGAGGGCTGCAGAGATGGAATTTCCCCTTTCAGTCTCTGGAACAGGCAAAGCTTTATCTGCGCACAGCGGATGTGACCATGAAAAAGTCTTGCGGCATCTATGAGATAAAGAGCAGCCGGGGAAGAATTTCGTATAAAATTTTCCCCGGTGAAGAAGAACTGCAGAGTTACCTGAAAAAGAACAGAAACAAAATATGTGAAGCCATGTCACCTGTCTTTTCCGTGAAAGAATACCGGGAGTACCCATTTACCCAGGAGCGGAGGCTGACGCATGAAGAAATAGAGAGGTACATGCAGGAGAAAAATAGGCAGAAATGATCACAGATCTGTTTCCCTGTTCAGTCTGACGGCAGCAAAGCAAAATCCCAGTCCGCCCATGAGCAGAAGCAGACATATGGTGAAGACTAACTCACGGCCTGACATCGCTTTGCCCAGCAAAATGGAGCGGATGCTGTTGATCACATGGGTAAAGGGATTGCCGCTTACCAGGATTTTCAGTATACCGGTGATTCTATCCACAGGAAACAGCGCAGAGCTTAAAAAGAACACGGGCAGCACAATGGCGTTCATCACAGACTCGTACACCATTTCATTGGGAAGGATCAGGCTGATGCCGTAACAGATTCCGGACATAAAAAAGGCAGTCAGAAAGATCAGAAGCAGAATGATGCAGAAGCCTGATATACCGGTATGGAATCTCACGGAAAAGAAAAGGCTGATGAGCCCCATAAGGCCGACTTCCAAAAAAGTGCAGAGAACACCTTCCAATATCTGCCCCAGTATGACGGAGGTTCTTTGGACAGGAGCGATGAGAATCCGGTAGAAGCTTCCCTCTGCCTTCAGCATATAATTCATGATTCCGCTGCTGCTGCACACAGAGAAGGAGACCAGCACCATGAGGCCGGGCAGGATAAATGCCGTGTAATTTCCTATCTCTGTGCCCTGCAAGGTCTGTCCTGCCACGGCGCTGTATAATATCAGCCAGAGAACTGGCTGCGTCAGGGTGATGATAATGGTGAGCTTGTTGTGAAAGCGCCATTTTATATTTTTCCATAAGATCGTAAAGACTGTCATATGCATGCCTCCTGTTTGCTCTCCTCTGTGAGTTTCAGAAAAATATCATCCAGGGACGGCTGTTTTATCTCAATGCCCAGAAAGGGAATCTGATTCTTTAACAGAAACACATTGGCAGTTTCCATATCGCGGCGGATATCTTCCGTAAAGAGCAGACAGCAGTTGTCCTGTATTCTGATTCTGTCCGGCAGAAAGAGACCGGACATCCGTTTTACAGAATCCCCGGCGGCAGATTTGGAAGAAAAGGTGATCCGGATCATATCCTGTCTGATATACTGCCTCAGGGCAAAGGGGGTTCCCTGGGCCACTTCTTTTCCCTCCTTCATGATACAGACCGTATCACTCAGACTGTCAGCCTCCTCCAGATAATGTGTTGTGAGAAAGACAGTGGTGCCGAATTCTTCCCGGATCTTCTCCATCATCTTCCACATAGCCATGCGGGACTGGATATCCATGCCCACAGTAGGTTCATCCAGAAACAGGATTTCCGGTTCTGACATAAGGTTCAGGGCAATGTCCAGCCGCCTTTTTATGCCGCCTGAATAGGAGGAGACGGGATATTTCAGATATTGTGTCAGGTCAAATGCGTCAATCAGCATGTCCATGCGTTTTTTTGCCGCGGCTTTCGGAATTCGGTATAGACGGCTCTGAAACATCATATTTTCTCTGAGAGACAAATGCATATCAATAGAGGTCTGCTGGGAGACACAGGCAATTTTTGCCCGTATGCGGTCCGCGTCCCGGTTAAGGTCCAGGCCCAGAACAGATACCTTTCCGGAACCGGGTTTCAAAAAGGTGGTCAAAATTCGTATGAGTGTTGACTTGCCGGCGCCGTTCTGCCCAAGAAGGGTAAAGATCTCGCCCCTTTTTACTGTCAGGCTGAGGCCGGACAGGGCCTGCACGCCGTTTTTATATTGCTTGTACACCTGTTCGGCACAGATGGCGTAAGGTGATGTCTGCTGCATGGCCTATCAATCCTCCTCAATGGGAAACTGGATTTCCGTAATGTATTTATCCGGGTTTCCTTTTATGATCATGCCCGGTCCTTTGAGGAAAATCTCCCGGAAGGGAGGTCTTAGAACCAGGTGGTGCTCTGCGGCAAAGTGATCGATTGCGGCATATGCCTGAAAAAGTGTATCATAGGAACCGGTATGTGTGACGCAGAGCGCTCGTATGCGGGGGAAAACTTTCACATTTACACTGCTGCCGGCCGGTGTTTCCTGCGTGGGGACACACAGTTCCATATTCCCCATTTTCGTTTCCGGGTCCATGCTGAGATAGGAGAAGAAAGGAGACCCGTTTGTCTTTCCGCGTACGGATTGAAACACTTTGGGGAACATGCGGTTTGCTTTTGCGGCGTCTCCCCGATATTTCATGTATGCAGCCCGTATGGGCTCGATTTCTCTGATTTCTACTTTGTGATCCATGATCATTCCTCCTTATTCTTTGTGATTGCGATCCATACCTGAAAATGTCCGTTCTCCGGCTGTTTTTCATATATGGGATAGACTTCCACATCCGGCAGATAGGCGTACTCGTAACCGGAGAATGGAAGCCATTCTGTCATAAAGCGGCGGAAAATGCTCTGCACCTGTTCTTTCAGGCTGCCGTCACTTTCAAACACCACCCATGTGGCAGCGGGGATTGTGTAGTCCAGCATATCTTCCGGCACCGGCCCTTCTGTCTGGGCAGCAATATAATAGAAGATATTCTGTGGGTCCCGGTAAGTGCTGACGCCCAGTATATTCCGTGGTTCCCGGTCAGCAAGTGCGCAGATTTCCCGGAATTTCGGGCCTTCCATGGTTTGTTTCCAGAAGGCGGGAATGCGTTCCATATTTTTCTCCATGTTTTCTGTCAGGGGTATGCGGATACCTGCAATGCGCATAGGACCCTTCTGTTCAATCCGGTAGGCCATGGGCGTTTCTCCTGTCACGGTCACGGAAAACGTGACGGCAGGATAGGCATGTAACACACATCCCTCATTTCTGGCAGCGGTGGGGGGAATGCCATGGACACTTTGAAAGGCGCGGTTAAAGGAAGTTGGGGAAGTATAGCCGTATTTTAAGGCGATATCCAGAACCTTATGGTCTGTGCGCTGCAGTTCAAAGGCAGCCTGGGTCATTCTTCTCTTCCTGATATAGTCAGACAGGGGAATACCTGCCACATAGGAAAACATTCGCTGAAAATAATAGGTGGAGCAGCAGGCAATTTCCGCTGCTTTGTCATAGGAAATTTCCTTGTCCAGATTTTCCTCAATATATGCGATGGCACTGCTCAGTTTTTTTAACCATTCCATTTTTCTGCCTCCTTGCTTACAGCATAGCTTATGAAAAAAGTATAATCCTCTCTTTTTATGTCCTGTTTTGTAAAGGGATATACAGGAGTTTGGGATGACAGCAGAAAACGTTTGTGCATATACGATTTACGTTGGTGCTGTTATCGCGCAAAACCTATTATAGTCTGATAATATAGAACCGGAACCTATGGTGCAGCAGAATGTTACACATCTATAACGCGTTTTGTCATAGATTACATCCGGAATCAGGCTTAAACAGTGGATTGAAAGAGGAAATTTTACATAGTTGCTACGGGACATGTTAAGAATTTATTTTTTATTGTACATAGAAACGCAAAAATAGTCACAAACTTTGTCAGTTCATTAAAAAAATAGTCATGAGTTTGTTCTATTAAAGTCGTGTAAACGTAAAACAAGATTGCTTATATTAGTAACATCTTTTCTATATAATACCAAACATGGACAGCAAATCCAGTTTTTTGCTGCAAAAGAGGGATTATTATGGATAAAAAGATAAGAAGGAACCGAATCAGGCGGGCACGCAAGGTCAGACGCATGAAGAAAATGCTGACATCAGGAGTTCTTCTGCTGGCAGCCCTGCTTTTTCTCTCCCTGGTGTTTGTACCAAAGGTATCTGCAGAGAGGGAATTAAAGGCCAAATCAGCCCGGGAGGCGGAGCTGGAAGCCAAGATGACAAAGGTGACAATAGGAGCGATCGGTACCTGTATCTTTGGCGATGAGCGGGGAACAGGTATAAAAGGCAGTTTCCTGGAGACATACGAGAAGAAAGAAAACCCTGCCTATTTTTTTCAGAATGTGAAAACAGAGCTTGAAAAGGCGGATGTAAATGTCACGAATTTTATCGGTGATATGTCAGAGGAAACGGCGGCAGGCAGGAAGCATCCCATCAAAGGACAGAAAGAATACGCGGAAATCCTCAAAGAAGGTTCCATCGATCTGGTGAACCTGGCGAATGACAGAACAAAGGACTATGGACAGGACGGATATTATGACACGGCTATCGCGTTAAATGAAGCGGGAGTCGGAGCTTTCGGACATGACCGTGTCTCTTTCAAAAATATAAACGGGATTCAAATTGGCTTCATCGGCATTGATGTGCTTGACAGATCCATGGATATGCAGGCACTGCTGGTTAAAAATATACGGCTTGCTGAGGGTGCAGGCGCACACATGATCGTCGTGTGCATGAACTGGGGCAAAGAAGGGGCCCAAAAGCCCGGCAAAAGTCAGGAGGAGTGGGCACACAGAGCCGTTGAAGCGGGGGCAGATCTGGTGCTGGGGTATCACCCATCCCATGTACAGCAGGTAGAGAGATATGAGGGGAGTTATATCATATACAGCCTGGGAGTATTTTGTAATGGGGCAGATAAGAACCCTGAGGTTTGGGACAGCGTGATATACCGCCAGACATTCGGGTTTTTGGATGGAAAGCTTGTGAAGGCCTGGGAACCGGAACAGATTCCATGCAGGATATCATCCGATTCCGGAGAAAATAATTTTCAGCCGGAATTGGATGTATAGACCCACCCCTGAAAGAAATAAACAAAGGAGAAAAATAATGAGAACAGGAAAAATTATGGTTTTGGCGGCAGCGGCAATCTTATCGGCAAGTCTTCTGGCAGGTTGCGGCAGCAGCAATGAGGACAAAGAAACAAAGACAAAGACAGAAGACACAGCAAAGAAGGATAAGACTGCAGAAAATGACAAGAACAAAAAGAAAGAAGAAGCAAAGGTCATAGAACCAAAAAAGAAGACAGAAGACGTAAAGGTATCGGACAAAAGTGATAATTCCGGCAGCCAGGAAACTGCCGGTGGAGAGGAGAACAGCAATCAGGATAAGACAGCCGGCCAGGAGCAGACAGACAGCCAGGAGCAGTCAGAGGAGAGTAATGAATCCGGCACCCAGGAGAATACAGACGAAAGCAGTGAAAATCAGGATGCGTACACAGATGAAGAAGGACATTACGATCCTTCAGGCGGCAGAGAGACATACGAAACTGCAGGATATGTGCTTGATGTGAATGGCAATACCATGCGGATTGATGAAGAGAACATAGGCGGACGTACTTATGGAGGTGAAGGAGAAGACAGAGCAGTCGAATATAATATAGGCATGGCGATTGTGGATTGTCCTGTTATTATAAAATCGGGCCTCAGCGTGGAAGTGGAGTATTATGTGGAAGATGGCGTGAATTATGCAGTACATATTTACAGTGACGGCGATGAGAAGGAACCCATTGGATAAAAAAATATATAGTTCCCGGAGCTGCAGAAGATCATCTGCGGCCCGGGGACTTTTTTAGCTTCTTTTAAGGTTTTTATGATAAGATAAAGGATAACAAACAATCTTATCACAAAAACAGGAGGGGAAAACATGCGTTTACTGCTTGCAGAGGATGAAAAGGAACTGGCGAATGCGCTGGCAGCGGTGCTGAAACACAACAAGTATTCCATAGATGTGGTTTACAACGGGGCAGATGCCTATGACTGGGCCCAGGCGGCTGAGTATGACGGTATTATCCTGGATATCATGATGCCGAAGATGAGCGGGCTTGAAGTGCTTGAAGCGCTCAGAAAGCAGGGAAGTACCGTACCGATCCTGCTTCTCACCGCAAAAGGAGAGATTGAAGACCGTGTGACAGGCCTTGACATGGGAGCAGATGATTACCTGCCAAAGCCCTTTGCCATGAAAGAACTGCTTGCCAGGATCAGAGCCATGACCAGAAGAAAATCAGAATTTTCCGCAAATATACTGGATTTTGAAGGTCTGACCCTAAACAGGGAGAATTTCGAGCTGGCTTATAAAAGCCAGTCTCTCCGCCTTGGAAATAAGGAATTCCAGATGATGGAAATGCTCATGAGAAATTCCGGCCAGTTCATCTCAGCAGAACAGTTTATGGAAAAGATATGGGGCTTTGAGGCGCAGGCAGAGGTGAGTGTGGTGTGGGTCTATCTCTCCTATCTGAGAAAAAAGCTGCAGAATCTGGAGGCGCCCATAGAGATCAGGGCAGCCAGGGGAATCGGCTATAAGCTGGAGAAAAAAGTCTGAGCCGGAAAGGTATGCATATGATTAAAAAATTGCAGAGAAAATTTGTCATGATCACCATGATCTCCCTGCTGGCTGTTCTGCTGCTGGTGGTAGGGGGAATCAATGGCTTGAATATTTATCAGATCACGGGGAAATCCGATATTCTTCTGGAAATGCTGGCTGAAAATGGAGGGAGTTTTCCGAAACAATGGGATAAGGGCAGCCATCCGCCCGGGATGACGGAGGAGACAGTGCCAAAGGACGCGGAGGAGACAGTGCCGAAGGACGCGGAGGAGACAATGCCGAAGGACGCGGAGGAGACAATGCCGAAGGACGCGGAGGAGACAGTGCCAAAGGACCCCGAGGGGCAGACCGGGGAAGGACGGAAGCAGGAGGAAGCCTTTGCGGAACCGCAGGATAAGGGGATACGCGGAAGAGGCGGTCTGTTTGGCTATCGGATGTCAGAGGAGACACCATTTGAGACACGATATTTTTCCGTAACGATCCCGGCAGCAAAAGCGGGGTCTGAAAATGCAGCAGATGTCTCACAGATGCAGATAGATCTGACCCATGTGGCAGCAGTCACAGAGGAGGAGGCTGCTTCGTTTGCCGGTGAGGTGCTTAAGAAGGGCAGGGAAAAGGGCTACTGCGGACAGTATAAATACCAGAAGACCGTTAAGGAGGACGGGCAGACCCTATTAGTGTTTGTGGACTGCGGCAATGATCTGCAGTCCATCCGGAATTTTGCCGTTATCTCCCTGATTGTGGCTTTTTTCTGTCTGGTGCTGGTATTGTTTTTGGTAAGCGTACTGTCCGGGCGGGCGATCCGGCCTGTGATCGAGAGCATGGAGAAGCAGAGGCAGTTTATCACAGACGCGGGGCATGAGATCAAGACACCCATTGCCATAATCCTGGCCAACGCGGAGGTGATTGAAATGTGTGAGGGGGAGAGCGAGTGGACCAGAAGTATCCGAAACCAGGTGGAGCGCCTGGGAGAGCTGGTCAGGAACCTGCTCACACTCTCCAGACTGGATGAGATGCAGGACAGGCTTCAGACTGCAGATTTCTCCTGTTCCGAGACTGTGAGGGAGTCTGTGGATGCCTTTGCTCCCATGGCGCAGGCAAAAGGTCTGAAGATGGAAAAAAACATACCGGAAGGCCTTTATATGAACGGATGCGAAGCCAATATCCGCCAGCTTGTCACCATCCTTATGGACAATGCAGTCAAATACAGCCCGGAAGAGGGCAGTGTAAGGGTATCTCTGGAGAAAAAAGAGCGGTATCTGGAGCTTTCCGTCTGCAACGACTGCCAGGAGATTCCGGAGGGGGATCTGAACAGGCTGTTTGACCGTTTTTACCGGGCCGACAGTTCCCGGTCCCGGGAGACAGGAGGCTATGGAATCGGTCTGTCCGTGGCCCAGGCCATTGTTAAGGCCCATAAAGGAAAGATTACAGCCAGGGCAGAAGACAGAGGCATCTGTTTTACGGCAAAGCTTCCGGTGAATGAAAAAAAGAATATGACCCTGAAATAGCGGATACTGTGCAGAAGCAGTACACGTGATACAGGGAAGGCAGACAGCAGAAATAAAATTTGCTGTCTGTCTTTTTAAGTTCATTTAAGGTTTGGGCGTTATACTGAGGTGGTAAGAAAGAACAGAATATCAAGGAGGAACATGATGGGCAGTAATCAGATGACATTTGAACGCTACGAGAAGAAATACCTGCTGGACGAAATCCAGTATAAAGAGTTTATAAAAAGGACCGGGGGAAGGATTGTCCCGGACGAATACGGGACAACCACCATATGCAATATCTATTTTGACACACCGGACGCCCGGCTTATCCGCGCATCTCTTGAAAAGCCGGTCTATAAAGAAAAGCTGCGGCTCCGCAGTTACGGGACACCCGGAAAGGATGGGCCTGTATTTCTGGAACTGAAGAAAAAATATAAGGGAATTGTATACAAACGCCGGGATAGTATGGTGCTGTCCGAGGCGGAGGGGTATCTTCTGCGCCATGAGGCGCCCGGAGTGGAGACACAGGTGCTGCGGGAGATTGACTGGTTTTTAAAGTATTACAGAGACATCAGGCCAGCCATGTACATAGCCTATGACAGGATCGCGGCTTATGATACGCAAAAGCCGGAACTGAGAGTGACCTTTGACTGGAATATCCGCTTCCGGAATCAGGAACTGGATCTGAAAAAGGGAACCTGGGGACAGCAGATCCTGGAGGAGGGGCAGCAGCTTATGGAAATTAAGATTCCCGGTGCCATGCCGGTATGGCTCTGCGAACTTCTGGACCAGCTTTGCATTTACCCTGTATCCTTCTCAAAATACGGCAAAGCCTACCGGATGCAGCAGGCAGAGGAAAGAAAAGACGAAGGAGGAAAATACTGTGCTTAATTCATGGTTTCAGTCCATTCTTGTAAATGAAACAACCGCCGCATTTTCTCTTGGCACATTTCTGGCATGTACAGCAGCTTCTCTGGTGCTGGGAATCGTGATCGCGGTAATCTATATGTACCGCAATACCTATACAAAAGGGTTTGTGGTGACCCTGGCGCTGATGCCGGCCATTGTACAGATGGTGATCATGCTGGTCAACGGCAATCTGGGCACCGGCGTGGCGGTGATGGGCGCCTTTTCCCTGGTCAGGTTCAGGTCTGTGCCGGGAACGGCCAGGGAGATCAGCAGTATTTTCCTGGCTATGGCAGTGGGACTTGCCACCGGAATGGGGTATATCGGTATTGCGGCACTTTTTGTAGTGGTGATCGGCGCGGCAGATACCATATTTACAGTCAGCCGTTTTGGAGAGAAGCAGACCCGGGAACGGGCGCTGCGCATTACCATTCCGGAGTCACTGGATTATACAGAGGTATTTGAGGAAATATTCGAGCAATATCTGAAACGCTGGGAGTTGGTCCAGGTGAAGACCACCAACATGGGCAGCCTGTTTCGCCTGGATTATCAGGTTGTGCTGAAAAATCGGAAAGAGGAGAAAAAAATGATCGATGACCTGCGCTGCCGAAACGGGAACCTGGAAATCTTATGCAGCAGGACTGCAATTGTAAGAGAGGAGCTGTAAAACAGATGGATAATAAGAAAATGACAGCAGTGCTTCTGAGTATTTTTCTGGCGGCAGGCACCCTTGAAGGATGCGGCAGCGGACAGGCAGCCGGTGAAAATACGGCTGAGACATCATCCGAAAGCAGCGGCAGAGGCGGCATGATGGAGGGGAACGGCAGTACAGAGGGTGTGGACCAGAACCTGGAACTGACGGAATCGGAGGTGGATACGGAATTTACGGATCGGGATAAAGAGGGGACTTATGACGCGGAGGAGGAGGTTATGATAACCCTTGACGGGGATTCCATCCGGGCAGAGAGCGGCAGCGTGGAGATTACGGAAAATACACTGACAATAACCGGGGAGGGCGTTTACCATATTACGGGAACGCTCAGCAGCGGACAGATCGTGGTGGATGCCGGGGACAGTGACAAGGTACAGATTGTCCTTGACAATGCGGCGGTCCACTGTGAGACAAGCGCTGCCATCTATGTGAAAAATGCGGATAAGGTGTTTCTCACGCTGGCAGAAAACAGCGAAAACAGTCTGAGCGGGGGCAGTACCTATACCCAGACAGATGATAACACGGTGGACGGGGTGATTTTTTCAAAGGATGACCTTACCGTCAACGGAAGCGGTGCCCTGGATGTGACAGCCGCTTACAAACACGGCATTGTCTCCAAGAATGATCTGGTCATTACGGGAGGTGAGATTACGGTCAGCGCAGTGGAGCACTGCATGACAGGAAAGGACTGTATTAAGATACTGGACGGAACCTTTCATCTGACTGCCCAGGGCAAAGGGATGAAGTCAGAGAATACGGAGGAATCCGAAAAGGGGAACATCTACGTGGCAGGCGGCACCTTTGTCATTGACACAGAGGATGATGCCCTTCACACCGGAGGCAGTATTGTTCTGGACGGAGGCAGCTTTACTGTGGATGCAGGAGACGATGCCTTTCATGCGGACCTGGATATGGTTGTAAATGATGGGGCAATTGCCGTAAATGCCTGCTATGAAGGGCTGGAAGGCCGCAGAGTTGTGGTAAACGGCGGTGAAATCAGTCTGACAGCCAGCGATGACGCGGTAAACGCGGCAAAGGCTAAGACAGAAGAGGAGGAGGGGGATGTACCCGGAGGAAGAGGAGACGGCAGTATGGAGAATGACACGGAAGCCTACATCAAGATCACAGGGGGAACTCTGGAAGTGGACGCAGAGGGGGACGGCCTTGACTCCAACGGCAGCATCTTCCTGTCAGGCGGAACGGTGTATGTGAACGGGCCGGTGTCTGACGGGGATGGTGCCCTTGATTATAACGGAGGTGCGGATATTACAGGAGGTACCATCATCGCTGTGGGAAGCTCCGGCATGGCCCAGGGATTCAGCGATTCATCCGCCCAGTGCTCCATCCTGCACAATCTCACCAAGACCCAGGAGGCACAGACTGCTGTGACACTGCAGGACGAAGACGGAAAGGAGCTTCTTAGCTTTACACCAAAGAAAAAGTATTCCTCTGTGCTGGTGAGCTGTCCGGAAATGCAGGAGGGAGAAACGTATACCCTCTCAGCGGGAAGTGAAAGCAGTGCGCTCACCCTGGAATCTGTGGTCACCTCCAATGGTTCGGCGGGAGGCATGGGAAGAATGGGCGGCGGCATGAAAGGAGATATGCAGAAAGGCCGGAAACCTGGAGATGGCAGCCAGGAAATGCCGGAAGGAATGGAACCGCCGGACGGGGAAGTGCCGGAAGGAATGGAGCCGCCGGATGGAGAGATGCCAGAAGGAGAGGCCCCACAAGCCCTTTAAGGCTGACAGCACATACAGCAAAATCCCATATTGCATCCGAAAAAAATCGGGCAATATGGGATTTTTTTCTTGACATTAGAATCAAACACAGTTATAATTCCTATTAATTCGATAGGAAATATATGAAAGGAGAAAATGATGAGCAGAAATCATATTTATAGAAGTGCATCAGAACTGGTAGGCAGCACTCCCCTCATGGAGATGCGGAACATGGAAAGGGAGGAGGGGCTGCAGGCAGTAGTTCTCGCAAAGCTGGAGTATCTGAATCCCGCCGGCAGCGTAAAGGACAGAATCGCCAAAAACATGCTGGACACCGCGGAAGCGGCAGGGCTAATAGGACCGGGTACGGTTCTCATAGAACCTACTTCCGGCAATACAGGCATAGGTCTTGCCTCTATGGCAGCAGCCAGAGGTTACCGCCTCATACTCACAATGCCTGAGACCATGAGCGTGGAGCGCAGAAATATTCTGAAAGCATACGGTGCAGAGCTGGTACTGACAGAGGGCAGCAAGGGGATGAACGGAGCCATTGCCAAAGCGGAGGCGCTCAGCCGGGAAATTCCGGGCAGCTTCATTCCGGGGCAGTTTGAGAATACCGCCAATCCGGAAATGCACAGAAAGACAACAGGCCCGGAAATCTGGAAGGATACAGAGGGCAGAGTGGATGTCTTTGTGGCAGGGGTAGGTACAGGCGGAACTATCACGGGAACGGGAGAGTATTTAAAATCCCAAAATCCCAATGTGAAGATTGTGGCGGTTGAACCCACTGATTCCGCGGTTCTCTCAGGAGGCAGACCGGGCCCGCATAAGATTCAGGGCATAGGCGCAGGCTTCATTCCGGCTGTGCTGAACACAGACATATATGATGAGATCATGCAGGTGGAAAATGACGCAGCCATTGAGACTGCAAAGAAGATCGCGAAAAAAGAGGGCATTCTGGTGGGAATCTCCTCCGGTGCAGCTATGTACGCAGCCATGGAACTGGCTAAAAGAAAAGAGTACGCGGGAAAAACCATTGTAGTGCTTCTGCCGGACAGCGGAGACAGGTATTATTCCACACAATTATTCCAGAACTAAAATATCAGAAAAGGCGAGGGTGACAAGTATGAAGAAAACAGAGAGAAAAGACAGGAACTTTAAATTCGAGACGTTACAGCTGCATGTGGGCCAGGAGGCTCCGGACCCGGCGACAGGTGCAAGGGCAGTACCCATCTACGCTTCCTCCTCCTATGTATTTGATGACTGCGCACATGCGGCGGCACGTTTTGATCTGTCAAATGCAGGCAATATTTACGGCAGGCTGACCAATCCCACCCAGGATATCTTTGAACAGAGGATCGCGGCGCTGGAGGGCGGTGCTACGGCACTTGCCGTTGCCTCGGGTGCAGCCGCCATCGCCTATACATTCCAGAACCTGGCAAAACAGGGCGACCACATAGTCTCCGCAAAAAACATTTACGGCGGCTCCTATAATCTGCTGGAGCATACACTGCCGGACTATGGAATTGAAACTACATTTGTGGATATATTTAATAAGGAAGAAGTGGAGGGCGCAATCCGGGAGAATACAAAGGCTGTTTTTATTGAGACTCTCGGAAATCCACGCTCTGAGGTCGTGGATGTGGAAGCTATAGCGAAGATTGCCCACGCCCATAAAATCCCTCTGGTCGTTGACAACACATTTGCCACACCTTTCCTGGTGCAGCCCATCGCGTTCGGCGCCGATATTGTGGTGCATTCCGCTACAAAATTCATCGGCGGCCACGGCACGGCTCTCGGCGGCGTGATCGTGGACAGCGGCAGATTTGACTGGGAGGCATCCGGGAAATTTCCCTCTCTTGTGGAGCCCAACCCCAGCTATCACGGGGTCAGCTTTACGAAAGCGGTGGGTCCGGCAGCCTTTGTCACGAAGATCAGAGCCATTCTATTGCGGGATACAGGAGCCACCCTGTCACCCTTCCATGCCTTTTTATTCCTTCAGGGATTGGAAACCCTGTCCCTGCGGGTAGAACGCCATGTACAGAATGCGCTGAAAGTGGTAGAATATTTGCAGAAGCATCCGCTGGTGGAGGAGGTTCATCACCCATCTGTCAGCACGGATCCCGAACAGCAGAGGCTGTATAAAAAGTATTTCCCCAACGGGGGTGGTTCTATATTTACATTTGAGGTGAAGGGAGATGCCGGAAAAACCAAAGCGTTTATCGACAATCTGGAACTTTTCTCTCTGCTTGCAAATGTGGCTGATGTGAAGTCACTTGTCATCCATCCGGCTTCCACCACCCATGCCCAGCTCACCGAAACAGAACTTGCAGAGCAGGGAATCCGCCCCAACACGGTCCGCCTGTCCATAGGGACGGAGAATATTGATGACATCCTTCAGGATCTGGAAGAGGCGTTTAACGCTGTTTCCTGACGGATCCGGGAGGGCACAGGGGACAGTATCTGCCTTCGGACAGTAAGAAAAATCTGGAGGTAACCATGAAAATATCAACAAAAGGACGTTACGCACTGCGTATGATGCTGGACATAGCCATACACGATGAGGGCGGCCCGGTGAGGGTAAAAGAAATAGCATCAAGGCAGGAAATCTCCACAAAATATCTGGAGCAGATCGTGTCCATCCTGGCCAGGGCCGGCTATGTGAAAAGCATCCGGGGTCCCCAGGGCGGCTACCGTCTTGTGAAAAAGCCGGAGGAATATACCGTGGGTTCTATTCTCCGCCTGACAGAAGGCAGCTTGGCCCCTGTGGAGTGTCTGGAAGGAGATACGAACCAGTGCCCCAGGGCAGAAGCCTGCCCCACCCTGGTCCTATGGCAGGAGCTTGACAATGCCATCAAAAGTGTAGTGGACAAATACACCCTGGCGGATCTGGTGGAATGGCAGAAACAATGTTCCCTGAATTACGTGATTTAAAAGATACCATGAGACAACCAAAACCCGCAGCTGCCTGCAGATGTCCTGACAATTCGGCCGGCAGTGCAGGCAGGCGGCAATGTAAATGCGGGAATCCTCACACAGGATTCCCTTTTATATTTGGCAAAAATAGTCGAGAACAGTCCGGGGAAAATCTGATAGGATGGCAGTAGACAGGAGGTGACAGAAATGACAGAGCAGATACTTGCTGTTCAGCGCATGCAGGATTACATTGAACAGCATTTGAGTGAAAATATTACGCTGGCAAAGCTTTCGGAAGTATCTCTTTACTCCCCGTGGTATTCCTACAGGCTATTTAAGGAGCACACCAATCTCACCCCGGCAGATTACATCCGCCGCATGCGTCTGTCCAGATCCGCCCTGCGCCTGCGGGATGAGAAATGCAGGATCCTGGATGTGGCGCTGGACATGGGGTTTGGAAGTGTGGATGGTTATCAGCGGGCTTTTTTCCGGGAATTCGGCTGCAATCCCAGAGAGTACGCGGCAAGCCCCGGGCCTCTGCTTCTGTTCATCCCCTATGGTGTAAAATACAGAAATCTGCGGAAGGAGCCAGAGGAAATGGAAAACGTAAAAAGTGTGTTTGTTCAGATGACGGAGAGACCGTCCAGAAAAGTTATTATAAAGAGAGGTGTGGACGCGGAGGAGTATTTTCAGTATTGCAGTGAAGTGGGATGCGATGTCTGGGGGATTCTCTCCAGCATAAAATCCATAAGCGGTGAGCCGGTATGCCTCTGGCTTCCGGATTCCCTCCGCACGCCGGGCACATCCAAATATGTGCAGGGCGTGGAGGTGGCGGCAGACTATCAGGAACCGGTGCCGGAGGGCTTTGCGTGTATTGAACTTCCCGTGGCAAAATACCTGATGTTTCGCGGGGAACCCTTTGCGGAGGAAAATTACTGCCAGGCGATCACAGAAGTGCAGCAGGCGATCGAAAAATATGATCCCGCTGTCATCGGCTGCTGCTGGGATACGGAGAATCCGCGCATACAGTTGGAACCTGTGGGCCGCAGAGGGTATATTGAGCTGCTGCCGGTGAAGGAAATCTAGAGCACCGACACGTTCATTCCGGCAGATTTCGGGAAGCATGTGTTTGGCTGTTCAGCATTTCATACTGGCGCCTCACTCTCTGCTTCACCTGGGAGAGAAAAGAGGCGGGACCAAGCACCTTTATGACAGGCCCGAAGGACAGCACATCTATGAGCAGTTCCGTCTCATCGGCCAGGTCATAATAAATGCTGCAGTAATAGACATCACGCTCCTCATCATATTCCGTGTGCTTTTCATAGTTGGCAAAATGAAGCATACAGCGCTCCAGAGAATTTCGTTCTTTGCTGATTTCCAGAAGAACGGGTTCTCTGGATTTTTGTATGGGAGAAAAGCGCAGCGCCAGAGCCTTTTTGGGTACTTTAACGGATGTGAGGCTGCAGCCGGCTATTTTGTTCATGTTTAATGTTGTATTGAGGGAAAAGCGTCCCCCTGTCTTTTTCAGACAGCAGAGGCGGAATTTATCATCTTTTTCCGAGTATTGAAGCTGATAGGGCGCAGCTTCAAACCGGGAGACCGCGCCCTGTCTGCCGCAGTAAGAGATCCGCAGGACCAGACCCTGTTCCAAAGCTTCCAAAACTGTGCGGAAATGCTTTTGGTAGGTTTTCAAGCTGTAAGTATCCCCGTCCAGACAGCGGTCAAAATAGTGGAAATCCGCCTGCCCAAAAAGCGGCTCCACGTCCCGCAGGGAATGTGCTGCTTCTTTTTGCTCCTCCGGGGTGAGAAAACAGGATATTCTTCTGTCAGCGAGAAGGGCTTTCAGCCAGGAGCGCTGCAAAAGGGTAAGGGGAAGCCTGCCGGGAACGGTTTTCGGGGCAAAGGTTTTTCCATCCTCGGTGCGCAGCAGGTCCCATTCTCTGTTTAACAGCTTCGGGACAATGGTGAGGGCGCTCTCCCCGTATCCGTAGGCAGCAGCGATCGTCTCCATATCCTTTCTGGTGATAGGATGGCTTTTGGCCTCCTCCAGAATCTTTTGGACAACTCTGTAATAACAACTGTAAACTTTATCAAAGATATCAAAACGTATTTCACCCATTATAAACTCCTGTCATACTTCGCTTTCTTTGGGAGCGCAGTACATTTCATACATGCGCGCCCAGTCATCGGTGACTTTGCGGACGGAGGCGGGGGCGCTGCCCCGGATGTCCAGCACCCTGCCGGTAAAGGTCTTTACCCATGACAGCATCTCATTGGTATCATAAAAATATCCGCTGTACAGATATCTGTTTCTTCCGATTTTCTTAATCTGGCCGCCCCGCCCTTCCCTGGACAGCCGGTCCAGCACATAAGACTCTTTTGGCTCATGGATATACAATTCCATATGGAGCTCCTCCATGCGGCTGCGGCCTCCGAAAGAGACGCCGAAACAGCGGGGCATGTTTTTCTCCAGTTTTTTCTGCAGGTCCCTATATTGTGGAAAAGGCTCCAGAAGCTTTATATCTGTCAGGCTGTCAAGGCGGACATTTTGAAAACGGTGCCTTGCTGTGAGATACAGGCACAGGTAACGTCGTCCGGTGCGTGTACTTACAAATATTTTCAGGGGAACGCCCCAAAAAGTGACGGAGGATCCATTTCGGTGGCTGTTGTTTTGAAAGGACACAGCTCTTTTTTCATGCATGGCAAGGAGCAGGTCCAGAAGGACTTCATCCTCCAGCGTATGTACGAGAAACTGGTGCTTATACTGGAAAAAGCAGTTTCGTTTTTCTTCCCTGTCAAGCAGAGTACTTCCCACAATGCCGAAAGGGGATACGCCCTGGTAAAAAGCAGCGGCCCGGATCATATGATTCCAAAGTCCTTTGTGGGAAGGGGACTCCATGGGCAGCGGCGGGGCGATAAAATAGCGCAGCTCCCTGCCTTCCTTCCGGGATGTGAAGATACCCAGTCTTTCATATTCTTTCAGCTTCAGACGGACGGTCTGGCTGTCAAAGACAACCTGAAAGACAAGGGAAATCTGTTCCGCGGCTTCACTGCTGGTAAGTCCATTTGGGCTGTCCTTTATAAGAGCAGGCAGGAAAAAGTGCAGCATAATATCATTGTCTGTAAAGCTTTTGGACTTCCAGGCAGCGTACAGGGGATTTTCCGGTATGGTTTTGCTGTCCACATTGATATATATTTTCTTGCCCTTGGCGGTATATTCCGATCTGGTGTAACCGGTCAGAAAACTTTCTATGCGCCTTCTCTCGTTGTCATACGTGCGGGCGCTTTTTCCTTTATAATCCCCGCGGACCTTAAAACCATACACGAAAAACTGCCGCATATAGTCCCGGATCCTCTCAAAATTCTTTATAAGCTCCTGATATTCCGACATGGCACACCTCCTGTGTATCTCTCTATTCTACTATCTGCAGTCTGCAAAATCAACTTCGCATCTTTTTTTAAATGATTCTTCCAGAAATTCCCGGTATGATAACGGTGTATCAGAGATACAAAAACTTCCTGCTTTCCATCAGCACAAGGTTTTCCGAAAAAAGGAGCCTTTGCGGTGCCGCCGCCGTAGCGGAAGAGGTATGCCGGATACCGGGAAGAACTGATTTGTCGCGGGTTCGACTCCCGCCATGATGACACATGTAGCTAAGCTGGTATAGCAATCACACGAAAAAACCATGAAATGAGAAAAGAAAAAGTCCCGGCTTTGGCCGTCCGCGGCAGTCCAAAAGCGGCATGAACTTTTCCGGATACCGTTTTTCGGAACCTGCAGCCAGACGCAGGGGTCTTGTGCGGCCTGCCTGTACGGGAAGAAAAACTGAAGGAAGAGTCCGCTGCCATAGGATGAAGCGGGACATTTTCTTTTCGGAATCCAAAAAAGAAAAGAGGCAGAAGAGATGAAATATTTGATCAAAGAACAGCAATGCGGATATCTGATGAAAAACGGAAAGTTTATAAAACTGCTCACAGCGGGAAAATACCGCTATCCGAGGGCTTTGGGATATGAGGTACTGACTGTGGACATGACAGGGGAAGTAGATTGCTGCGGCATTCCCTGTGAGGTCTTGATGCAGCATGAAGCATTTTCAAGCCGCGTGGTGAAAATACAGCTTCCGGACACCAGCATAGCCCTTCACTTTGTGAACCAGGCATATCAGGATGTGGTGGTGAGACCGGAAACTTACTACTGGAATGTTTTCCAGGAGAACACTTTTCGGATCCTTGATATCACCAATCCCTACATGCAGGAAAGCCTGCCGAGAATGTACATAGACCTGCTTCCGGTAAAATATTACAGGAAGATAGTGATAAGAGATGGGGAGGCCGGACTTCTCTACTTTGACAACCGGTTTGAAAGGAAGCTGGAACAGGGCACATACTTTTTCTGGAATTACGGAAAAGAAGTGACCTGCAGGGTATACGATCTCAAGATTCAGCAGTTGGAAATCAGCGGTCAGGAAATCCTCACGGCAGACAAGGTGTCCGTGCGCCTGAATGTGACAGTCAATTACCGGATCACAGACCCGGAACGGCTGGTGAATCGGATGGATGAGGTGGGAAAGCTTCTGTATACATTTGCCCAGCTTACCATAAGAGATTACATAGGACATTTCCGGCTCGATGAACTGCTGGCTCAGAAGGAAGAAATCGGGGAGTTTATCTTCAGAAAGCTTCAGGAGGCGCAGGAGCAGTATTGCGTGGAAGTGCTGAGTGCGGGAATCAAGGATATCATTCTTCCCGGTGAGATACGCGACATTATGAATACGGTTCTGGTGGCGGAGAAGAAGGCCCAGGCCAATGTCATCATGAGAAGAGAGGAAGTGGCATCCACCAGAAGCCTTTTGAACACAGCACGGCTGATGGAGGAGAATACGACACTGTATAAGTTAAAGGAGATGGAGTATCTGGAGAAAATATGCGACAAGGTGGGAAATATCACCCTGGGCGGCGGGCGGAGCGTTCTGGAACAACTGGCGGAGCTGGTACATTAAAGTACCGGCTCCGTTTTTTGTATAAGACAGAATGCAAAAAGAGGAGTGTAAGTTGATATTATGAAAGAATCAGTTTGAAGAAATTAATATATTGAATATAGATATTAAAATAATTAAGTATATAATTGAAAATATCAATATTTATATTGACATATACGAAAAAGAGGTTTATGATATAAAACATAAGGAGGAAAACAAATGTATAAAGTAATCAGCCAATGTCCTGTCTGCGGCGGCCGGCTCAAGGTGATCAAATTAAAATGTGACAAATGTGATACGGTCATCGAAAATGATTTCCGCCTGAACAAATTTGATTACCTGTCCGAGCAGGAACTTTTCTTCATTGAGACCTTCATCCGCTGCCGCGGCAACATCAAAGAAGTGGAAAAAGAACTGAAAATCTCTTACCCCACCGTCCGTTCCCGTCTGGATGAGGTCATAGAGAAACTGGGCTACAAACCGGCGCCGTCGCCTGACAACAAAAAGAAGGAAATCCTGGACGCCCTGGAGCGGGGAGAGATCACACCGGAGGAAGCTCTGGAACAAATGAAATAAAAATTGAAATAAAATGAGAGAATAAAAGGAGAACGTTATGGAAGAACAGTTGAGAATCTTAAAAATGCTGGAAGAAGGAAAAATCACGGCAGAACAGGCGTCAGAATTTCTCACGGCCCTGACACCGCAGAAGGAGACAGAAGCCGCGTCCTATGAAGTGGCAGAGACGGAGCGGGTCAATCTGGAGTATGACAAGCGCATGGTGCGTATTGTAGTGGACAGCAGTGAAGGGGATAAAGTGAACGTGCAGCTCCCGGTAACAGCCATCCGCCAGATCTTAAAAGTGACAGGAAAGCTTCCTGCTGTCAGTGAGAGCCTGCAGGGGATCGAGCTTACGGAGATTCTGGATACTGTTGTGGACTGCTTAGATGCTGAGGCTATCGGCGATATCGTGAACGTGGAATCGAAAAACGGTGATATCGTAAAGGTTTACGTGGGATAAGCAAAGGGGAGAGAAGATGAGGATCATTATACGCTCTAAGGATGTACGCCTTTTTATACCGGTACCGTTAAGGTTTGGTGGAATCGCCATAGCCTGCATCCCGGAGCGTACAATCCGGGAAATGCAGAGTGCGCTGCCTGCTCTCTGCGGAAAAGAGGTGGACAAGAAATTCCTCCGCCGGGCGTACCGGGAATGCTATCATGCACTGCGGCAGTTCAAGGGCTTGGAAATCGTAAATGTCACAGGTAAGGACGGAACCTATGTTTCTGTCAGGCTGTGAAAAAAGGGACATCCTGGGATGTCCCTCAAAGCATTTCCTGTTTACATATCCCTGTAGACAGCTTCCAGCATATCCAGAATGTGTTTCTCGGAGAACTTGCTGCTGTCAATACAGAGGTCATAGTGAGTCATATCCAGCCACTTTGCGTCTGTAAAATATTCGTAGTAAGAACGTCTCCTTTTATCCATTTTCTTTACCAGGGAGCGGGCGCTGCGCTCCTCCCTGCCTATCCGTTCCATGATATTTTTTACCCTGCGCTCAAAGGGGGCGAAAATGAAAACGCTTTTGCATCTGCCCTCCAGGATCTGGTCCGCACAGCGTCCCGCGATGATACAGTCTCCTTTTTCTGCCAGGTCATGGATGATTTTAGATTGGGATTCAAAAAGCACGTCGTTCATCGGCTGAAAGTGGTACTTCGGTTCCATCTGCATAGCGTCTTTGATGGGCAGATGCCATTGGTTTGCTTTCTTCTCATCCACTTTTTTCAGTTCTTCCAGGGGAATATCATTTTCCTGGCTTGCCAGGGTAATGAGTTCTTTGTCGTAAAACGGAATATCGAGCCTCTCAGCCAGCGCTTTTCCGATAAGCCGTCCATTGCTTCCGTACATCCGGTTGATCGTTATAATACGGTTCGCCATATCCATCCCTCCTATATGAAACTTTGATGCTGTCGGGTGTCATTAATCCTTTATTCTTACAGTCATTATAACATGTTTTCTGAAAGCATTCTATATATATGGGAAATTAATCGCAATAGTTCAGAATCCGTCAGGCCGGCAGAGGCAGCCGGTGTGATATGGAGCAGAATGCAACATATCTGTGTATCACGAAGCGTTTTGCTGGGCACGCAGTGATTTGATTTACATATAGATTCCAAGAGCTTTTTATGAATTATCTGTAGAAAAAGGAGAATCAGCAAGCAAATTCCATAAGATTACATACGAAAGCTCCAGATTTTTTCAGTATTATCTGTAAAACAAGAGGATAATATGATGGGGCCTTTTAAAATTACATAATAAAATGAAAGGTCCCTTTTAAATTATATGTAAAGCGGGAAGAAACCGTAGTCAGACTCTTTAAAATTACATACAAAACCCCAAATATTCCTTTAAATTATCTGTAAAGCAGGGAAAAGCTGCGGCCACCCTATGTGCCTGTCTCGTGGGAGTCAGACGTAAAGGATCACCATTGGGAGTGAACCGTACCAATCCGGGGGAATGAGGAAGAAAAATGTCAAAAAATACTTGGATTTCTGAGAGAATAATGTTATGATAAAAAAGATATAAAAACGGTTTCTGACGAAGTGTCAGGAACGGCAGAATGATAGAGGTGCAGGTTTCAAGAGTATTTCCGCGAAAAAGGGCCGGGCGGCCGCCGGAGAGAAAGGGGAAACTGCCGAAGGGATGGATACCCGCCCGGGTGTCTGTTTCTGGGACGCCGCATAAGATGCGTCGTACTGTCACTGGAAGTGGAGCGCTATCATCTTGGACAGGAAAAGAGATTTTACTGCCATGAACGCGTTCCCGTAAGGGATTGCCGTTCATGGCTTTTTGTTATCCTAAATAATGGAAAGCACTGCAGTACAGGGCAGAAACCGGGAAAAGAAAGAGAGGATGTTTTCTAATGCGAAACAAGAGAAGAAGATGGGCCATGTGGGTGTCCGCGGCGCTTGTGGTGCTGCTGTGCGCAGTCACGGTATTTGCCGGGGAAGGCGAGACAGAGTATGTGCCGAAGATGTACGCCACCTTCTGGGCTTTGGTGCCGCCCATTGTGGCAATTGCGCTGGCACTGATCACCAAGGAGGTATACAGTTCCCTGTTTATCGGTATTTTAGTGGGTGCTGTATTTTACTCCAACTTTTCCTTTGAGGGAACTGTGACACAGATTTTCCAGGGAGGCATTATTAGCGTGCTTTCCGATAGTTACAATGTGGGTATCCTGGTATTCCTTGTGATACTGGGCGTTATGGTATGTCTCATGAACAACGCGGGAGGTTCTGCGGCCTTCGGACGCTGGGCAGGCGAACATATCAAAAGCCGTGTGGGCGCGCAGCTTGCCACGATCCTGCTGGGTGTGCTGATCTTTATTGATGACTATTTTAACTGCCTTACCGTGGGCAGCGTTATGCGTCCGGTCACGGACAAGCAGCAGGTTTCCAGGGCAAAGCTGGCTTACCTCATTGACGCCACAGCCGCTCCGGTCTGCATCATCGCTCCTATTTCCTCATGGGCTGCTGCAGTCAGCGGATTTGTGGAGGGAGAGGATGGTCTTTCCCTTTTTGTGCGGGCTATTCCCTATAACTTCTACGCCCTTCTTACCATTGTCATGATGGTGGGAATGGTACTGATGAAAGTGGAATTCGGCTCCATGGCAGTGCATGAGAAAAATGCAAAGAACGGTGATTTGTATACCACACCGGGCCGCCCTTATGCCAGCGCGGAGACAGAGAAGGAAAACACGAGAGGAAAAGTCATGGACCTTGTCATTCCTATCTTATGTCTTGTAATATGCTGTGTGATCGGTATGATCTATACGGGCGGTTTCTTTGAGGGAGCCGGCTTTGTGGAGGCATTTTCACAGAGCGATGCATCTGTAGGCCTTGCGCTGGGCAGTTTCTTCGGTCTGGTGATCACGGTGATCCTTTACATTGCGCGCCGGGTGCTCTCCTTCAGGGAGTGTATGGCATGTATCCCGGATGGTTTTAAAGCCATGGTTCCTGCTATCCTGATCCTGACCTTTGCGTGGACGCTGAAAGCCATGACAGACAGCTTAGGTGCGGCAGAGTATGTGGGGAATCTGGTGCAGTCCAGTGCCAACGGGTTTATGAACCTGCTTCCGGCCATCATCTTTTTAGTCGGATGCGGTCTGGCGTTTGCCACAGGAACCTCCTGGGGAACCTTTGGTATCCTAATCCCCATCGTGGTTTCCGTGTTCGCCAATTCCAATCCGCAGCTTATGATCATTTCCATTTCCGCCTGTATGGCAGGTGCTGTGTGCGGTGACCACTGTTCTCCCATATCCGACACCACCATCATGGCGTCCGCCGGAGCCCAGTGTGACCATGTGAACCATGTTTCCACACAGCTTCCCTACGCCATAACAGCGGCAGCAGTCAGCTTTGTATCCTACATCATCGCGGGATTTGTACAGACAGCATGGATTGCCCTTCCCATTGCGATTCTTCTCATGCTGATTGTACTGGTTGTAATAAAAGCCATAAACAGGCCGGTCTCCTAAAGAGCAGGCAGAGACGAACAGACGTACAGGATTTTAATATCCGTACGTCTGTTTTTTTAGAAAAATGCTGTATTTACCCCATCTTTATTGTTTGAATGAAACATAAAAAAGCAATATATATAATATTATGAGCAAGAAGGCGATAGACTTATGACGAAATTTTGCGTATGCTATAGATAGTGAAACGAGAGTTCCCGGAGCGCGCGGCAGTGTTCTTACGGGGAGGAAAAAGTTGAAATTTTTTACCGGATGAAAGGAGATTCTTATGAGTGAAAAAGCAGAAATGAAGGGGCGTGTTACGATTCCCACAGATGTGGATGTGGTTCCGGAGACACTGGAGCTTGTAAAGCGGTGGGGCGCAGATGCCATCCGTGACTGTGACGGAACAGATTATCCGGCCCAGCTTCGGGATGTGGATGCAAAGGTTTACTCGACTTATTACACCACCAGGAAAGACAACACATGGGCAAAAGCCAACCCGGATGAGATTCAGCAGATGTACATTATGACACCTTTCTACAACGCGGCGGGAAATGAGCTCAGCATCCATCTGATGAATCATCTGTATCCGGATATGCTGAAAGTCAATTCCAGAGATGATATCACCCGCTGGTGGGAAGTGATTGACCGTACCACCGGTGAAGTGGTTCCCCCTGCACAGTGGGAGTACAGTGAGGAGACAGGGGACGTGACCATCCATGAGACGATCGCATTCCATGATTACACTGTGAGTTTTCTTGCCTATATCATGTGGGACCCGGTACATATGTATAACGCGGTGACCAATGACTGGAAGGACGTGGAAAAGCAGATCACCTTTGACGTACGTCAGCCGAAAACCCATAAATTCTCCATGGAGAGGCTGCGCAGATATATTGAGGACAATCCTCACATTGATGTGATCCGCTACACCACCTTTTTCCATCAGTTCACCCTGATCTTTGATGAGCTGGCAAGGGAAAAATATGTGGACTGGTACGGTTATTCCGCGTCTGTAAGCCCATATATCCTGGAGCAGTTTGAGGCTGAGGCAGGCTATAAGTTCCGCCCGGAATACATCATTGACCAGGGCTATATGAACAATACATACCGCATTCCGTCAAAAGAATTCCGGGATTTCCAGAGATTCCAGAGGCGTGAGGTTGCCAAGCTTGCAAAAGAAATGGTGGATATCACACACGAGTGCGGCAAGGAAGCTATGATGTTTTTGGGCGACCACTGGATCGGTACCGAACCGTTTATGGAGGAGTTCAAATCCATCGGCCTGGATGCGGTAGTGGGAAGTGTGGGAAATGGTTCTACTCTGCGACTGATCAGCGATATTGAGGGCGTAAACTATACAGAGGGACGTTTTCTTCCCTACTTCTTCCCGGATACCTTCCACGAGGGCGGTGACCCGGTGAAGGAGGCAAAGGTAAACTGGGTGACAGCCAGAAGAGCTATCCTTAGAAAGCCCATCGACCGGATCGGTTACGGCGGATACCTGAAGCTGGCTATGCAGTTCCCGGATTTCATCGACTATGTGGAGAGCGTCTGCCAGGAGTTCAGGACCCTGTACAACAACATAAAAGGAACCACACCTTACTGTGTAAAACGTGTGGCTGTACTGAACAGCTGGGGCAAAATGCGCGCCTGGGGCAACCATATGGTACACCATGCGATCTATTACAAACAGAATTATTCCTATGCAGGCATCATCGAGGCATTGAGCGGTGCCCCCTTTGATGTGAAATTTATCAGCTTTGATGATATCAGAGAGAATCCGGATATCCTGAAAGATATTGATGTTATTCTCAATGTGGGAGGCGCCTACACGGCATATTCCGGCGGGGAGAACTGGGCTGATGAGAAGATCCTGACAGCCGTGAAACGCTTTGTATACGAAGGCGGCGGATTCATCGGCGTGGGTGAACCTACAGCCTGCCAGCGGGAGGGACGTTACTTCCAGCTCTCCGGTGTCATGGGAGTGGAGAAAGAAAACGGATTCACCCTCAATGTGGACAAATACAACTGGGAAGAGCATGAGCACTTTATCACAGAGGACTGCAGAGGGGAAGTGGACTTCGGTGAGGGACAGAAGAGCATCTTCGCACTCCCGGAAACCACCATCATCAGGCAGGTGGATAAGGAAGTACAGCTTGCGGCCAATGATTTCGGAGAGGGCAGAAGTGTGTATATCAGCGGACTGCCTTACAGCTTTGAGAACAGCAGGCTTCTCTACAGGGCGATCCTCTGGTCATCCCACGATGAGGAGAATCTGCACAGATGGTTCTCTGAGAACTACAATGTGGAAGTACACGCCTATGTAAAGAACGGAAAATACTGTGTAGTCAACAATACCTATGAACCGCAGGATACTGTGGTATATAAAGGGGACGGAAGCAGCTTTGCGCTGCATCTGGATGCCAATGAGATCATCTGGTACGAGATCTGATGAAAAGATAATGCGAAAAAGCGGCTGGGCTGTCAGTGAAGATGCTGACAGCACAGCCGCTTTTTACAGCAAGAAGTTCAAAGGATTTATATCACCTTTTACACGTATCAGATATAAAATGTGATATAATGATATAATATCAGATTAAAAACGATATTGCAAGATGTTACGGGAAATTATCGGAATTACTTTGCAGCCGTCTCGGCATAATCCGTGATGACCAGATCCGAATAGGCGACTCTTGCTTTTAATTCCCCGGCGCTGTCCAGAATGTCCTGCAGAAGGTCAAAGCTATCCTTTTCAAAGATCAGGTTATCCTTCCAGGTATCCTGGTCCTTGTAACGTTTTACAATGGTGGTGATGGTATCCAGGTCATTTTCCTTGAACTGGGGTTTGATGATCTTGGCGATTTCTTCCGCGGTGTGGGTATTCACATAGTCCATACCTTTTTGCAGGGCATTGACGAATCCCTGTACGATCTCCGGGTTCTTCTCCATAAAGCTTTTTTTGGCACTGTAAGCCGTATAGGGGACATAACCGGAATCCACGCCGCAGGAGGCTACCACATGACCGGCTCCTTCTTTTTCCAGGGCAGTGGCACTTGGTTCAAATTCCACAGTGAAGTCACCCTGTCCTCCGGAAAAAGCGGCAGCAGTGGAGCCGAAATCAATACTCTGGTCAATGTTCATATCCTTCTGTGGGTCAAGACCGTTCTGTTTCAGGATATATTCAAATACCATTTCCGGCATGCCGCCGGCGCGCCCGCCCAGAATATCCTTACCCTTTAAATCACTCCACTTGAAATCCGGCATCTCTTTTCTGGCTACCAGGAAATTTCCGGCACGCTGTGTAAGCTGCGCAAAGTTGACGACTGCGTCATTGGCACCTTCCTGGTAGGCATACACGGATGCCTCCGCGCCCATAAAGCCGATGTCTGCGTCACCGGAGAGGACAGCAGTCATGGTTTTGTCAGCGCCGAAACCTGTCACGCACTCTAACCGGATACCTTCCTTTGTAAAGTATCCCTCCTCAATGGCCACATACTGCGGCGCATAGAAGATGGAATGGGCAACTTCATTCAGTTTCACATCCACCAGTTCTTTTTCCGTACCGGAATCTTTGGAATCTTTCCCACTCTTTGCTGACTTCTGGCAGCCTGTAAGACACATGGAAGCGCAGAGTGTGACTGCGAGTAAAACGGATAAAATCTTTTTCATAGTTCCCTCCTGTTATTTGGTGCAATAAAATATTCCCAAAGGCCGCAGGGTGCTCCGGGACATATAATAAGGTATGAAAAAGGCTTGCCAGAAGTTCCGGGACCGGTGTTAAAAAACAGGCTTGTTCCCAAAGCAGAAAAATTTTATAATGGAGTTACAAAGAGAAAACGGGAGGAACCCTATATGAGCAACCAGCGATATTCCATGGAGCCGCCTCCTCTGTCACTGCCTGTTCAGCTTTTGTATGTGACCTGCGCCAGGTCTGACAAGGACTGGCACAGTATGGAGCATTCCCATTATTTTGCAGAGCTTTTCTTCATCACAAAGGGGGAGGGGAGCTTTATCATAGACAATAAGAGAGTACCTGTGCGGGAAAATGATCTGGTTTTAGTAAACCCGGGTGTCTCCCACACGGAACTGGGAAATAAAAAAAGCCCCTGGGAATACATTGCCCTGGGCATAGAGGGGCTGCAGTTCCATTCCGGGGAGGAGAGCGGACCCTATGACTACAGTGTCCATTACCTGGGACAGCGCCACAGGCAGATTTCAGACTGCCTGGCGCAGATGGTTGCGGAGGCGCGTCTGGAAGAACCGGACAGCGGGGTGATCTGCCAGAAGCTTCTGGAGCTGCTCCTTCTGTATATTACCAGGCATACCCGCCAGAACCTTCTGGCAGCGCCGCCCAAGAAAGCCACCAGAGAATGCCGTTTTGTGGAGCAGTATATCAATGAACACTACTTTGAGGAGATCACCCTGGAATCCCTGAGCCTTCTGGCCCATATCAATAAATACTATCTGGTCCATGCGTTTAAGGCCTATAAGGGAATCTCTCCCATCAGCTATCTGACACAGAAACGGCTGTCAGAGGCCATGCATCTTCTGGAGACCACCAACTATCCGGTCACGAAAATATCGGGTATGGTCGGATACTCCTCCCAGTCTTACTTTTCCCAGGCATTCCGGAGAATGACTTCCATGTCGCCGAATCAGTACAGAAAGAGAAATGAAAAAAAGATGCTGGAAAGCAAACAGGAAACCGGCCGGCAGAATTAAAAAAGCCGTGGGCTGCAGCGTATCTTACTGCAGCCCACGGCTTTTCTGCGTCTTATTTTTGCAGACGTTTTGTCAATGTCCACAAGAGCTGGAGATCATCACGGTCCAGTTCCTGCATATCCTGGTACAGATTCTTGAATTGTTCAGGACAGACAATGCTCTCGTCAAAAAATTCTTTTGGTGTAACATTCAGATAGTCACAGATATAGAAAAATACCGTCATGGAGGGAAGTCCTTTTTTATTTTCCAATCCGTTGATGTATCCCGGGTTCTGTCCAATGGAAAGACTCATGTCTCTTGTAGAGACCTTCTTCGCTGA
Source organism: Blautia caccae (assembly GCF_040095955.1). Classification (NCBI taxonomy): domain Bacteria; kingdom Bacillati; phylum Bacillota; class Clostridia; order Lachnospirales; family Lachnospiraceae; genus Blautia; species Blautia caccae. The sequence goes on along the minus strand of NZ_JBBMFP010000004.1, from coordinate 30,915 downwards.
CCGAAGCTGCGTAAGACGGTTATAAAACAATTCTTCGTAGCTGTTTTCTTCAAAAGTATTCTCGCTGTACATATTTTTCACCACCTAATATATAATATTGTACATGATACTATGCCCAAAAATGTCGTTTTTAATGCGTAATCTGTCTTGAAATATCGTATTGTATCTGATATCATAAAAAGAAATATTAGATTCATTAAGATATTATTAAATTTACAGGGAGCGGGAGTGAAGATGACAAGAAATGAAAGAATACATGGACTGGGATACTGCAGGTCGTGCCTGAATGAGACATACGGACTGAAGCTGAAGCGGGAGGATGTGCTGGTATATGATTTTATGGGACAGTGTATGAAATGCGGAAAAACCCGCCATATTGTGCATAGAGTTAAGAAATATAAGACCTGGAAACTCATAGGTTCCCGTAAACTGGGAAAAGAGTGCTGAACAGCAAAAAAAGAGGGGACCGCACGCATGACAGCATCATGCGTGTGGTCCCCTTTTTCGGATCAGGGCCAGGGCTTAGAGCCTGGGAGTTTTTATTTCCCTGTTTTTCAGATATTCTTTTACGCCCTCCACATCACTGTAGGCAAAGTGGCGCAGTTCCTTTTCTGTCATCTGTCCCAGCTCTTCTAAGTCCGAGCTGCCGGTGACCGGACAGATGGGAAGAAGTTCCTCGGCGGTCAGGCCGAATTCCTCCATCTGCTGTGGAGATATGTACTGTGTCACTTCTATTTTATTGCAGGATTTGCAGTGGTACACAGAAAATACTTCATTGCTCATATCTTTTTCTCCTTTGTCAGAATAACAATATCATAATACAAGACAGGGAAAAAGTACAGGGGAGTTTTTACGGTACGGGAAAGTTCTCTGTGCCGTACCTTTTATTTTATCATAAAGAAGACGGAGACAGCCGTAAAGACAGCCAGTAAAAGATAGAGGACAGCATAAAGGATGCGGCACAGGGAATCCGATAGCTTCGTTTTTCTGAGGGCATAGGCCAGCAGATAGGTGGTCAGGACGCTGAGAATAAATACCGTGATATCAGCCCACAGGTAATTCTTTTTTGTGAACAGCGTATACCCGTAAAAGAGCGCGGGCATGGCGGCCAGCCCGGCATACAGACCTGCCAGGTTTTTGCAGAACAGGTCAGGACAGCGGTAGGAGAGCAGGCGCCGTTCTGTAAGCATAAAGAGAAGTGCAGGGAAGAACAGCAGTTTGAGATGTTCCCACACACTCTCGTTTACCGGGCTGAACAGTCCGACCAGGAAAAAATCACCGGACCATCCGTAAAAAAAGTGGGACAGGGAACCAAGGATCATGGTGAACAGGATACCGATCACGGTAAAGACTTTAAAAGATTGCTGCATAGGGAGACCTCCGGGGATTAACATGCATTATGTTTAAAATTATGCTGGGAATTGAAAAAATATATGTATGACACTTGAAAAAATAGAGGCAACGGAGGATAATGGGGAGGAAAAGTAAATACAAGGTAATGGTTCCGGCTGAGCTGTTACGAAACGAGGAGGATTACAGATGAAACTTGGATTTATCGGATGCGGCAATATGGCTTCTGCTATTATCGGCGGCATTTTGGAAAAAAAGATCGTAGACAGGGAAGATATCACAGCGTCCACAAAGTCAGAGGAATCTGCTGCAAAGATAAAAGAAAAACTGGGCATCGCCTGCAGTACGGACAACAGGGAGACAGCGAAGCATTCCGACATGGTGTTCCTGGCAGTAAAGCCGCAGTTTCTGGAGGGCGTGATCGCGGAGATAAAAGATGTGCTTGGCAGTGACCAGGTGATCATCTCCATCGCTGCCGGCAAGACCATGAGCTGGCTGGAGGAACGCATAGGCGGGGACAGGAAGATCATCCGCACCATGCCAAATACACCGGCTCTGGTAGGCGAAGGAATCACAGGTGTCTGCAGGAATGCACTGGTGGAAGAAAAAGAGCTGGAGGAGGCCCTGGTGCTGCTCCGCTCCTTCGGAAGGGCAGAGGTAGTGACAGAACCCATGCTGGATGTGGTGGGAGCTGTCAGCGGAAGTTCCCCGGCCTTTGTTTTCATGTTCATTGAGGCCATGGCTGACGGCGCTGTTGCTGAGGGCATGCCGAGGAAAAAAGCTTATGAATTTGCGGCACAGGCAGTTCTGGGCAGTGCAAAAATGGTCCTTGAGACAGGGATGCATCCGGGCGAGCTCAAGGATATGGTGTGCTCACCGGCAGGTACCACTATTGAAGGGGTGGGCATTCTGGAGCAAAAGGGCATGCGCAGTGCTGTGATGGACTGCATCCGCGCCTGTGTAAAGAAGACCAGAGAACTGTAGAAACGGGCAATGTCTTGACGGGAATTAGCAATATTTCTCATTGCAATAAATGCGAACTGCTGGTAGAATATAAGAAAAGGCAAAAAGCACCTGTGTGCTGCTTGGCCGAGACAGAAGGGGTTGCTTATGGACCATATTTTTGAAATCAGTGTATGGCTGCTGGACAGTGGCAATGCGTTTCTGCGTTTTTTGGGAAAACTGCTTTACAAGATTCCCAGGGCATATACTAAGAGTCTGGAGAAAACAAGAAAAGGGGAAGAGGCACTGGAGGAAGAGATTGAGAAACGCCGGGAAGATACCTGGCACAGAATCATGAAGAGCCTCGGTGAGGAGTGAATCAAAAGCGGACAGGCCGGCATCACTGCGGCCTGTCCGTTCCTGTTGAGAGGGTGCTGTTATGGTATTGTGATGAGTATGTGACATCTTCCCCAAACCAGTCCGGTGGTGTGAAGGAATTGGCTGACTCCACGTCCGGGAATTCCACCTCTGCCAGAAAAAGACCCTCATAAGGCGCCTGAAAGACATCCAGCTCAATGGTGAGTTCTCCCTCAAGGGGCAGCAGATATCTGATCTTGGACAGAACGATGCCGTCCGCCTTTTCCTTCAGATGATAATAGGACGTCTCATTCAGCGGCAGGTTATACTCTTCCCGCACCATATGGCCCTCTCCCTTATAGGTGAGGATATAGGTGTCGTCCTGTCTGCGTATGCGGACAACCGGGTTGGTGTTCAGATACGCCTGCTCGATCACATGACAGGGATAGTTCTTCAAATCAGCGGGCAGCTCTTTAATAAGAAATTTTCTTTCGATTTCCATTTCTGTAAGGACCTCCTTTTTCTATATAAACAGGTATATCATATTTTTTATAAAAAAGAAACGGAAGTTTTAGAATTAACATGTAATCCTATGGTATAATAAACGGGTAGGCAGGATTTTATACGTGTTTTGAATTTATAATAGGGAGGTACTCATATGGCAAAAGTTTGTGTATTTACCGCAGATGGTTTTGAGGAAGTGGAAGGTCTGACTGTGGTGGACCTTTTAAGGAGAGCCGGCGAGGAAGTGCTCATGGTATCCATCTCCGACAATCTGAGTGTGACCGGTTCCCATGGAATTGAGATAAAAGCAGATGTTTTTTTTGAGGATGTGGACTACAGCACAGTGGACCTGCTGGTGCTGCCCGGAGGCATGCCGGGAACCAAACATCTGGGAGCGCATCAGGGGCTTGCGGATCTGCTGAAAGAATTTGCCGCATCAGACCGGAAAGTGGCGGCAATCTGCGCAGCACCCAGTGTCCTGGGCGGTCTCGGGATTTTAAGGGAGAAGAAGGCGGCCTGCTATCCGGGATTTGAGGAGAAGCTGGAAGGCGCGCTGGTCTTTACCGATTCGGTGGTAAAAGACGGAAATATCACCACCAGCAGAGGCCTGGGAACAGCTATCCCCTTTGCGCTGGAGCTGATTTCACAGCTTGAGGGAGAAGTGAAGGCCCGCCAGATCAAAAAATCCATTGTTTCATAAAAAAATGCTGGTATTTTTAAATTCCTTGTGCTATACTGTGATAATGACTGTAAGTATGATAAAGTGTCCGTTTTGGGCAGGAATGCATGAATACTCAAAATGCATGAATACATATAGAATTCAAGGAGGAATCATTTAAAATGAGCGTACAGGTAGAAAACTTAGAGAAGAACATGGCGAAGCTTACTATTGAGGCTTCCGCTGAAGATTTTGAAAAAGCAGTACAGGCTGCTTACCAGAAAAACAAAAATAAAATCACTATCCCGGGATTCCGTAAAGGAAAAGCTCCGCGTGTAATGATTGAAAAAATGTATGGAGCAGGTATCTTCTATGAAGATGCAGCAAATGCCCTGATCCAGTCTGAGTACCCTAAAGCAGCAGATGAGTGCGGTCTGGAGATCGTTTCCCAGCCGGAGATCGATGTGGTACAGATCGAAAAAGGCAAACCGTTTATCTTCACAGCAGAAGTAGCTGTAAAACCGGAAGTGACTCTGGGTGATTACAAAGGAGTAGAGGTTGAGGTTACAAAAGCGGAAGTGACAGAAGAAGAGATCGCAGGCGAGCTGAAGAAAGAGCAGGAGAACAACTCCAGAACCATCGACGTGGACGACAGAGCAGTGGAAAACGGCGATATGATTACGCTTGACTTCGAGGGATTCGTAGACGGAGAGGCATTTGAAGGCGGAAAAGGCACAGATTATCCTCTGACCATTGGTTCCAACTCCTTCATCCCCGGATTTGAAGAGCAGCTGGTAGGCGCTGTGATCGGCGAGGAAAAAGATGTCAATGTGACATTCCCGGAAGATTATCACGCAAATGACCTGGCCGGAAAAGCAGCAGTATTCAAATGCAATGTAAAAGCCATCAAAGTGAAAGAACTTCCTGAACTGGATGACGAATTTGCAAAAGATGTCTCTGAGTTTGATACTCTGGAAGAATACAAGAAAGACATTGCGCAGAAGCTGAAAGAGCGCAAAGAAGACGTTGCAAAACGTGAAAAAGAAGATAAAGTAGTTGACGCGATCATTGAAAACGCACAGATGGATATTCCGGAAGCAATGATCCAGAACCAGATCCGCCAGTTAGTGGATGACTTCGTAAGAAGACTGCAGTCCCAGGGCTTATCCATTGACCAGTATTATCAGTTCACAGGTCTTGACAATGCCAAGATCCAGGAGCAGATGAGACCACAGGCCCTGAAGAGAATCCAGAGCCGTCTGGTACTGGAGAAGGTTGCAGAGGTTGAGAACATCCAGGTTACTGATGAAAAAGTAGATGAAGAAATCGCAAAAATGGCTGAAATGTACAAGATGGAAGCCGACAAATTAAAAGAATTAATGGGCGACTACGAGAAAGAGCAGATGAAGAAAGACATCGCTGTTCAGGAAGCTGTTACCTTAGTAGTTGACGCTGCAAAAGTGACAGAGGTAGTGGAGAAGACAGAGGAATAACGAACAGAAAGTTCGTTTCTTACGCCCGCGTGACAGAATAGGAGGAGTTTCATGAGTTTAGTACCATACGTCATCGAACAGAACAGCAGAGGAGAGAGGAGTTATGACATCTACTCCAGGCTGTTAAAAGATAGAATCATATTTCTGGGAGAAGAAGTGAATGACACAACAGCAAGTCTGACTGTGGCACAGCTTCTGTTCCTGGAATCAGAGGACCCGGGAAAGGACATTCATCTGTATATCAACAGTCCGGGCGGTTCTGTGACAGCAGGATGGGCTATCTATGATACCATGCATTACATTAAATGTGATGTGTCCACAATCTGCATTGGTATGGCTGCGAGCATGGGTGCATTCCTGCTGGCAGGCGGTACAAAAGGAAAGAGATTCGCGCTTCCAAACGCGGAGATCATGATTCACCAGCCGTCCGGCGGCGCGAAGGGACAGGCTACGGAAATTCAGATTGTTGCCGACATGATTTTGAAGACCAAGAAGAAACTGAATGAGACTCTGGCCGCCAACACAGGTCAGCCTTTTGAAGTCATTGCCAGAGATACGGAAAGAGATTATTATATGTCCGCAGAAGAGGCAAAGGCTTATGGTCTGATTGACAGTGTGATCGAGCACAGGTAAGAACGAATGATAAGACTCCTGCGGTGTTAGCTGCGGGGGTCTTTCGGCATTAATACGGAAATCAAGAAAGGAATAGAAGAATGGCGATAAAAGGAAACGAGCCAAAAATCCGCTGCTCTTTCTGCGGAAAGACAGAAGAACAGGTACGGAAACTGATTGCAGGACCCAGCGGAACTTATATCTGTGATGAATGCGTGGAAATCTGTGCGGAGATCATAGATGAGGACAGTACAGGGTACACGGAAGATGGCGGCGGGGAGATCAATCTGATGAAACCACAGGAGATCAAGACATTTTTGGATGATTATGTGATCGGGCAGGATGAGGCGAAAAAGGTGCTGTCTGTAGCCGTTTACAATCACTATAAGCGCGTTATGGCGGGAAAAGATTCCGACATTGAACTTCAGAAGAGTAATATCCTTATGCTGGGACCCACCGGTTCCGGTAAGACACTGCTGGCACAGACACTTGCCAGACTTTTGAATGTACCTTTTGCCATTGCAGACGCCACAACCCTCACGGAGGCCGGATATGTAGGCGAGGATGTGGAGAATATTCTGCTGAAGATCATTCAGGCAGCTGATTATGATATTGACCGTGCGCAGTACGGCATTATCTACATTGATGAGATCGACAAGATAACAAGAAAGTCGGAGAATGCGTCCATCACAAGAGATGTATCCGGTGAGGGTGTCCAGCAGGCGCTTCTTAAGATCCTGGAGGGCACAGTTGCCAGCGTTCCGCCTCAGGGAGGAAGAAAGCATCCGCACCAGGAATTTCTGCAGATCGATACCACCAATATTCTCTTTATCTGCGGCGGTGCGTTTGAGGGACTCAATAAGATCATTGAAAACAGAAAAGATACAAAAGCCATCGGTTTCAATGCTGTTGTGACAGATAAAAAAGACAGAAATGTGGGAGAGATCCTGAAAGAGGTAATGCCTCAGGACCTGGTAAAATTCGGCATGATACCCGAATTTGTGGGCCGTGTTCCTGTAGTGGTATCCCTGGATGCCCTGGATGAGGAGGCACTGGTGAAGATCCTGAAGGAGCCAAGAAACTCTCTCATCAGACAGTACAAGAGACTTTTTGAGCTTGACGGCGTGGATCTGGACTTTGACGATGATGCCCTGGTGGCCATTGCCAAGAAGTCCATGGACAGAAAGACAGGAGCCAGGGGACTGCGCGCCATTATGGAAAATACCATGATGGACCTTATGTATACAGCGCCCTCTGATGAGACCATACGCTCCTGCAAGATAACAAAAGATTTGGTAGAAGGTAAGGGCCAGGCCTTAATTGAACATGGGGAAATGCAGCCGCCCACAAGGAGAAACAAGGGCGGACGCAAGAGGGGGACACCAGAAACTGCATAATTATGCATAACGATTAAGGAGGCGCGGGAATGAGTGACATAATCTATAATCTGCCAGCCATCGCCCTTAGAGGTACAACGATCCTTCCTGACATGATCGTCCACTTTGACGTGAGCAGGGAAAAATCCATCCAGGCCATTGAGAAGGCCATGATGCAGGACCAGAGGGTGCTTCTGATCACTCAGAAAGACCCTGCAGTGGAGGACCCGGGACAGGAGGATCTATATAAAATAGGAACCGTTGCGGAGATCAAGCAGCTTGTAAAGCTGCCGAAGAATATTGTTCGTGTCCTGGTAGAGGGAATGGAGCGGGCAGAGCTGATCCGTTTTACGGAAAGTGAATACTATCTGAACGCCGAGGCAGCCACATTCGATGAGGAGGAGCTGAGGCAGGTGGATGAGAGCGTGGAGGAAGCCATGCTCCGGGGGATTAAGGAGATTTTTGTAAAATACTGCAGTGTAAATCCCAAGATGAGCAAAGAACTGGCAGGACAGATCCTGGAGCTTGACGATGTGAGCAAAGTCATTGACCAGATATCCATCCATCTCCCCATGAAGTATGAGGACAGGCAGAGTGTTCTGGAAGCGGTATCCCTGGAGGCGCGCTATGAGGAGCTGGGCATTATTCTCACCAATGAGATAGAAGTCCTGGAAATCAGCGCGGAGCTGCAGAGCAAAGTAAAAGAACGGGTGGATAAAAACCAGAGGGAATACATCTTAAGGGAACAGCTCAAACTGATACGGGAAGAGCTGGGGGAAGATGATACCCGCTCCGAGGCGGACCAGTTCCGCGAGGATGTAAAAAAACTGAAGGCTTCCCGGGAAGTAAAAGAGAAGATATTAAAAGAGGTGGAGCGTTTTAAAAACACTGCCGGCAGCCAGGCAGAGTCCAGTGTAATGCGCAGTTATATCGAGACGCTTCTCTCCCTGCCCTGGGACAAGCTGACCAGGGACAATAAAAACCTGAAGGAGGCCAACAAGGTTCTGGAAACAGATCACTACGGCCTGCACAAGGTGAAAGAGCGCATCATGGAATTTCTGGCGGTGCGCACACTCACTAAAAAAGGCGAGAGCCCCATTCTCTGTCTGGTCGGCCCTCCCGGAACAGGAAAGACATCCATTGCCAAATCCGTGGCACGGGCGCTTCACAAGGAGTATGTCCGCATCTGCCTGGGCGGTGTCCGGGATGAAGCGGAGATCCGCGGCCACAGAAGAACTTATATCGGCGCCATGCCGGGCAGAATTGCCAATGGACTGATACAGGCAGGTGTCAAGAATCCCCTGATGCTTTTGGATGAGATTGACAAAGTGAGCAGTGACTATAAAGGTGACACCTCCTCCGCACTTCTGGAAGTGCTGGATTCTGAGCAGAACAACAAGTTCAGGGACCACTATGTGGAGATTCCTCTGGATCTGTCTGAGGTACTGTTCATTGCCACGGCCAACGACCTGCAGACTATACCAAGGCCCCTTCTGGACCGTATGGAGATCATTGAGGTGAGCAGCTATACGGAAAATGAAAAATGGCACATCGGCAGGGAACATCTGGTTCCCAAGCAGATGAAGATCCATGGACTGAAAGAGGGACAGCTCATCCTGGATGATGAGGCTCTGCGGGAAATGATCACCGGCTACACAAAGGAAGCCGGAGTCAGGGAGCTGGAGCGGAAGATCGGTGAGATCTGCCGGAAGACGGCGCGAAAGATCCTGGAGGATAAGCAGGAATCCGTGACGGTGAATCCGGAGAATCTGGAGGAGTTCTTAGGCAGGGCGAAATACACCTACCAGAAAAAGAACAGCTTTGATGAGATCGGAATCGTTCGCGGGCTGGCCTGGACCAGTGTGGGAGGTGATACCCTGCAGATCGAGGTAAACCTCATGCCCGGAAAAGGCGAGTTCATGCTGACAGGGCAGCTCGGAGATGTGATGAAAGAGTCGGCCCAGACCGGTGTAAGCTACATCCGTTCCATTGCTGATAAGTATAATATAAAACCTGAATTTTTCCAGGAACACGATTTACATATCCACATTCCTGAAGGTGCTGTTCCGAAGGACGGCCCCTCTGCGGGAATTACCATGGCTACAGCCATGCTCTCCGCGGTGACGGGAACTCCGGTGAAGGCCAATCTTGCCATGACCGGTGAGATTACCCTCCGGGGCAGGGTCCTGCCCATCGGCGGCCTGAAGGAAAAACTTCTGGCAGCCAAGAGCGCAGGCATTGAGACCGTACTGGTCCCGGCGGAGAACAGACCGGATATTGAAGAAATGGAACAAGAGATCACAGACGGCCTTTTAATCCTATTCGTCAGCACAATGGAAGAGGTGCTGGCGCAGGCTTTTGTCTGAAACCATATTCGGAGGATGAAAGATGGTAATTAAGAATGTATCACTGGATATTGTCTGCGGTGTCACCAGCACGCTTCCAAAAACGGAGCTGCCGCACATCGCATTTGCGGGGAAATCCAACGTGGGGAAATCATCCCTGATCAATGCGCTTATGAACAGGAAATCCCTGGCAAGGACCAGCGCATCCCCCGGAAAGACACAGACTATAAATTTTTATAATGTGAACGATGCGCTGTACCTGGTGGACCTGCCGGGTTACGGATATGCAAAGGTGGCCCAGGCAGTAAAGGAACAATGGGGAAAGCTGATCGAGAGATATCTGCAGAATACCAAAGAGTTACGAGCAGTGTTTCTTCTCATTGATATCCGCCATGACCCATCTGCAAATGATAAAACCATGTATGACTGGATTGTGCACAACGGATATGAGCCGATTATCATAGCAACAAAAGTGGACAAATTAAAGAGAAGCCAGGTGCCCAAGCATGTGAAAGCCCTGAAAGAAGGGCTTGTGCTGCGTCCGGGTACTGCCGTGATCCCTTTTTCTGCCGAGACAAAACAGGGCAGGGAGGAGATCTGGGAGCTGGCGGAAAGTTTGCTGTTTGAGCCGGCGTAGAACCGTGTAGAGATACGAGGGAGTGTCGCTTTGACAGCGGCACTCCCTGTTTTTCGTTACAGCGCTTTGCCGCAGAGATTCTGAATACAGGGTAAAGTTCCGTTAAAAGGGAGATAGTATGTTAAAAGGAATTATTTTCGATATGGACGGCGTGCTTATAAACAGTGAGCCGGTCCACTACAGAGTCTGGAAACAGACGCTTGCAGCGCGGGGGATTGAACTGGATTACGAAATTTACAAACCATGTATCGGTTCCACCAATGGTTTTTTAATGGATATACTGCACGACAACTACGAGATTTCCAGGGATGACGAGGAACTGGTAAAGACCATGAAACAGATAAAGGAACAGGTCATAAAAGAGGAAGGATTCCCCATGATCGAGGGGGTACCCCAGCTTCTGAAACGCTTAAAAGACGGTGGATACTGCCTGGCGATCGCGTCCTCCTCTCCCCTTTCCTACATCCGGCAGGTGGTGACAACCCTGGGAATCGACAGCTATTTTGACATTCTGGTGAGCGGGGAGCAGGTGAAGAACCCAAAACCGGCGCCGGATGTATTTCTGGAGACGGCAAAGCAGATGGGGCTGGATCCGGAGGAGTGTCTCATACTGGAGGATTCCGCCAACGGATGCAGGGCTGCAAAGGCAGCGGGCATCGTCTGTATTGCCTACTTCAATCCTGATTCCGGAAAACAGGATCTCAGTTCTGCAGATATGGTCATAGAGGGATATGAAGAGATTGACACAGCTTTTTTGGAGAAAGTGTACTGTCATGGCAGACATCTTCCCGCAGTGGTCTGTGAGACAGAAAGACTGCGCATCCGGGAAATGTCTGAGCGGGATATCCCCAAAATGATGGAGATCACAAGCCAGGGCACACCCGACACTGCGGAGGGCGTGGAAAAAAGCCTGGAGGAGGAACTGGAGGCATTTCCTTCATACCGCAAGTACATGTACGAAATGTGTGATATGGGATACTGGGTTCTGGAGGAGAAGGAGAGCGGCACCATCGTGGGCCGCGCCGGTGTAGAGCCGAAGATCTGGAACCACAACAGCTCTGTGGTAGAGCTGGGATATCTGATCGATGAAAAACACAGAAGAAAAGGTTTTGCCTATGAAGCCTGCCGCGGCATCCTGGAGGAGGCAAAGAAAAGAGGGGCTGTGTATCTGTACTGCAGAATACGCAGTGCCAATCTGGCTTCCAAAAAGCTGGCGCGCAAGCTGGGCTTTTCCAAGATTGATTACCGTCTGGAGGATGACTGCGAGGATATGGAGGTTTACAGATATACCTGCAGTGACTAGCTGCGGGCAGGAGTAACGATTCAGTTGACTGGATAGTTACAATCAGGTACAATGGAAAGGATATAAAATGGGAATTGTAAAAGCCATTAAACTGGTGCATGACTATTATAAATACGATGAAAGCGGCCATGTGGAGGGCACGTACAGAGCCCTTGACAATGTGGAGCTGGATATCGAGGCAGGACAGTTTATTGCTGTCCTGGGACACAACGGCTCCGGAAAATCCACGCTGGCGAAGCATATCAATGCCCTTTTGTTTCCTACGGAGGGTGCGCTGTGGCTGGACGGCATGAACACCACGGAGGAGGAGGATATCTGGAAGATCCGCCAGAAGGCAGGAATGGTCTTCCAAAATCCCGACAATCAGATCATCGGTACCGTGGTGGAGGAGGACGTGGGCTTCGGCCCTGAGAATATGGGAATCCCCACGGATGATATCTGGCAGAGAGTGAATGAAAGTCTGGAGGCAGTGGGTATGACTGCCTACCGCCACCATTCACCAAATAAGCTGTCAGGCGGACAGAAGCAGAGGGTTGCCATAGCAGGTGTCATGGCCATGCATCCCAAATGCATTATTCTGGACGAACCCACAGCCATGCTGGACCCAAACGGCAGAAAAGAAGTGCTCCGGGCAGTAAAGGAGCTCAATGAAAAGGAAGGCATCACAGTGGTTCTGATCACGCATTATATGGAGGAAGTGGTGAACGCGGACAAGGTGTTCGTCATGGACCAGGGAAAAGTAGTGATGCAGGGAACACCCAGAGAGGTCTTTTCCAGGGTGGAGGAGCTGAAATCCTACCGCCTGGATGTGCCCCAGGTCACACTTCTGGCCTATGAGCTGAAGCAGGCAGGGGTGAAGATACCTGCGGGAATTCTGACGACAGAGGAATTGGTGAACGCATTATGTCAATAAAATTAGAGCATATCACATACACATACAGTCCGGGAACAGTCTATGAGATGCACGCCTTAAAGGATGTGGATATGGAGATTCCGGACGGCCAGTTCATGGGCATCATAGGACACACGGGAAGCGGAAAATCCACACTGATACAGCATTTCAACGGCCTTATGAAACCCACATCAGGCAAAGTCCTCTACAACGGCCAGGATATATGGGCGGAAAAATATGACAGGCAGAAACTGAGAAGCAAAGTGGGACTGGTGTTCCAGTATCCGGAGCATCAGCTCTTTGAGGCGGAGGTTCTTGAGGATGTCTGCTTCGGGCCGAAGAATCTGGGTCTTTCCAAAGAGGAAGCCGAGGAGAGAGCTGTCAGGGCGCTGACCCAGGCAGGGCTTTCCGAAAAGTTTTATAAAAGCTCCCCCTTTGAGCTGTCGGGAGGGCAGAAGCGGCGGGCAGCCATTGCGGGTGTGCTGGCCATGGAGCCGGAGGTGCTGATCCTGGATGAACCCACGGCAGGCCTGGACCCCCAGGGGCGGGATGAGATACTGGACCAGATCGCATCCCTGCACAGTCTGCGGGGAATCACTGTGATCCTGGTATCCCACAGTATGGAGGACATTGCCAAATACGTGGAGCGCATGATCGTAATGAATAAAGGGGAAAAGGCATTTGACGGTGTGCCGAGAGAAGTCTTTTCCCACTATAAGGAGCTGGAGGCCATGGGGCTTGCGGCGCCTCAGATCACTTACATCATGCACGCTTTGGGGGAACGCGGGCTGCATGTGGATACCTCAGCCACCACGGTGGAGGAGGCAAAGGCAAGTATATTACAGGCACTGGAGAGATTGGACAAATGATAAGAGATATAACCATCGGACAATATTACCCTGCGGATTCCATTCTCCACAGGCTGGACCCCCGCGTGAAGTTTGTGGGAACCATCATGTTTCTGGTGTCACTTTTTGTGGCAAATTCCTTCTGGGGATATCTGCTGGCAACGGTTTTTCTGGCAGCAGTCATCATCATGTCAAAGGTCCCCGTTAAGTTTATGCTGAAAGGGCTGAAACCGCTGTTCTTTATTCTGCTGATCACTGTTGCCTTCAATCTGTTTTTAATACCGGGCAAGGTGCTGTGGCAGTTCTGGATCTTCAAGATCACACAGGAGGGTATCCTGCAGGCTGTGAAGATCGGTATCCGGCTGATCTATCTGGTTATCGGTTCCTCAGTCATGACACTGACCACTACGCCGAACCAGCTCACAGACGGTCTGGAGAGACTTATGAGGCCGCTGAATAAGATCAGGGTGCCGGTACATGATATCGCCATGATGATGTCCATTGCCCTCAGATTCATTCCCATCCTTATGGAGGAGACAGATAAGATCATGAAGGCACAGATCGCCAGAGGCGCTGATTTTGAGAACGGGAATCTGATCCAGAAGGCTAAGAACCTGCTGCCGCTTCTGGTTCCCCTTTTCATCTCCGCGTTCAGAAGGGCAGATGATCTTGCTATGGCCATGGAGGCACGCTGTTATCACGGCGGTGAGAACAGGACATCTATGAAGCCTCTCAAATACCACAGCAGGGACACCTCAGCTTACCTGTGCATCTTTTTGTACCTGGCCGCGGACATCGCGATCCGCGTGCTGATCTAGGAGGCGCCGTATGAAACGTGTAATGCTGGAAGTGGCCTATGACGGCACAAATTACTGCGGCTGGCAGGTACAGCCAAACGGGATCACCGTACAGGAGGTGCTGAACCGCCATCTGGCGGAGCTGTTAAAGGAGCCTGTGGAGACCATAGGCGCCAGCAGAACCGACGCAGGCGTCCATGCCCTGGGCAATGTGGCTGTGTTCGACACCAACGCCAGAATGCCGGGGGAGAAGATTTCCTACGCCCTGAACCAGCGGCTTCCTGAAGATATCCGGATCCAGCGGTCAAGGGAGGTCAGCAGGGATTTTCATCCCAGGTACCGGGTCAGTGAGAAGACATATGAATACCGGATACTGAACAGAAGATTTCCGGTGCCAACAGAGCGCTTTTACTCCCATTTTACTTATATCCCCATGGATATTGAGAAGATGAGACAGGCAGGGGCGTACCTGCTGGGCGAACATGATTTTAAAAGTTTCTGCGGTGCGGGAGCGCAGGTGAAGACAACCGTCAGGACCATCCACAGCTTTTCGGTGGAACGTGAGAATGACCTGATCACCATACGCATCACGGGCAGCGGATTTTTGTATAATATGGTGCGGATTCTGGCCGGCACGCTGATGGAGATCGGCGGTGGAGCCTATCCGCCGGAAAAGATGCAGGATATACTGGCTGCCAGAGACAGGAAGGCAGCCGGCCCCACCGCCCCGGCGCGGGGGCTGACCCTGATAAAAATTGACTATAAAAACGGCAAGGAAGAGGAATTGTGATATGAGAAGAAGTGGAATGCTGCTGCCAATAGCCAGTCTGCCGTCTCCATACGGCATTGGAGCATTTTCTAAGGAGGCATATGAGTTTATTGATCTTTTAAGAGATACGGGTCAGAAACTCTGGCAGATACTGCCGCTGGGACCTACCAGCTACGGGGATTCCCCCTATCAATCCTTTTCCACCTTTGCAGGCAATCCCTATTTCATCGATCTGAACGTCCTGATCGGGAAAGGATGGCTGACAAAGGAAGAGTGCGACGCCTGTGACTGGGGAGATCATCCCTCCTATATTGATTACGGAAAAATATATGAGAGCCGTTTTCCTCTTCTTCGGAAGGCCTTTGAAAGGAGCAAAATCCTGTCTGACGGGAATTTTCTTACCTTCTGTGTGGAGAACAACCACTGGCTGGATGACTATGCCCTGTATATGGCTGTGAAAAACAAATTCGGCGGCAAAAGCTGGATCGAGTGGGATGAGGAAGTGCGTCTGAGAGAGCCGGCTGCCCTGAAGAGATATCAGGACGAGCTGCGGGAGGACATTATCTTTTACCAGTATCTGCAGTTCGAGTTTTTTGAGCAGTGGAAGAATGTAAAGAACTATGCCCATGAAAAAGGGATTCAGATCGTTGGGGACATTCCCATCTATGTGGCCTTTGACAGTGCGGATACCTGGGCGAATCCGGAGCTGTTCCAGTTGGATGAGAACAATCTGCCGGTGGCTGTGGCAGGCTGTCCGCCGGACGGGTTCTCTGCCACAGGCCAGCTCTGGGGCAATCCCCTGTACCGCTGGGATTACCACAAGAGAATGCACTACGGCTGGTGGATGCGCAGGATTGCCCACTGTTTCAAGCTTTTTGACATTGTGCGGATTGACCATTTCAGGGGATTTGATGAGTATTATTCCATTCCCTACGGAGATGAGACCGCACAGAACGGCCACTGGGAAAAGGGACCGGGCATGGACCTGTTCCATACCATGAAAGAGGAGCTTGGGGAGAGGAACATCATTGCTGAGGATCTGGGATTTCTCACGGAGACCGTTTACAAGCTTCTGCGGGACAGCGGGTATCCGGGCATGAAGGTGCTGCAGTTTGCCTTTGACACCAGTGAGAACAGCGACTATCTCACCTACAAGTATGACAGAAACTGTGTGGTCTACACAGGAACCCATGACAATGACACCACTGTGGGCTGGTATGAGCACATGACTGACTGGGACAGGGATGTGGCCCTTAGATATATGAACAGCTTCCATACACCGAAAGAGGAGCAGCACTGGGATCTGATCAGCCTTGCCATGCGCAGTGTGGCTGATACCTGCATCATACCCGTGCAGGATTATCTGGGGCTCGGCAGCGAGGCCAGGATCAATACGCCATCCACATTAGGGGACAACTGGAAGTGGAGAATGAGCAAAAATGCATTTTCGGATGAATTAAAAGGCAGGATCTGGCATATGACAAAATTATACGGCAGATTATAGTGTCCGTTCAGACGTCTGAACGGCTGCTGAATACAGGCCGGGAGAAAGGAAGGAATTATTATGGCATTTAAAGAGGTAAAAGCAGAGGAATTACAGTTCAATCCATTTACAAAGATAGGAAAAGAGTGGATGCTGATCACAGCAGGTACAGAGGAAAAATATAATACCATGACTGCAAGCTGGGGCGGCGTTGGTGTGATCTGGGGCAAAGATGTGGTGACAGCCTATATCCGTCCCCAGCGCTACACAAAGGAATTTGTGGACGCAAATGACACCTTTACCATCTCCTTCTTCCCTGAAGGGTACAAAAAAGCATTAAGCTTATGCGGCAGCGTGTCAGGCCGTGACAGAGACAAGATCAGTGAGGCCGGACTTACTGCTTGTTTTGTGGACGGCGCTCCCGCGTTTGAGGAGGCCAGCCTGGTGTTTGTCTGCAAAAAGATGTATCACGGAGACCTCTTCCCGGAAAACTTTGATGCTCCGGAGAATGATGAAAAATGGTACCCTGAGAAAGATTATCACACCATGTACATCGGTGAGATCCTGAAGGTACTGGTGAAGGAAGGCTGAGCTCATTGGAGAATCTTATATTCAGCCTGAATGCCACACTGCCCATTTTCCTCACCATGCTTCTGGGCCTTCTGTTCAGGTATCTGGGGCTGATGAATGCTGACTTTGTGGCAAAGCTCAACCGTTTTGTCTTCGTGGCAGCCATACCGGCCCTGGTGTTCCGGGATATATCCTCTGTGGATGTGCGGAAAAGCTGGGACGGCGGTTTTGTACTGTTCTGCTTTCTCGCCACGCTGGTGAGTATCACCGTGATCGCCCTCCTTGCCAGGCTGCTGGTGGAGGAGGAGATCCGCGGGGAGTTTGTGCAGGCTTCCTACCGAAGCAGCGCAGCGATCCTGGGGATTGCCTTTATACAGAATATCTACGGCAGTTCCGGTATGGCCCCCCTTATGATCGTGGGGACAGTTCCCCTCTACAACGCGGCGGCGGTGGTGATTCTCTCCCTTATGAAGCCCGGGAGAAAAAAGCTTGACCGAAAACTGCTGCTGAAAACAGCAAAGGGCATTGTCACCAATCCCATCATACTGGGAATCCTGGCAGGGATTCTGTGGTCTGTCCTTAGGATCCCGCAGCCGGAGATCATGCAGAAGACAGTGAAGAATGTGGCAGTTCTGGCAACCCCTCTCGGTCTTATGGCTATGGGTGCATCCTTTGAGGGAAAGAAAGCACTGGCAAAGCTGCGCCCCTCCGTGCTGGCAAGTCTGATCAAACTGGTGGTGCTGGCTGCTGTATTCCTTCCCCTGGCTGTCCGGCTGGGCTATACGAAGGAGCGGCTGATCGCCATACTGGTCATGCTGGGGTCAGCTACAACGGTGAGTTGTTTTGTCATGGCGAAAAATATGGGCCATGAGGGAGTGCTGACTTCCAGTACGGTAATGCTGACTACCTTTTTTTCCGCATTTACACTGACCGGCTGGCTGTTCTTATTAAAAACCCTGGGACTGGTATAAGAGAAAGGATCGTGGTTCTGTGTTTGGCAGGAAAAAGAAAAAAGAGGTCATTCCCTTCGACCGCACAGCCGTGAAGCCTGTGCTCAAATCCAGCATCTGCACCGGAGAGCAGGTGGCAGGATTCAAGGATCTGAAGACAGGAAAATTCCAGGAAGTGTGTCTGATCAAAAGCAGGGCAGACCTTCAGGAATTTATGGAGCAGTACGGAATCAGGGAAGAAGAAGTCTCAAAAGAGTGGTAAAATAAAGAAAGATATGCTATAATTAAAAATCAAGGAATATTCATAACTTTACATAAGGAGAAGCATCATGAGTCAGGAAAAAGTCGATAAGTATAAAAATTATAAAAATAACCGCGACAAGATCCAGAAAAAAGAAGCACGTGAACTTTTGCTTGAGAAGATCATTGTTTCTGCGGTTTGTCTGCTGATCGTTGGATGGATTGGCTATTCTGCCTACGGTCTTGCTACAAAAGACGACGCAGAGGGAGAGGCCACAACTACAGAAATGAACGTGACAGCCATGACAGATTATCTCCAGGAGCTTACTGCAGGAGAGACAGCCGAATAGGCATACAGGGAAGGCAGAATGGGAAATGCTAAGATGCATTTCCTTTTTTCTTGTTAAGCGGGAAGGCACGGACAGCGAAAGGCGCGCAGCGCGCGGAGGATACTTCACAGCAGTATGTTTTAAATGGAGGAATTGCGGTTGAGAGAAAAGAGGGTCGGGAAGATCCGGCACTGGATTTTATTTTTTACAGTTGTGATCATGGCTGTGCTGGGCGTGTTTACGGCATTGCAGGCAGAACCGGAACCCCGGAATGTGCGGGAGAAAGGCAGCAGTGTTAATCAGTGGGATACCGGCTGGCACTATCAGGCGGATGACGGCACAGAGAAGACGTGTGAGGTCCCATCCCAAATAAAGATCCGGGGAGGGAAGATCATTCTTAGGCAGACCATCCCTGAATTTTCCGAGGAGGAAAAATATCTGGGATTTCTGAACCATTACCAGCAGGTTGAAATATACGTTGACGGTGTGTCAAGATACCGGTATACGGAACAGCAGACAGGGACATTTCACGGTATGCTGGGAAACAACTTTTGTATGACAAGGCTTGGCAGGGAAGATGCCGGAAAAGAGATAACCGTCATATTCAGCGGCTTTTATAGAGAAGGGCTGGTTCAGGTTCCCGTGATCTGTCTGGACAGCAGGGAAAGCATGCTTTTGGATATCCGGGTGCGGGAATGTCCCAGGATCATATTCTGTGTGGTGCTCCTGGTGCTGAGCGCGGGTATGTTTCTCCTCTGGCTTCTTTTGAGAGTCAGGGAGGCTGTGCATGTATCCAGCGTGTTTTATGCCTGGATCTTTATCCTGGTATCAGCAGTCTGGATCCTTACAGATTCCAAATTCATGGTATTCTTATCGCCATGGCCCAGACTGATCTGCCTGATATCCTTTTATGCGTTTTATATGATCCCCATCCCCATGCTTTCCTTTATCGGAGAAGTCTGCCAGAGGAGATCAGCCATGCTGGACTGGATGAAGACAATACTGGCCGGCAATGTACTGGTGCAGAGTCTTGTGTACCTGATGGGCGGACGTAAACTGATGCAGATGCTTCCGATCACCCATATCCTCTATGTGGCTGCCATGATCTGTTCTGTGATTTATATGGTAAAAGAGCTGAGAAGCAGTAAGGCCCAGTACGCCAGGATTTTCCTTGGCGGTGTCTTTTTCCTCATAGTCATGGCAGTGGTATCCCTGGTCTCCTTTTATACCGGGGTGGGCAGCAGGTATGCCATGTATTATCAGCTTGGACTTTTGGGCTTTGTGTGCGCACTGCTCAGGATGACGGTACGTCAGGTAAATGAAATCCTGGAGGATAGGACCGGGGACAGGATTCTTGAGGAGCTGGCCTATATGGATATTATGACAAAGCTTGGAAACCGCTCCGCATATGAGATGCGCCTGCAGGAACTGCAGGAGACGATGACCCGGGGACAGGAACTGTCAGCGGTCATGGTAGATTTAAACGGCCTTAAGAAAGTAAATGACACTTTTGGACACAGAGCCGGGGATGAGATGATCAAGGGATGTGCCCGGTGTCTGAGGGAGGCATTCTGTGGATTTGGCGAGATTTACAGAATCGGCGGCGATGAGTTCCTGATATTTTTAAAGCGTCTGCAGAGCATCCGGTCATGGGAGAAGAATCTGGAGGAAGCCCAGGAGAAGTATAATCAGGAACACGAGGTGAAGATTTCCATAGCGGCAGGGATTGCCACAGGCAGAAAAACGGGGGAATCAGATGAGTGGCTTCATGAACTGATCGGCCGGGCGGACAGGAATATGTATGAGAATAAGAAAAGCAGCAGGAAATAGAATAAAAAACGGCTGGGCAGAAGATTCTGCCCAGCCGCATTTTTCGTACAGTTTATCCGGAAATTATAATTTTTCTACGTTAGCTGCCTGCATTCCACGAGCGCCTTCAGTTAAATCATAAGATACAGCCTGTCCTTCTTCCAGGGATTTAAAACCATCTCCATTGATAGCGGAGAAGTGTACGAATACATCCTGTCCGTCTTCACCTGTGATGAATCCGTAGCCTTTTTCTGCATTAAACCATTTTACAGTTCCCTTGTTCATAGTGTTACCTCCATAAAATAAAAAATAAAAATTAGGATTGGATAAAGAAAACAGGAAGCACGCTTCGTGGAAAGTTCCCATTATTTATGAAAAATAAGCGGTCTTTAGAGAGGGTATTATAAATAAGAAATAATACAATCTCTAAAAACCGCTTAACATCACGATAACCGGAAGCTTATTAAATGCACTTTCAATTATTTATATCCAATATTCCTTTAACAAATTCAGTATATTCGCAAATCGAAAAAAAGTCAAGTAAAAATGTATAATTGACGAAAGAAATTGTGTATGTTACTATTAAAATCAAAAGATGTAAAGTCCCGGAGGAAGAATTTATGAATATTTTAATCAGGAACGGACGTATCATCGATCCGGCAACAAAGACAGACGAAATAAGCGACCTCTATATAGAGGGCGGCAAAGTGAAAAAGACAGGCAAGGGCCTTAAGCCAAAGGATAAGACAGATAAAGTCATCGACGCTTCAGGCTGCTATGTAATGCCCGGGCTCATTGACCTGCATGTGCATCTGCGGGACCCGGGGCTGACTTATAAAGAAGATATTGTGTCAGGCTCCAAGGCAGCAGCCAGAGGCGGATTCACCACAATTCTTGCCATGCCCAATACCAAGCCGGTCATCGACAGCGCGGACCGTGTGAAATACGTTCAGAATAAAGCAAAAGAATTGTCTCCTATCCATGTAATGCAGATCGGTGCCATTACAAAAGGACAGGCCGGTGAGGAACTGGCGGATATTGAGGAGATGATCGAGCAGGGCGTACCTGCCATCAGCGAGGACGGCAAATCCGTCATGAATGCCAGATTATATAAAAATGCCATGGGAATTGCGGCAAAATACGATATTCCCGTATTTGCCCACTGTGAAGACCGGAATATTGTGGGCAAGGGCTGCGTCAATGAGGACGAGCATTCCAGAGAGATGGGACTGCCGGGAATCAGCAACGCAGTGGAGGACATCATTGCGGCAAGGGACATTATCCTGGCAAAAGAGACAGGAGCCAAGCTTCATCTGTGCCATTGCTCCACCAAGGAGAGTGTCCGCATGGTAGAACTGGCGAAAAAGGAGGGGATCAAGGTGACAGGCGAAGTATGCCCCCACCACTTCACACTGACTTCTGACGATGTGGACCCCAATGACGCCAACTATAAGATGAATCCGCCTCTGCGCACAAAAGAGGACAGGGACGCACTGATCCGCGGCCTGAAGGATGATATTATGGATGTCATCAGTACAGATCATGCGCCTCACAGCCGTGAGGAGAAGACCATGCCCATCACCAGAGCGCCCTTCGGCATTGTGGGGCTGGAGACATCCGTTGCCCTCACCATCACGGAGCTGGTGGACAAGGGGATTCTGACACCCATGCAGATGGCGGAAAAAATGAGCTATAATCCTGCTAAGATCATCGGTCTTGACAGAGGCTCTCTGGAAGAGGGAAAAGCCGCTGATGTGACCATCATCGACCCGGATGCAGAATATGTTATTGATTCCATGACTTTCCTTTCAAAAGGAAAGAACACGCCATTCAACGGCCGCAGGGTAAAAGGTCTGGTAAAAGCCACGATCTGCGACGGTAAGATTGCCTATATCCAGGACGGCATGATCAGACAATAAAATAATTTCACTCACGGAGGAAAAATCATGATTAATAAACTTACAGAGAAGATCAGGAAGACCCACGCACCTATCGTGGTGGGTCTGGACCCTATGCTCAATTATATTCCGAAACACATCCAGGATGCTGCATTCAAAGAGTGCGGCGAGACCCTGGAAGGGGCGGCAGAAGCTGTCTGGCAGTTCAATAAAGCAATTGTGGACGCCACCCATGACCTGATTCCGGCAGTAAAACCGCAGATCGCCATGTATGAGCAGTTTGGTATCCCGGGTCTTATGGCTTTTAAGAAGACAGTGGATTACTGTAAAGAAAAGGACCTGGTTGTCATCGGTGATATCAAGCGCGGTGATATCGGTTCCACATCTGCCGCTTACGCAGCCGGCCACATCGGCAGGGTTCAGGTGGGCAGCAAGGAGTACGCCGGATTTGATGAGGATTTTGTGACTGTGAATCCGTATCTGGGATCAGACGGTGTGAACCCGTTTATTGATGTGTGTAAAAAGGAGAAAAAAGGTCTTTTCATCCTTGTAAAGACCTCCAATCCGTCCAGCGGGGAGTTCCAGGACCAGTTAGTAAACGGAAGACCGCTCTATGAACTGGTGGGAGAAAAAGTTGCCGAGTGGGGTCAGGAATGCATGGGCGATTCATACAGCTATATCGGTGCCGTGGTAGGTGCCACTTATCCCGAGATGGGTAAGATCCTTCGCCGGATCATGCCGAAAGCCTACATCTTGGTTCCGGGATACGGTGCCCAGGGCGGACAGGGAAAAGACCTGGTGCATTTCTTTAATGAAGACGGCCTGGGAGCCATTGTAAATTCCTCCCGCGGTATTATTGCTGCCTACAAGCAGGAAAAATACGCCGAAATCGGCGAAGCGAATTTCGCGGATGCATCCCGCAGAGCAGTGGAAGATATGATCGCAGACATTGACGGCGCTCTTAAGGCTGTAAAATAAGGAGAGGACCATGGCAAAAGCAAAGATAACAAGTACAGTGATCCGGCAGGAGAAGCTGGCTGAGGGTGTGTACAGCATGTGGCTGGCAGCAGAAGAGATTGCGGCAGTCGCCAAACCGGGACAGTTTATCTCTGTCTACAGCAGGGACCAGAGCAGAATGCTGCCCCGCCCCATCAGCCTGTGTGAGATAGACAGAGAAGCGGGAAGCCTGCGGATCGTATACAGAACAGTTGGCAAAGGTACAGAGGAATTTTCAAAAGCCTGTGCAGGTGACACTCTGGATATACTGGGACCTCTGGGCAATGGGTTCCCGATGGAGGAGATCAGGGGAAAACGCGTGCTCATGATGGGCGGCGGCATCGGCGTGCCCCCAATGCTGCAGACTGCCAAAGAGGCGGATGCGGATGTGACCATCATATCCGGTTACCGAAGCGCAGACCTCTTCCTCGTAAAAGAGCTGGAGGCAGCGGGAAGGCTTTTTATCACAACAGAGGATGGAAGTGTTGGTACGAAAGGCAATGTTATGGATGCCATCCGTGAGAACCATATAGAGCCGGAAGTCATCCTTGCCTGCGGCCCGACCCCCATGCTGCGGGCTGTGAAGGCCTATGCAGAGGAAAAGAAAATAACATGCTATATCTCCCTGGAGGAGAAGATGGCATGCGGAATCGGTGCCTGTCTGGCCTGTGTCTGTCAGTCAAAGGAAGTGGACGGACACTCCCATGTGCATAACAAGAGAATCTGCAAGGACGGCCCGGTATTTTTGAGCACGGAGGTAGAGCTTTGATGAATACAAAAGTGAATCTGGCAGGTGTGGAACTGAAGAATCCTGTTATGACAGCCTCAGGAACCTTTGGCTCCGGGGCAGAATACAGCGAATTTGTGGATTTGAGCTGCCTTGGTGCTGTTGTCACAAAGGGTGTGGCAAGTGTACCCTGGCCGGGCAATCCCACACCGCGTATCGCGGAGACTTCCTGCGGCATGTTGAACGCCATCGGCCTGCAGAATCCCGGTATTGACGTGTTCTGCGAGAGAGACATCCCTTTCCTGAAAAAATATGATACAAAGATCATTGTCAATGTATGCGGAAAGAGTACAGAGGAATACTGTGAAGTAGTGGAGCGTCTGGCCGGGGAAGATGTGGATATGCTGGAGATCAATATCTCCTGCCCTAACGTGAAGGAAGGCGGCATTGCATTCGGACAGGATCCCAAAGCAGTGGAAGCCATCACCAGGGAAGTAAAGAAGCATGCAAAACAGCCGGTTATCATGAAACTCAGCCCAAATGTGACAGATATTACAGAGATGGCAAAGGCCGCTGAGGCAGGCGGCGCGGATGTGCTTTCCCTGATCAACACACTGACCGGCATGAAGATAGATATCAATAAGAGAACATTTGCACTGGCAAACAAGACAGGCGGTATGTCAGGTCCCTGTTTAAAACCTGTGGCTGTCCGCATGGTCTACCAGACAGCACGTGCGGTGAAACTGCCCATCATAGGCATGGGCGGCATCTGCAGTGCTGAGGATGCTCTGGAATTTATCCTGGCCGGCGCCACAGCCGTGTCCATAGGAACAGCTAATTTCACCAACCCCTATGCAACAGTGGAGACAGTCCGGGGGATTGAAGATTATATGAAGAAAAATAAAATTCAGGATATTCAATCCCTGATTGGTGTGGTAGAATAAACGGGAAGAGAAAACTAGGAGGAAATTCGATGGAAGCGTACAAACAGGAATTTATTGAATTTATGGTGGACTGCCAGGTGCTGAAATTCGGAGACTTCGTCACAAAGAGCGGACGGAACACCCCGTTTTTCGTAAACACCGGATTTTATAGAACAGGAGCACAGCTTCGCAAGCTGGGAGAATATTATGCCAGAGCCATTGCGGACAAGTTCGGATTTGACTTTGACGTATTGTTCGGACCTGCCTACAAGGGAATACCGCTGACAGTAGCAGCAACCATGGCGATCAGTGAGTTTTACGGAAAAGATATCCGCTACTGCTCCAACAGGAAAGAAGTAAAGGACCATGGGGATAAGGGAATCCTTCTGGGAAGCCCTATTGAGGACGGCGATAAGGTGGTCATCATCGAGGACGTGACAACAGCAGGCACCTCCATCGCAGAGACACTACCCATTATCAGGGCGCAGGGCAATGTAAGCCCCATCGGCCTTGTGGTATCTGTGGACCGCATGGAGCGGGGACAGGGCGAGAAGAGCGCACTTAAAGAGATTGAAGAGAAGTACGGACTTGCCACAACAGCCATTGTAACCATGGAGGAGGTTGTGGAGCATCTGTACAACAAAGAGTACAAAGGAAAAGTTATCATTGATGATAAGATGAAAGCAGCCATTGATGCATATTATGAGAAATATGGCGCAAACGAGTAAACAATAATCATCTGACTTTGTCGGGACGGAAGGAAGTGTGCTGGATGAACGAAAAGATCTATAAGACTATGTCACGTGCCGGAGTTACCTCTCTGGTACTGGGAATTGTCGCTGCAGTTACAGGAATTGTCAGCGGTGTTATGCTTATTATCAACGGAACAAAACTTTTAAGAAAAAGAAGTGAGATCACATTCTAGCCGGACAGAACAACACAAAAATAGGGAAGAGGGCGTTTTAGGCGGCCCTCTTCTTCATACATAGGAGAGACTATGCAATAGGAGTTTAGAACATTGAAAAATAAAACAAAAAGGAAAATCAAAGCGGCAGGAACCGTGTTGTTCCTGATTTATATACTTGCGCTTATTTATTTCCTGTTTTTCGCGGAGCGGTTCAGCGGGGTGGAGTTTGCCCAGAGGGAATACCACTACAACCTGACGCCCTTACAGGAAATCAGAAGATTCTGGATTTACAAAGAGCAGCTTGGAGTCTTAGCAGTGGTATCCAATCTGTTTGGAAATGTAATAGGTTTTGTTCCTTTTGGCCTGATTCTTCCCATCATTTGCAGAAATGCAAGGGGATTCTTTTTTATCACTTTTTCCGGTTTTGCATTGAGCCTTTGCGTGGAAACCATACAGCTTATCACGAAGCTGGGATGTTTTGATGTGGACGATATGATTTTGAATACAACTGGTGCGGCACTTGGATATATCCTTTTTGCCGTGAGCCATTATATATATAGAAAAAACAGGAGGAAACAGCATGGCAAAGAAACGCTATAAATATTCATTTACAAAAAAAAGACATACCAGAGGCGGAGTGGAATCCTCTATTCTGGCGCTGATGTCCGGCCTGCTGTTTTTTGGAGCAGCAATCTGTTCCCTGGTCATGAGTGGACAGGGCGGCATGTATCTGGGAGCTATGGGAATCCTGGCTCTTGGCTTGTCCGTTTACGGGTTTATTCTGGGGCTGAAAAGCTTTTCGGAACAGAACCGTGCATTTCTTTACAGCAAGATCGGTTCCGTGGCCAACGGCGTGCTGATGGTCATCTGGATTGCGCTTTTTTTGGTAGGAATCTCATAAGGAGGAAATATGGACGATAGATTAAAAAAACAAATGGAATTTATGCTGGAGGTTGACAAGAGTAAATTTGTCCGCCGCCAGACTTACCTGTCAGACGGAATCCGCAGGGAGAATGACGCAGAGCACTCCTGGCATCTGGCGCTGATGGCAGCACTTCTGTCAGAGCACGCCAATGAGAAGATTGATATTGCCAGGACCATGCTCATGGTTCTCATACACGATATTGTAGAGATTGACGCAGGGGATACCTATGCCTATGACGATGCCGGCCATCTGGATAAGCGGGAGCGTGAGGTGAAGGCGGCAAAACGCATTTTCGGGCTGCTGCCGGAAGACCAGGCGGAGAAGATGATGGATCTGTGGGAGGAGTTCGAGGCTTCCGAGACACCGGAGGCAAAATTCGCCCACTCCCTTGACTGTGTGCAGCCTCTGATGCTCAATGACGCCACAGACGGCAAGTCCTGGAGAGAGCATGAGATCAAGAGATCACAGGTCATGAAAAGGAATGCGGGAACCGCACAGGGCTCTGCGCTGCTGATGGAGTATGTGAACGGCATTCTTGACAAAAATGTGGAAAAAGGAAATCTGAGAAATGAGTAGGGATACATTTTTGGAGGAACGTTTTGAACTGGTGAAGGGAAGAATCCGGGAAATGCAGCAGGAGATGGATGTGCCGGAGAGATTTTGCGGCTTTTTTCATGAGATGACATCCTACCTGAATTATGTGCTCACCCTTCATGAGAAGATCAGGGAAGGATGGCTGGAACATGCTGCCCTTTCAGAACTTCAGAAGAACAATGAGGAGCTTTACGGCAGGATACTGCCCGGAGCTTATGAGACGTCCTACGCGAATCCGGCCTATGCGGTGCGTATGCTCCAGGAGGAGTACGGAAGGCTTCTTTCCTTTCTGGCAGCAGAGGTGCGGGGGATCGTTGTCTATGCCTATGAGGACCGCCTCTTTGATATGACGGTGCTCATGGAGCTTTATGTGCAGATCTACAATTTGCTGGAGGAGCCGACAGTGCCTGCGCAGGAGATAAGAGATACCCTGTACTGGTATGTGAGTGATTACAGTGAGGAGATGGTTGGGAGAAGAATCCGGGAAGCGGTGGACCCTTCTCTTGATTTTGCTGTGCGCATTGTCTGTGACAGTGACCTTACAGATTCCAGATATTTGTATAAGTACGGGGAGTATGTGACAGAGAATGAAATCGCCATGGCAGAATATCTGAACCGTTTTTCTGAGGAGGAGACAGAGGCCATGGCCCGTACCTTTACAGAAGGTTACAGGATCGGGTTTGTCAACGGGAGAAAAGACATTTCCAAAAAGAACAGTGTGAATATCCGTTATCAGCTTGGTTTTGAGCGCATGGTAAGGGCGGCTGTCCGCCAGTTTGAGGACATGGGACTAAAGCCTGTGATCTACCGGAGCGCCGTCCATGCGGTGAATAAAAAGCAGCACCACAGGATTGGCTATTACGGGGCAATTCCAAATAAACAGTATGATTATGACCACAAGGATGACGCGGCGCTGTTTTTAAACCAGGAGTTTGTACAGCGTAAGCTCCGTGTTATGCAGGTGGCTTATGAGCAGGTAAAAGACCTTGCCAATACCCACGGAGGCCCGGCAGTTATAGAGACCTTCGGGGAAACACCTTTTACTCCCGTAAGTAAAAAGGAGGCCTTTTCCCTGTCATCCCACCAGCAGAAACTGCAGGTGGCCTATGACAATGAGGCGGGACAGATCGTGAACCGCTATATCAAGGGGGAAGAGCGCAGCTTTACCATCATTGCTTATCCGGTCTGTGAGATAGGTGAGAAATTCGGGGATATTTTCCGGGAAACCGTGCGCCTGAACACCCTTGACTATCGTCTGTATCAGGGAATCCAGCAGAAGCTTATTGATGCCCTGGATGAAGGGTGCGAGGTCAGGATCAAGGGCAGGGGCGGCAACCGGACGGATATGACGGTGCGCCTCCATGACCTTACAGATCCGGAAAAACAGACGAATTTTGAAAACTGTCTGGCAGATGTGAACATCCCTGTGGGGGAAGTCTTCACAAGCCCGGTTCTTCATGGAACGAACGGTGTGCTGCACGTGTCAGGCGTGTATCTGGACGGCTTGTATTACAGGAATCTGGAGATAACTTTCCGGGATGGGAAAGTTTCAGATTATATCTGCGCCAATTTTGAGACAGAGGAGGAGAACAGGGATTATATTAAGGAAAATATCCTGTTCCACCACGATATGCTGCCCTTGGGGGAATTTGCCATCGGCACCAACACCACGGCCTATGTGATGGCTAAGAAATACCGGATTGAGGACATTCTGCCTATTCTCATTGCGGAGAAGGTGGGACCGCACTTTGCAGTGGGTGATACTTGCTACAGCTGGTCTGAGGATACCGCAGTGTATAATCCCGACGGGAAAGAGATCATTGCCAGGGACAATGAAGTGTCTGTTTTAAGAAGGATCGATGCGGGCAAGGCCTACTTCGGATGCCATACGGATATTACCATTCCTTATGAGGAGCTGGGAGAGATCACAGCGGTGAAAAGGGACGGCAGCCGGATACCCATCATAAAAGACAGCCGTTTTGTACTGCCGGGGACGGAGGAGCTGAACCGGGTGTTGGATGAGTGATGTTTCTTTTTCATACGCCGGGCCACAGATGTCGGACCCGGCCCTCCTTTTGTAAAAAAACATGTATTTCTGTACGATTATGTCAAAAATCACGACGATTATGTACATTTTGCTTTCTGCTTTTGTTTGTGCAGTATAATGAGGAAGAAGATGTTGTGAGACAAATATTTACATGGGAAAAAGGGGAGTAATATTTATGAAGAAACGTATAGCGGCAATTGTGCTTGCAGGGCTGCTCGCAGTATCCGTACTTGGGGCAGGATGTGGAAAAAACGAAGCGGAGGATAAAGATACACAAAAAAAGACAGAGGCTGGGGTGGATGGGACAGAGAAAACGAAGGACAGAAAAGAGCAGACGGTGGTAAAGCCAGTGAAAAAGCCGGATACTTCCGGGGACGGGGAGCAAGAAGATGCATCGCCTAAGAAGGAAGAGGGGACAGATGCCCAATCCGGCGCGGGAATATCCGGGCAGCAGGAATACAATACCGGGGAGGAAGCGTCTGGACAGGTAGAAAATGTTGACAGTGAGGATAACACTGCCGGCACTGATGATACGGATGATAGTACAGAAGAACCCGGAGGCCCGCAGACCGTGACCGGTATCATTCAGGATATCAGTGGTTCCACCCTGGGAATTATGGAAGCGGACGGCGGTGTCTACGGATTTGACACAGGCATACTCTCCGGTTTTGATGATTCTTACCAGATTGGGGATACGGTTACCGTTACATACGAGGGAGATACCATGAACCCCGACAGCGCAGAGATTTCACACTGACAGGACAGAGAAAGACTTGTACTTTTGGCTGCAGCCTGTACATTTTTGGGAAGCCGGAGAAAAACGGCTTCCTTTTTATGTGAAAATCCGCCTTTTTCCCCTATAAGCTGCCATCAAAAATGAGATATGAGGTTGACAATATTTAGAACTCTATGTAAAATTGTTCTGTAAAGATGAAAGTAAGCGTTGTGGTCCGCAAATCTTCGGGGCACAGCTTGTTATCACGGGACTGCTTCTGGCATTCCCGTAATCCAGCAACAACAAAATTCAAAAATAAAGGAGATAAAGTCATGGCAAAAGTTGGAATTGTTATGGGAAGTGACTCCGATATGCCTGTTATGAAAAAAGCAGCAGACATGTTGGAAAAATTTGGAATCGAGTATGAGATGAAGATCATTTCAGCTCACAGAGAACCGGATGTGTTCTTTGAGTACGCAAAGACAGCGGAGGAGAAAGATTTCAAAGTCATCATTGCAGGTGCAGGAATGGCAGCTCACCTTCCAGGCATGTGTGCAGCGATTTTCCCCATGCCGGTAATCGGTATCCCCATGCACACCACATCTTTAGGAGGAAGAGACTCCCTGTATTCCATCGTACAGATGCCGTCCGGAATTCCGGTTGCAACAGTTGCAATCAACGGAGGAGCCAATGCCGGTATTCTGGCAGCCAAGATTTTAGCAACTTCCGACCCGGAACTGCTGCAGAAGTTAAAAGACTATAAAGAAGAGCTGAAAGACCAGGTCGTTGCAAAAGATGCAAGACTGCAGGAAGTTGGATATAAAGAATATTAGTAACTGTTTAGTCAGGTCTGCGCATTTACTGCGCTGACCGTGCAAAAGAGTAGTGGCGGCAGGTATTCGCCCCATCGCGAAGCGAT